>JAKAOO010000232.1 GCA_021812165.1 Pseudomonadota bacterium | reverse complement strand
TGGGCATCTTTCCACTTTCTTCCGCTGGGCGATTGCGGAGGAGCGTTACGCCCGTGCCAATCCTGTCGTTTCCCGCATCCACAGCCAGCGCGGCGCTCCGGCCGAGGCCCGCCCGTATTCGGACAAGGATCTCAACGCGCTCTGGGAGGCGGTCGAGGGGACCGGCAAGCTTGTACTCAGGCTCGCTTTCGCCATCGGCGAAGAGTGCGGCTTGCGCGTCGGCGAGGTCGCGAACATCCGGCTGACTGACATCAGCAAGACTGAGCAGACGATCTTCGTGCGGTTGCCTACGAAGAATATGCGGACACGTACGGTCCCCTTCCACGGCAAGGTGCAGAAATACCTGGAGCTCTGGCTCGAGCAGCGTGACCCGCGCTGCGAGCACGACCATCTGCTCCACAATACGGCACTGAAGAGGTTCACCGGGATACAACTCGACGCGTGGTTCAAGAAGTTCCTGAGCAACGAACCCGAGCCCGCCGCGACATTTAAGTTCCATCGCCTGCGCCACACCTGGGCAACCAGGCTCATGAACAACGGCATGGAGCTTGCAGTGCACCCGTTACTTCAAGCTAGAGGAGAATGCCTATAAAAAAGACAAAGCATGCAATGTCGACGGGACGGTTGTAATTGTCGAAGACGGTAAAGAGGAGATCGGCCTTGCGCCAAAAGGGGGTATAGCGAACGGCGCCCGCGGCCCCGTGGAACCAATACAGAAAAAGGGCGATGGGCGCGATGAACTGCGCGCCCGCGACAAGAAGGCGGCGAGCAAGCAAGGAGGCCTCGCGGGCCATGAGTTCGCGCCAAGCCGGCGCCAGCTCAATGCCGAAAATCAGAAGCGCATAAACGCCGAAAGCGGCGATGTGGGAAAAATAGATCGCAAGCGCAAAGAGAAGGGAGAGCGCGATCCGTTCCGAGGGACGCCTCTTTTCAAAGAGGAGCCAAAAGGCGGCCGCACAGAGAGCGAGGCCGAGGCCGAATAGATAATTGAGAAAGCCCCAGAGAAAGATGCGGCTATAGAGAAGGAGAAATGCGAGAAGCGGCCAAAACCGCCACTCTCCGCTCTGGGCGCGGCCCAAGAGAAGCGCGCCCCCGGCGAGGAGCGCAAAAGTCGCCACGAGAAAAAGCTTTGCCGCGAGCGCCAGCGGGATGAGATGGCCCAGCGCCGGGACGACGAGATCCTCGGCGAGGTTCGGCAGAGGCGCCCACGCTACGGCATAAAACCGGGCGCCTCCGGAAAAAAGAACATGCATCCGCGCGAGGTGATTGGGGTAGTCGAAGATGGGCGGCAGGCGCGCCGAAAAAATCGGCGGCGCCGAGAGCGCCAAAAGCGCGCAGTAGCCGGCCCAGACGCCGAGGCGGCGCCCGCGGCCTCTGCGAGCCTGCCGTCTCAGAAGCGTTCGACCCAGGGCCGCAGCTCGACTTCTGAGGTCCAGGCCGAGCGCGGCTGGCGCAAGACATTGAGATAGGTAAACGCGATCGCGTCGGGGTCGAGCATGCTGTCCGGCCGGTCCGGCGGTTCCACCCTTCCGGGATTGCGGATGGCGCCGTCGATGACGAAATGGGCGACGTGAATGCCCCCGGGCGCGAGTTCGCGGGCCATGCTCTGGGCGAGACCGCGCAACGCGAACTTGCCCATCGCGAAAGGCGCGGATTGCGGGTAGCCCTTGACCGATGCCGAGGCGCCGGTGAAGAGGATCGCGCCGCGCCCCGCCTTCACCATGCGCGAGGCGGCTTCGCGGGCGACGAGAAAGGCGCCGTAGGCGGTGACCGTGAGCGTCTTCAGGACCTCCGAGGGGACGAGTTCGACGAGTGGCCCGCGCGAGCGCCCGCTCGCATTGTAGACGACGACATCGGGCGCCCCGCCTGCCGCCTCGACCGCCGCAAAAAGGCGCTCGACTTCCGCCGGGTCGGTGGCCTCGCAGCGGTAAGCGCGGGCGCCCGTCTCCTCGCAAAGCGGCGCGAGCTTTTTCGTGTCGCGGGCGGCGAGCGAAAGAGAGAGGCCTTCACGCGCAAAAAGCCGCGCAAGCGATGCGGAGAGACCCGATCCCGCGCCAACGATCAACGCCCGCTCATAGCTCGTCTCTTCCATCCCTCGCCTCCGCTTAGTTCGCCACCGGCTTTGCCGACCCGCAGGGGATGAAACGGGTTTTTCTTTCTAGTGTGCCGGATCGTAAATTCACAACATATTTTGCCGTGTCATTGCGAGGAGGCCCGGAGGGCCGACGTGGCAATCTCGGCCTCCGCGGGACCGAGATCGCTTCCCCCCGGAACGCCCGCAGGGCGGCCGTCCGGGGGTCGCGATGACAGCGTTTGGCTAATGTCGAGAATTTCTGGCCCAGGGCACTACGGATTAACAGCGGAAATTACCACGAAGATCGGCGCGGAACAGGGCCCACGCGTCGAAGCAGCGCCCCGCGCCCAAATCCGCGCCACCGTCTCGAAGCCTGCTCCTCCCGCTCCAAATGCCATCGCGTCGATGCGCGGATTTTGGCACACTCGCTCGCGCGCCGGCGCAGAGGAGACGTAAACCCAACAAACCATAACGAAAGGAGGCAAGGCGATGAACGCGAAGAGAGGGGCCGGACCCAACTGGCCGAGCTTTCGGGGGAAGGCGAGCCTCGTCGGCACGAGCGCGAGCGGGCGGGTGACGGTCTATGTCGATGCAAGCCTCGGCGAGCCCGCACTGCAGAATGCGCGCGACCTCCTCGCCGATGCCGACCGTGTGGTGCACGCGAACGACCACTTTTTCGGCACCGGCGCCGGCAGCGTCAACGTCATCGTCTTTGCGCTCGGCGGCGCCACCGACGGCACCGGCGGCGCCGACCACATGGCCTGCAACTATCGGACCGGCAACGATATCGAAGTGGACGCCTCCTTCGGCAACTCCCTGCGCGTCAGCGCGCTCTTCGAGGCCGAGCTCAGCGAATGCAACATGGGCGGCAATCTGTGCGGCGTCTCGACCGGCGAGGCGCTCTCGCGCTGGTGCGCCGCGGTCGTCAGCGACAGTGCGCTCGCCGATTTTGCGACGGCGCCCACCTGGTTCAACGACGGCGCGCCCGACTTCGTCGATACGACCGACCCGACAGACCAGAACGCGGACAGCACGGGTTGCGGCATGGCCTTCATCTCGTGGCTCTTGAGCCGGAAAATCGCCCTTTCCGCGATCGCGCAGGGGCTGGTGGCGCTCGGCGCCGTGGGAACGTTTGCGCAGCTTTACGGCACGCTCACGGGCCACGACCCGAAGACGGCTTGGCCGACCTTCATGAGCGCCATCAAAGGATTGAGCGGGAGCGTCACGAGCGACGACCCCTTTGGCGCCATGGCCGCGGCCGCGGCGGCGGTTGCGGCGGCGCTCATGGCGATCCGCCCGCGCTCGCACCGCCTGCTGCCGCCTCGTGGATGATCAGACCGGCAACGCACCGCCGGGGAAGAGGAGGATCGGCACGCTCTCGCCGCGCGCGGCCGGCGGTGCGTGCGGAGCGCGCACGACGAGGCAATCGGAGGCGGCGAGAACGCTCATCATCGAGCTGTCCTGGATGGCGAAAGGAAAAACCTCGAGCGTGCCGTCGGCGGCGTGGGCAAAGCGCGCGCGCAGGTAATCCTGGCGCCGATCGTTTGCTTTGAGCGGGGTGGCAAGACGCGCCGTCAAGGCCGGAGCCGGCGCCTCGACGAGACCGCTCAACAGTTCGAGCGCCGGCTTAAGAAAGATGAGCGCGCAAACGAGCGTCGAGACCGGGTTTCCGGGGAGGCCCAAAAGCGGCGTTCCGCGATAGCGACCGACCATCAACGGCTTTCCGGGACGCATCGCGATCTGCCAGAAATCGAGATCGAAACCATCTTCCGCGAGCGCGGGCCGCACGAGATCGTAGTCGCCGACCGAAACCCCTCCCGTCGTCACCAGGAGATCGACCCCCCGCGTTGCCGCCGCGACCCGGCGCAAGGCTTCCGGATCGTCGGGGGCGTTGCCGACGGAAACCGGCACGGCGCCGCAGGCTTCGACAAAAGCGGCGAGAGCCAGAGAATTGGAGCTGACGATCTGATAGGGCCCCATCGGTTCGCCCGGCATCACGATCTCGTCCCCGGTCGAGAGAATGCCGACGCGCGGGCGGCGATGGACAAAAAGCCAAGGCCGGTTCATCGCCGCCGCAAGCCCGATGTCGCGCGCCGTCAATCGCTTACCGGCGGAGAGAGCAACGGCGCCCTCGGCGAAATCGAGCCCCTTCGCGCGGATATGGCGGCCGGGCGTCGTCCCCGAAAGCACGACGACGCGCTCTTCTTCGCGGCGCGTATCTTCCTGGATGACGATCGTGTCGGCGCCTTCCGGCAACGGCGCGCCGGTGAAGATGCGCGCCGCCTCGCCGGGCCCGAGCGCCCCCTCGAAGCCGCGACCCGCCGGCACCTCGGCAATGATCTTGAGCGAGGCCGGGATCCTCGCGAGATCGGCGGCGCGCACGGCATACCCGTCCATCGCCGAGACGGCGAAAGGAGGCTGCGTGCGCCGCGCGGCAAGATCCTCGGCAAGGACCCGGCCGAGCCCTTGCGAGAGCGAGATCTCTTCAGCCGGCAAAGGCGACAAGAGCGCGAGCACGCGCGAGCGGGCTTCCTCGACCGAAATCACGAACCGGCCTCCCAGCGTCCCGATTTGCCCCCCGATTTCTTTAACAGCCGGAGATCGGTGACGATCATCCCGCGGTCCAATGATTTGCACATGTCGTAGATCGTCAAAGCGGCGAGCGAGGCCGCGACCAGCGCCTCCATCTCGGCGCCCGTGCGCCCGACGAGGCGGCAGGTCGCGGTGATCTCGACCGCGCTTTTTTCCGGGACGGAGACGAGATCGATTTCGACGGACGAAAGCGCCAAGGGGTGGCAGAGAGGGATGAGCTCGGCGGTGCGCTTCGCCGCCATGATGCCGGCGAGACGCGCGGCGGCAAAGACATCGCCTTTCGCGACTTCGCCGCTGCCGATGCGCTCCAGCGTTTCGCGGCGCATGACGACCCGCGCGCCCGCGACCGCGACCCGCTCGCTTTCAGGTTTTTCCGAGATATCGACCATATGCGCTTGCCCTCTCTCATCTAAGTGAGAGAGCAGAGGCCGGCGCAAAAGGCGCGCCGTCGCCGCCGCGACATCCCTCTCGCGCATCAGCGCCTCGCCGACGAGAAAGGCGCGCGCGCCCGCTTTTCCCAAACGATCGAGATCTTCGGGTCGCCGGACCCCGCTTTCGGCGATGACGAGCGGGCCCGGCGGCACCATCGGCGCCAGGGCTTCGGTCACCGCGAGATCGACCGCGAGCGTTTTGAGATTGCGGTTGTTGATGCCGATCATGCGGGCGCCCAAATCGAGCGCGCGTTCGAGTTCGCCCGCATCATGCACTTCGAAGAGAACCTCGAGCCCCAGTTCGGCCGCCGCCGCGGCCAGCTCG
>JAKAOO010000027.1 GCA_021812165.1 Pseudomonadota bacterium | reverse complement strand
CGATCTTGGCTGTCGGCGATTTTTTATCCCCAGAAATACAGCCTGGATTTTTCGACAAAGGTGCGGCGCTTCTACCAAAAGTTTTATGGGATGAAGCCCTCCGACAAGGCTCTCGCCGCGCTTTTGCGCGGAGCCGGGGTGCGGGCCGCCGCACCGATGGTGAGCAACGCCGCCGGCGCCCCGCTTTTTGGGCCGCCGCCCAACTTTGCTCCCACGTTACCGCCGAACCTCAAGTGACGGCCGGGCTCATGACCCTGCGGGCTCGGTTCCGGCAGGCGGGCGCCAGCGCAGAACCGGGTGACGGGCTGCCCTTACTTCGTCGAGGCGGCGGCGCGGGGCGAAGCGGGGCGCCGCATGGAAAAATTCCGCCTCCCCGGCCCGCGCTTTTTCGGCAAGCGCCTTCACGGCCGCGATGAATTCGTCGAGGCTCGCCCGGCTTTCGGTCTCGGTCGGCTCGACCAACATCGCCCCTTCGACAACGAGAGGAAAATAGATCGTCATCGGGTGAAAGCCTTCGTCGATCAAGGCCTTGGCAAAGTCGAGGGTCGTAACCCCGCTCTCTTCGAGAAAACGGTCGTCGAACAGGACCTCGTGCATCGCGATCCCCGGAAAGGCGGGAGAAAGCGACCCTTCGAGCCGCGCCTTCAGATAATTGGCGTTGAGGACGGCATCCTCGGCCGCCTGTCGGAGCCCGTCCGCGCCAAGGCTCATCATATAGGCAAGGGCGCGGACAAAGGTGCCGAACTGGCCGTGAAACCCTTTGATCCGGCCAATCGCGCGCTCGGCCGGACCCGTCCGGTGCTCGACGAGCGCGAACCCGTTCTCGCCGTGAACGAGCCACGGCAAGGGCGCGTAAGGGGCGAGAGAGGCGGCGAGCGCCACCGGACCGCTCCCCGGACCGCCGCCGCCATGCGGGGTCGAGAAGGTCTTGTGCAGGTTCAGATGCATGCAGTCGATGCCGCAATCGATGGGACGCACCCGCCCGAGGATGGCGTTGAAATTGGCGCCGTCGCAGTAAAAGAAGGCGCCCTTGTCGTGGAGCGCCGCGGCGATCTCCAAGATCTCGTCTTCGAACAGGCCGCAGGTATTGGGATTGGTCAGCATCAAGGCGGCGACGTCGCCGTCGAGCCGTTTTTCGAGCTCGGCGCGGTCGAGACGCCCGCGGCGGGTCGAGGGAACCGCCTCGACGGCATAGCCGCAGGCGGCGGCCGAGGCCGGGTTCGTGCCGTGCGCCGATTCCGCGACGAGAACGCGCCGGCGCCTCTCGCCTTTGGCTTCGAGCGCGGCGCGGATCGTCATCATCCCGCAGATTTCGCCATGCGCGCCGGCGCCGGGGCTGAGCGCGATCGCCGGCATGCCGGTCAGGACCTTGAGAGCGTGCGCGAGGGCGCCCATCAGTTCGAGCGCGCCCGCAACGGTGGAAAGCGGCTGCCAGGGGTGGATCTCGGCAAAGCCGGGAAGCCGCGCCAGCCTCTCGCCCTGGCGCGGATTGTGCTTCATCGTGCACGAGCCCAAAGGATAGAGGCCGCTGTCGATCGCGTAGTTCTTTTGCGAGAGGCGCGTGAAATGGCGCACGACCTGCGGCTCGCTCAAGGAGGGGAGCCCGATCGCTCCCTCGCGCAAAAGCCCGCCGAGGCGGTCGGGAAGCCCTCGAGGCTCCTCCAGATCGACCCCGCAGAGGCCCGGCGTATCCTCTTCGAAAAGAAGCCTTTCTTCGAGCATGAGGCCCTGGTGCCCGCTCGTCGTCCTGGCGCTCGCGCCCGTCCCTTTGCTCATCGCAGCACCGCGGCAAGCGCCTTTTCGAGCCTCGCCATGTCTTCTTCGCTCGTCGTCTCGGTCGCCGCGACGATCAGAAGATCGGAAAGCTCGGCGCGGTCGGGATAAGGGCGGCTCGCCGGAATGCCGGCAAGAATGCCCCGTTCGGCCAGCCTCTCGACAACGGGCGTCGCGGCGCAGGGGAGGCGAAGCGTGAATTCGTTGAAGAAAGCCCGGTTCAAAACCTGCACTCCATCGACGCGCTGAAGCCGCTCGCAGAGCTGAAGCGCCTTTTCGTGATTGAGGCGCGCGAGCGTTTTGAGCCCCTTTTCGCCGAGAAGGGAAAGGTGGATCGTAAAGGCGAGCGCGCAGAGGCCGGAATTGGTGCAGATGTTGCTCGTCGCCTTTTCGCGCCGGATGTGCTGCTCGCGCGCCGAAAGCGTCAGAACAAAGCCGCGCCGGCCTTCCGAATCGACCGTCTCGCCGACGAGGCGCCCGGGCATCTGCCGCTCGAAACGCTCGCGGGTCGCGAAGAGGCCGAGATGGGGACCGCCGAAGGAAAGCGGGTTGCCGAGCGATTGCCCTTCGCCCGCAACGATGTCGGCGCCCATCTCGCCGGGCGGGCGGACGAGGCCGAGGCTCAGGGCCTCGTTGACGACGACGACGAGAAGCGCGCCCGCCTCGTGGCAAGCCTGCGCGAGAGAGGAGGCGTCGGCGAGTTCGCCCCAGAAATCGGGCACCTGCACGACGAGCGAGCCGGTATCGCGATCGACGAGCGGGGCGAGATCCTCGCGCGCCCCCGGCGCCGGGGGCGCCGCGTCGCTGCGGAAACCGACAAACCGGCCGTAGGTTTCGACGACCTCGCGGTAATGCGGGTGAAGGCCGCCCGAGAGGATCGTCTTTTTGCGCCCCGTCAGGCGGTTGGCCATCATCACCGCCTCGGCGCAGGCGGTCGCGCCGTCGTAAAGCGAGGCGTTCGCCACTTCCATTCCCGTCAGAATCGTGACCAGGGTCTGGAATTCGAAGAGGGCTTGCAGCGTGCCTTGAGAGATCTCCGGCTGATAGGGCGTGTAGGAGGTGAGAAATTCGCCGCGCTGGATCAGATGATCGACCGCCGCCGGGAGATAATGGCGGTAGGCGCCGCCGCCGATGAAAAACGGCGCCGAGCCGGCGGTCACGTTTCTTGCGGCCATCGTAGAAAGGCGCCGCTCGACCTCCATTTCGGGCATCGCTTTCGGCAGATCGAGAAGGCCTTCCCGGCGCGCGCTTGGCGGCACCTCGGCATAAAGCGCGTCGATCGAGGAAACGCCGATCGCCGCCAGCATCTCCCGCCGGTCGCGTTCGCCGAGAGGCAGGGTGCGCATTACTTTTGCGCCTCGACGAACCGGCTGTAGGCCGCCTCGTCCATCAGCGCGTCGAGCTCTTTCGGATCGGCAAGCCGCAGCTTGAAAAACCAGCCTTCACCGAGAGGGTCGGCGTTGACCTTGGCGGGGTCGGCGACGATGGCGTCGTTGGTCGCGACGACCTCGCCCGAAACTGGGGCATAGACCTCGCTTGCCGCCTTCACGGATTCGACGGTCGCCGCCTCTTTCCCTCGTTCGAGGCGGCGGCCGATCTGCGGCAGCTCGACATAGACGATGTCGCCCAATTGCGACTGCGCGTGGTCGGTGATGCCGACCACGGCGAGGTCGCCCTCTCTCTTGACCCACTCGTGCTCGGCGGAAAAGCGAAGCGCGCTCATCGGCAATCTCCTCGAAACCGGGTTCAGCCGCGGTAATGGCGGGCGGGAAGAAAGGGCAGGCGCGCGATGCGCGCCGGGTGCGAGGCGCCGCGGACGAGGCAGCCGATTTCCCGTCCCGGATCGGCGTAAGCGCTCTCGACATAACCCATCGCCACCGGCGCGCCGAGCGAAGGGCCGAAACCGCCGCTCGTCACCCGGCCGATCTCGCGGCCGTCGCCGCCGACGATGGGCGTTCCTTCGCGCGCGATGACGCGGCCTTCGGGGCGGATGCCGACGCGCCGCTTTCTCGCGCCTTGCCTCAGCTCGCGCAGCACGCGCTCCGCGCCGGCAAAATCGGCTTCCTCCCGCCGCCTTTTGCCGATCGTCCAGGCGAGCGAGGCCTCGACCGGGCTCGTCGTCTCGTCGAGATCATGCCCATAAAGCGGGAGGCCCGCTTCGAGGCGAAGCGAATCGCGGGCGCCGAGGCCGATCGGCCAAACCTCGGGCTCGGCGAGAAGCCGCTCCGCGAGCTTTAGGGCGGCCTCGGCAGGAAGCGAAATCTCGAACCCGTCCTCGCCCGTATAGCCGCAGCGGCTGAGAAGGACGCGCTCGCCCAAAAGCGCCACTTCCCTCGCGCTCATAAAAGAGAGCCGCTCGATGCCGGGCGCGAAGCGGGCGAGAACGGCGGCGGCGGCCGGCCCTTGCAGCGCGAGGAGCGCGCGGTCCGTCAAGGCTCGGACGGCCGCGTCGCCATCGAGGCGCTCGCGGAGATTTGCGAAATCGACCTCTTTGCGCGCGGCGTTGACGACGAGAAAAAGCCCCGATTCGCCGCACGTCACGATCAGATCGTCGATAATGCCGCCCCTATCGTTGAGAAGGAGCGTGTAGCGCATCCGCATCGGCGCCAGACCCGCGATGTCGCCGGGAACGAGCCGCTCCAGAGCGCGCGCGGGCGCGCTCCCGGAAAGCGCAAGCTGGCCCATATGCGAAACGTCGAAGAGGCCCGCCTTCTCGCGCGTATGGAGATGCTCGGCGAGGATGCCCGGGGCATAGTGAAGCGGCATCTCGTAGCCCGCAAAAGCGACCATGCGGGCGCCGAGCCTCCGGTGGAGAGGGTAAAGAGGGGTCGTTTCGAGCGCTGCGGCAGAGCTCACCGTTTCTCTCCGATGAGAAGGACGCCGAAACGTCCCGCCTCTGCCCCCTCTGTCGCGGACCCTGAGAGATTCGCCGCTTTCGCCGCCCCGGATCATCCCGGCGAAAGCCGGGACCGGGCGGGCGCGCGGTTTACTCCTTCGGTGAGCGGGATCCTCCCGCTACTTTCCAGAGCGCCCTTCCGCCTGCAGTCCTTTTGCCTGAGAGTTTCCGGGGCGGTTGCTCCTTCGGCGCCGCGCTTCGCGCTCGGTCTCTCCTGCAAGCGTGCATGTGGCACTCCCTTCTAACACCGCTCGCCCGCCCTTGGAAAGCGCTTCCGATCCCGCGGCGAGCCTCTCGACCCGGCTCTGCGGCCTCCTCGTTCTCCATCGCGAACGGCGTCAGCGCACCGCATTGCGGGCGAGTGGCCGCATATTATATCCTCGTAAAACTTTGGAGGATCCCATGCACACGACGCATCTGCGCAAGGTGGGTGGCTCGGTGATGCTGGCCGTGCCCCCGGCCGTGCTCGACATGCTGCATCTGGAGGCCGGCGCCACGGTCGCCCTCAGCATCGATGGCGGCCGCCTGATCGTCGAACCGCGACCGCGACCGCACTACACGCTCGAGGAACTTTTGGCGCAATGCGATCCCCCGGCCGAGGCGGCGCTTGAGGATCGCGACTGGATCGACGCCGGCCCGGTCGGGAACGAGCTCCTCTGATGGAGCGCGGCGATATCTACCTCGTTTCGCTCGATCCGACCCGAGACCATGAGCAGCAGGGCCGCCACCCGGTCCTGGTGGTCTCGCCAAGCCCCTTCAACCGGCTCACCCGGGTGCCGATCGTTCTGCCGATCACGACCGGTGGCGGCTTTGCCCGCACCGCCGGGTTTGCCGTCTCGCTCGAAGGCGCCGGCACAAAGACCACCGGCGTCGTCCGTTGCGATGAGCCCCGCGCCCTCGACCTCGCCACGCGCGACGGCCGAAAGCTCGAAGCCGCGCCCGTTTCGGTGATGGACGAAGTCCTCGCCAAGCTCTCGGCCATCTTCGAGTAGGGAGCGACCCGCCGCCAATCACGCCCCCAATCCATCTGCCCCGTAGGCGCCGAATACGTCGCGGCATAGCGCGCGCCCGCTGGAAGGCGGTAGCGCCGCCGGCCGCTGCATAGCTGTTATGAGGATAGTCATATTGCTATAATCGCACCGTGCGATTATAATTTTTGATAGCCCGGCTTTCGGGAGACGCCGATGGCTGCAGATTTCCTGCAGAAACAGCGAAGGAGAACTCGGTGGCGCCTTGCTCCGGCGACCGCGTGGCAGTGGGCGACACCTGTAAATTTCCTGCAAATAACAGGAGATCAGGTGGCCACCCAAGCACCCGCAGGGGCCGCGCGCATCGGCATCGCGGGCCCGGCATCGGCATGCGCATTCTTCTTCCCCTCCCCGCCCCCCAGGCAGCAGCAAGGCGCCTATTCCCCGAACCCCGCGAAACCGTCTCCCGCCGATCCGTTCGCGCGCAGATAGTGGACGCTGAAGAGGTTCTTCGTATCGGTCCAGGCTTCGACCGGCGTGAAATGAGCGCGCTTCGCCAGCCTCTGGAATTCGGGAATCGCGTATTTATACGAATATTCAGTGTGGATAAGCTCGCCGCAGTCGAAATGGAAGCGCCGGCCCGCGATCCTCGCCTCCTGTTCGGCAAGGCTTTCGATATAGATTTCGACGCGCCCCATGGCGGGATTGTAGAACGCGACGTGCCGGAATTGCGCGATGTCGAGATCGCCATCGAGCTCGCGGTTGATGCGATGGAGGAGGTTGAGGTTGAAAAGCGCCGTCACCCCGCTCCCATCGTTGTAGGCGGCATCGAGCAACGGCTTTTCTTTTTTGAGATCGACCCCGACCAGCATTTCCCCCCCGCTCCCCAAAAGGCGCGCGCAATTCAAAAGGAAAGCCTCGGCCGCTTTGGGCTCGAAATTGCCGATCGTCGAGCCGGGGAAAAACCCGACGTTCTTGCCCCCGCCGTCCGGAAGAGGCGGCAGAACGAACGGCCGCGTGTAGTCGGCGCACAGGGCGACGACCGGGAGAGCGGGAAAATCCTCCGCCAGGTTCGCCGCCGCCTCGAAAAGATGATCGCGCGAGATATCGACCGGAACGTAACCCGCCGGATCCTCGAGCGCCTCCAAGAGGATGCGCGCCTTCCGGCTCTCGCCGCTTCCGAAATCGATGAGACGGCAGCAGGGGCCGATGCGCCCCGCAATTCTGCGCGCGTTCTCTTCGAGAATGCCGATTTCGGTGCGGGTCGGATAATATTCGGGAAGCCGGCAGATCTCCTCGAACAGCGCCGAGCCTCTTCGATCGTAGAGAAATTTGCAGGGGATCGCCTTCCTCGACCGAGCGAGGCCCGCGAGCACCGCCTCGCGAAAGCTCTCTTCGCTCGGAGAGAGATCGAAAAAGTCGAGCCCCGCCCCGTCCGGCATCAACAATCCTCTGCGAGGCGCAGTCCCGAAAAGGCCCAGCGCGCCGAAGGCGGGAAAAAGTTGCGATAGGTCACGCGGATATGCTCCTCCGGCGTAATCGCGGCGCCGCCGCGCAGAACCATCTGGTTGCACATGAATTTGGCGTTATATTCGCCGATCGCCCCTCGTTCGGCGCGAAATCGGGGATAGGGGGCGTAGGGGCTCGCCGTCCATTCCCAGACATCTCCGATCATCTGCGAGAGAGACCCGCTCGCGAGCGCCGGGGCAGCGCACGGGTGATAGATGCGGCGACCGGCGAGATTTCCGGAAAGCGGGACCTCGCGCGCCGCAACCTCCCACTCCGCCTCGCTCGGAAGCCGCTTTCCGGCCCACCGCGCAAAGGCGTCGGCTTCATAGAAGCTGAGATGGCAGACGGGTTCGGCCGGCTCCAGCGACCGCTCTCCCGACAGCGTGAAGACGCGCCAATGCCCCTCCTCGCGGCGCCAGTAAAGAGGCGCCCGCCAGCCCTCGCCTTCGACGCAAGCCCGGCCGTCGGAAAGCCAGAACTCCGGGCGCCGATAACCGTCATCCTCGATGAATGCGAGGTACTCGCCGCAGGTCACGAGACGCGAAGCGAGGCGATAGGGTTCGAGCCAGACCTTGTGCCGCGGGCTCTCGTTGTCGAAATGAAAGCCGTCTCCGGCAAAGCCGATCTCTTCGAGTCCGCCCGGAAACTCGATCCAGAGAAGAGGCGCGGGCGCGGCGCGCGAAGGGGCAGGCGCCTGCCGATAGGCCGGAAAGAGCGGATTGATCGAAAAGACGTGCTTGATGTCCATCAGGATCAATTCCTGATGCTGCTTTTCGTGCTGGATCCCGAGTTCGATCCGTGGGGAAACGCTCCGCCACAGACGCTCCCCGGTGCGGGCAGAGAAGGCTCGCATCCCTCTCGCGACATGCTCGCGATAGGTCCCGATCTCGGTGACGCCCGGCCGCGAGAGAAGCCCGCGCTGCGGGCGCGGATGGCGCGGGCCGATGGCCTCGTAATAGGAATTGAAGAGATAGGCGAAAGCGGGGTCGAAGACCCGGTAGAGAGGATCCGAAGGGATCAAGATAAAGGTCTCGAAAAACCAGGCGGTGTGGGCGAGATGCCATTTCGTCGGGCTCACATCCGGCATCGACTGGATCGACTGATCCTCGGGGAGGAGCCCCGAGGCGAGCGCCTCGGTCTCTTGGAAATTCTCTTCGAACCGCGCGAGCACGGTTTCGCGCTCCGCGGCTTCTTTCGCGGCCGAGAGAGACATGGGCGTCCCAGAGCCTCCGTTCGTGTCGTTCTTCTCTTGCGAACAATCCTAAACCCGTTTCGTCACCTATGGCCAGAACGCGGGTCAGGAAAGATGGCGTTGGCGCAAATGGCGCGCGAAAGCGCCTCGACGAGATCTCCCGGCGCGGCCGCCGCATGCCGGTGGCGCCGCCGCTCCGCCCGGAGGCATCATCGCCGCCTGGCCCCATTCGAGCATGCGGATCGTGCCCTTGAGCGCCCCGATACGGCGAAATCGCGCTTCAAGCTCCCGGTAGGCGGTCATGACGGCTCCCGTTCTTGGGCGTGTCGCGGAAAAGGAACGCGGCTCCAGCACAGACGGAGCCGAAGCTCACGCCAGGCCGTATCTTTTGGCCCTCTCGGTGAACGCCCGATAGCCGATGAAGTCCTCGAACGCCTCGATCTGATCGCGCAAGTGTGGAACCGCATCGGCGTTGCGGGTCTTGCGCAAGGCATCGAGCGCCCTCTTCACGCCCTCATACGCGGCATAGAGCGCAAAGCCGTAATAAAGAACGACGTCCGCGCCCGCCGCCTCTTCCTCCGCGACCGATCGCCCCGGCGTGTCGGTGATCACGATCTTGCCTTTGATTTGCGAACGCACCCCGGCGAGGAGTTTCGGGTCGAGACCCGCCGCCATCACCAAATCGGCGCCGGCGTCGCTGAAGGCGTTCATGCGCCGCACGGCTTCCCCGATGTCGTGCGTGGCCCAGGCGGCGTCGGTGCGGGCGATGATGAGAAAGTTCGGGTCCTCGCGCGCCTCGAGAGCGGCGTGGATCTTTTGCACCGCCTGATCGAGCGGGGAGAGCACCGGGGTCACCGCCGCGTGTTTGCCGAATTCGTGATCCTCGATATGCAGGCCACAGACGCCGGCCGCTTCGAACGAGTGCACCGTGCGCCAGATGTTGGCCGCGCTGTACCAGCCGTTCTCGCCATCGCCGAGGAGCGGGATGGCGACGGCATCGGCAACCTTTTTCGCATGCGCCGCCATTTCGTCCATGGTGACGAGACCGACATCGGGAAGTCCGAGCCGAGCGGCGGCCGTCGCGTAACTGCCGACGTAAACGACGGAGAATCCGGCGCGCTCGACCAGCATCGCGCTCACCGGGTCATAGGCGCCGGGGACAACGATCGTCTTTCCCTCGGCGATGATCGCGCGCAGCGCCGCGCGCTTTTCTGCGGCGTTCGTCATCGAATACTCCAGAAGCCGTCATTCCCGTTCTGAGCATAGCGCAATGAGAGGAGGGGCATCGCCGGCGCGATGCGAACGCGCGGACGAAACGGGCTCCTCAGGCGCCCGGCGGGTTTCCCAGCAGGTGATGGCGGTACTGGAGCGCGATGAGCCCGGCTTTGAGAGGGCGCAACAGCGCGATTGCGCCGCCGAGGATAAGGGGAGTCCACAGCAGCAGATGAACCCAAAGCGGCGGCGAGAATTCGATCTCCACCACCGCCGCCAGCGCAACGACAACGAAGCCCAAGAGAAGGATCACGAAAATCGCGGGCCCGTCGCCCGCATCCTCCGCCGAAAAATCGAGCCCGCACTCCGAACATGCCGAGCGCACAGTCAGCAGACCAGTATAAAGCCTTCCCCTGCCGCAGCGCGGGCAGCGGCAGGCGAAAGCGGCGTAGGAAACCGAGACCGCCCGGTCCTCTTGTTGAGGCGTCATCGCCGAGGGGGGCTCAGCGGACAAATCCCGCGCCGCCGGCCCCTCCGCCCCACCAGTAGATGAACGTGAACAGGAAGAGCCACACCACGTCCACAAAGTGCCAGTACCAGGATGCCGCCTCGAAGCCGAAATGGTGCTCGGGCCGGAAATGCCCGAGCCAGGCGCGGATGAACATGGCGCTCAAGAAAATCGTGCCGACGATGACATGGAAACCGTGAAACCCGGTCGCCATGAAGAAAGTCGATGGATAGATCCCGCCGGTGAAGTGGAAGGCGGCATGGCTGTATTCGTAGACCTGGAGCGAGGTAAAGCAGAGGCCGAGAAAGATCGTGATGGCGAGGCCCCGCAACATGCCTTGCCGGTTGTTCTCGATGAGATCGTGATGCGCCCACGTCACCGTCGTACCGGAAAGCAACAGCACGAGCGTGTTCAGAAATGGAATGGCGAAGGGATAAAAGGGGTGGATGTTTTTGGGCGGCCATACCCCGCCGATCGCCGCGCTCGGAAAGAGGCTCGCATTAAAGAACGCCCAGAAGAAGGCGGCGAAAAACATCACCTCCGAAGCGATGAAAAGGGCCATCCCATAGCGGAACCCGATCTGCACGATCCCGGTGTGCTGGCGTTCGACCGTCGCTTCCCGCACAACATCGCGAAACCAGAACGCCATCACCGCGAGAATCGCAAGAATGCCCAGAATGAGCACCGGCCAACGATCTCCGTGCAGGTAGAGAACGGCGCCGACGAAGGCGAGGCCGGCGCTGAACGCGCCGACAATCGGCCATGGACTGGGTTCGACGAGGTGATAGGGATGCTTGGGTGCGACGTGCGATTCGCTCATGATTTTCCTTGGTCTTGCTGGAAACGTTCCTAAAGGGGGCCAGCAGGTGCGGGCGCGCTCCGGAATCGAAGGAAAGCGACGGGCGTCACGGCACGAGCGCTTTCATCCGCACCATCGCGATCACGTAGAAGAGCGCGGCCAAGACTGCAAGCACGATAAAAAGGGCGCGGTTGCGGACGCGGATCCTTTTCTGCCGCTCCTTCTCGCGATCCTCGTCCATAAGCGGTCACCACAAAATCCCGCCGCTGCGGTCGAGCAACAACAGGGCAAAGACAAGAAAAAGGTAGAGAAGCGAGAACGCGAACATCTGCCGGGCGCAGGCGTGGCTCGGGTCGCGCCAGACGCGCACCGCTTGCAACGTAAAGACGGCCGAAAGAACGAGCGCCGCGCCCCCATAGAGCCAGCCGGCGAGACCGAGGAGGGTGGGCGCCACCGTCACCGGCCACAACACGATCGTATAAAGGAGCATCTGCCGCTTGGTCTCGCGCGTTCCGGCAACGACCGGCAGCATCGGCACTCCGGCCGCCGCATAGTCGCCCTCGCGGTAAAGCGAGAGCGCCCAGAAATGCGGCGGGGTCCAGAAAAAGATGATCGCAAAAAGGGAGAGCGCGCCCCAGCCGAGATGCCCGCTCGCCGCAGCCCAGCCAACGACCGGCGGAAAGGCGCCGGCGGCTCCGCCGATCACGATGTTCTGCGGCGTCTTGCGTTTGAGCCAGATCGTATAGACGAAGACGTAAAAGAGGATGGTGAGCGCCAACAGCTCGGCGGCCACGAGATTGACCGCGAGGCCCATCGTCAGAACCGCGCCGACCGCGAGCACGATGCCGAAGCCCAATGCTTCGCCCGGCGCCATCCGGCCCGTCGGCAGAGGACGCGAGGCGGTGCGGCGCATCAGACCGTCGATGTCGCGGTCGTACCACATGTTGATCGCGCCTGCGGCGCCGGCCCCGACGGCGATGCAGAGAACCGCGACGAGGGCGAGGAAGGGGTTCGGATGCCCCGGCGCAACGGCGAGCCCGACGATCCCGGTGAAGACCACGAGCGACATGACGCGAGGCTTCAAGATCAGAATGTAGTCGCCGACGCTCGCCCCTCCGTCGGCGCCGGACGCCGCATCGGCAAGCCGGCCGAGCGCAACTGGGCTCGTGCGAGAAGGTTCGCTCATCGTCTATGGGATGACCGGAAGCTCTTCATAGGTGTGAAAGGGCGGCGGCGACGGCAAGGTCCATTCGAGGGTCGTCGCCCCTTCACCCCAAGGATTGGCGGGTGCGCGGCGCCCGAAAAGAAAAGCCTCAGCGACCAGCACGACAAAGAGGATCGTACCCGCGGCCGAGATGTAGGAGCCGATCGAAGCGACGAAATTCCAGCCGGCAAAGGCGGGATCATAAATGGGGATGCGCCGCGGCATGCCGGCCAGTCCCAAAAAGTGCATCGGGAAAAAGGTAAGGTTGACCCCGATAAACGTCACCCAGAAATGCATTTTTGCCAGAGTCTCGTTGTACTCGCGCCCGCTCATCTTGGGGAACCAGTAATAGAAACCGGCAAATATCGCGAATACCGCGCCGAGCGAAAGCACGTAATGGAAATGGGCGATGACGAAATAGGTGTTGTGAAGCGGGAAATCGATGTTGGCATTGGCGAGAACAACGCCCGTCAGGCCGCCGATCACGAACACGAAAATGAAGCCGATCGCCCACAGCATTGGCGCTCTGAACTCGATGGAACCGTCCCACATCGTCGCGATCCAGGAGAAGACCTTGACGCCCGTCGGCACGGCAATCACCATGGTCGCGGCGGTGAAATAAGCGCGCGCATCGACCGAGATCCCGGTCGTGAACATGTGATGCGCCCACACCACAAAGCCGATGACGCCGATCGCCACCATCGCGTAGACCATGCCGAGATAACCGAAAATCGGCTTCTTTGAGAAGGTCGAGACGACCTGGCTTATGATCCCAAAGCCGGGAAGGATCATGATGTAGACTTCGGGATGACCAAAGAACCAGAAGAGATTGAGGAAGAGAAGCGGGTCGCCGCCTTTTGCCGGGTTGAAAAACGCCGTGCCGAAGTTACGATCGGTCAACAGCATCGTGATCCCACCTGCGAGCACGGGCAATGACAGCAGCAAGAGGAAAGCGGTGACGAGGATCGACCACACGAAAAGCGGCATCTTGTGAAGGGTCATCCCCGGCGCGCGCATGTTGAAGATCGTGGTGATGAAATTGATGGCGCCAAGGATCGAAGAAATGCCGGCAAGATGCAAAGAGAAAATGACCATGTCGACCGAGGGGCCGGGCTGGTAGGTTGCCGTCGAAAGCGGCGGATAGAGCGTCCAACCAACACCCGCGCCCTGCCCGACGAAAGCCGAAGCGAGAAGCAGGCCGAAGGAGGGGATGAGAAGCCAGAAGCTGATGTTGTTGAGGCGCGGAAAGGCGACGTCGGGCGCGCCGATGAGCGTCGGCACGAACCAGTTGCCGAATCCTCCGATGAGCGCGGGCATCACCGTGAAAAAGACCATGGTGAGGCCGTGGGCGGTGACGATCACGTTATAGAACTGTCGGTCGTTCCCGAGGAAATGATTGTCGGGAAACATCAGCTGCGTGCGCATCAGGATCGAGAAGGCGCCGCCGATCAACCCGGCGCAGACCGCGAAAATCAGATAAAGAGTGCCGATGTCCTTGTGATTCGTTGAGCAAAACCAGCGCGTAAAGAAACCCGGTCGATGGGCGCCGTGCCCCGGCGCCACCACAACGCCGCCGCCGTCGATGTGCGCGTGCCGTTCGTAACTCATTATCTCTTTCCCTTGCTCAATTCCGGTTCGAGCCGATCAGGGGGCGATGCCGCCCTGCCCTCCAGCGGAGGCGAGGTCGATCGTCGCGCCATGCATCCCACCTTCGGCAAATTCCTTTTTGGCGCCCGCAAGCCAGCGCGCGAAAGCGGGCTTCGAGAGCGCCTTGATCTCGATCGGCATCAGAGCGTGATCGACGCCGCAAAGCTGGTTGCACTGGCCGTAATAGGTTCCCGGGCGCAAAACCCGGAACCAGGCATGGTTGGTGCGTCCCGGCACCGCGTATTCCTGGACACCAAAAGACGGCACAAACCAGCTGTGGATGACATCGGTGCTCGTCACCAATACCCGAATATTGGTATCGACCGGAACGACGAGCGGATGCTTGGCTGTCAGAAACCTTGGCTGCCCCGGCTTTAGTTTGTCGTTCGGCACCATCGTGCTGTTGAACGACAGTTTCCCCTCGGTTGGATAATTGTAGGTCCAGTACCATTGGTGGCCGGTGACCTTTACCACCATTTGCGGATGCTTGATATTGTTCATGTAAAACATGAGCTTGAAGGACGGGATCGCAATAATCACCAGGATCAAGACCGGGACGACCGTCCAGATGACTTCGATCAGAGAGTTGTGCGCGGTGCGCGCGGGAACCGGGTGGCGCCGGTGATTGAAGCGCACCATCACAATGACGAGCAAAACCAGAACGAGCGTGCCGATCGCGAAGATGATGATGAGCAGTTCATCCCAGAACGCATCGAGCCGCTGCGCAACGGGCGTCGCCGGCGGTTGGAAATTGATCTCCCAGGGCCGCGGCCCGCCCGCCGCAAAGGCGCTCCCCGCGGCGAGCGCGGCGAGCAAAACCACCAGCGCCAAAACGACGAAAATCCGGATCGTGCTCCGCTTCGAAGAAAATCCCGTCACCGACAACATGCTCCCAGAGCCTCTGTTCGCTCGGACACCCCGAGCCGCCTCCTGTCCCCGGCGAAAGCCGGGCTTCGCCGAACCCAAACAACAGTTTACGCGCGGGGCGTTCGGAGGCGCGCCCCGTTCCCTCAGACCCGGCCTGCGCGACCCTACACCAAAGCCGGCACTCGCTACAACCGCCGGATTTCCCAACCAACGCGTTGCGGCAAGCCGCCGCACGGCCGCGCCTCCGAAACGAGCAAGTGATCGATATCTTTTCCCCACCCGACACTGCGTCGCGGCAAGCCGCCGCACACCTCTCCGAGCCCTCCACCCCGTTTCCGGCTCTATGCGAAACCGCTTCGCCCCCTATCTTATGCCGAGGACGTGACTGCCGGAGGACCCTCTGATGACCGACCTTGCTTTGACCGACAGGCTTTTTTTCGCGCACACCGGCATGGATCGAGGCCGGGTCGAGGCCCTCGTCAGCGAGGCGCTCGCCGGGATGGATGACGGAGAGCTTTTCCTCGAATACCGGCAATCGGAAAGCCTCGCCCTCGACGACGGGCGGATCAAGGCCGCCAATTTCGACACCACCCGAGGCTTCGGGTTGCGCGCAGTCGCCGCCGAGGCCGCCGGCTACGCGCACGCTTCGGAACTCTCGGAAGCGGCGATCCGGCGCGCCGCGCAGACCGTGCGCGCGGTCGCAAGCGGCTATTCCGGAACCATGGCCGAGCCGCCCTCCGGAACCAACCGCAGCCTTTATACGGAAGAGAACCCGTTGGGCTTCGTCTCTCTCGATGAGAAGACCCGCCTTCTCACCTCGATCGACGCTTATGCGAGAAGCCGCGATCCCCGCGTGCGCCAAGTCATGGCCTCGCTCTCCGGGCTGTGGCAAGCGGTCGAAATCATCTGCGCCGACGGCAGCCGGGTCGCCGACATCCGCCCCCTGGTGCGGCTCAATATCGCCATCGTCGTCGGCGAAGGGGACCGCATGGAAACGGGTTCGGCCGGCGCGGGCGGACGCGTTCTCTACGAACGCTATCTCGATCCCGCGCGCTGGATGGCGCTTGCAGACGACGCGCTGCGCCAAGCGCTCGTCAATCTCGGCTCGGTGCCGGCGCCGGCCGGCGAGATGGTGGTCGTCCTCGGCCCGGGATGGCCGGGGGTGATGCTGCACGAGGCGGTCGGTCACGGACTCGAAGGCGATTTCAACCGCCGCAAGACTTCGGCGTTTTCCGGCCGGATCGGCGAGCGCGTCGCGGCCGAAGGAGTAAGCGTCGTCGATGACGGAACGCTCCCCGACCGCCGCGGCTCGCTTTCGATCGACGACGAGGGCACGCCCTCGCAAACGACGGTTCTCATCGAGAACGGCATCCTCAAAGGCTACATGCAGGACCGCATGAACGCCCGCCTCACGGGTGCGGCGGCGACCGGAAACGGCCGGCGTCAGAGCTTTGCCCACGCGCCGATGCCGCGCATGACCAACACCTACATGCTCGCGGGGCGCCATGATCCGAAGGAGATCATCGCCTCGGTCAAAAGCGGGCTTTACGCCGTTCAGTTCGGCGGCGGCCAGGTCGACATCACCTCGGGCAAGTTCGTCTTCAGCGCCGCCGAGGCCTATCGCATCGAAGAGGGCAAGATCGGTCCGGCGGTCAAGGGCGCGACCCTCATCGGCAACGGCCCCGAGGCGCTCAAGAGAGTGACGATGATCGGCAACGATCTCGCGCTCGACGACGGCATCGGCACCTGCGGCAAGGACGGCCAGAGCGTCCCCGTCGGGGTCGGTCAGCCGACCCTCAGGATGGACGGGATCACGGTCGGCGGCACCGCCGCGTAACGAAGGCGCTCGCCTGCGCGTCAGGCGCCCATCACATCGACGCGATCGGCGGCGATCATCTGCGTGTCGCAAAATCCGGCGTGGGTGAAGCCGAGCCCGCAGGCGCTCGTCACGAGCTCCCGGGCGTCGCTCGAAGCAGCGATGCCGATCCCAAAATCCATCGTCTCCCCTCCCCTCCTCTGTCCGGCGCCATTCGCTGCCTAATAGGCGTATTCACTGAAGACGGGATCGACCACTCTGCCCCAGCGGGTGCGGTACTTCTCGATCAGCTGTTCGGCTGGGCTCATGCCGCTTTCGGCGATCGCAAAGAGCGGATCGAGGAACTGCGCCTCGTCTTCGCCGGCCTTGTCGCGCCGTCCTCGGCGCGAGAGCCCCGCGCGCGCGATTTCGAGCATTTCGAGCGCGATCTCGCGCAGCGTGCGCGAGCGGTGCCGCGTCTTGAGGCCAAAGCGGGGCACCTCGCGCCGCATCGCCTCGCGCTCTTCCACCGTCCAATCGGCGACGAGGTCGAGAGCGGCATCAAGCGCCGCGCCGTCGTAAAGGATGCCCACCCAAAGCGCCGGCAGGGCGCAAAGACGCCTCCACGGCCCGCCATCGGCGCCGCGCATTTCGAGATAGGTCTTGAGACGCACTTCGGGGAAAGCGGTCGTCAGATGATCGGTCCAATCGCCGAGCCTCGCGACCTCGCCCGGAAGCGCCGGCAGGCGGCCCTCCAGGAAATCGCGGAAGGATTGGCCGCTCGCATCGATGTAGCGACCTTCCCGATAGACAAAATACATCGGCACATCGAGGAGGTAGTCGACGTAGCGCTCGAAGCCGAACCCCTCCTCGAAGACGAAGGGAAGCGTGCCGCAGCGATCGGGGTCGGTCTCGGTCCACACAAAGCTGCGATAGCTCTGATAGCCGGAAAGACGGCCTTCGACGAACGGCGAGTTCGCAAAAAGCGCGACCGCGACCGGCTGCAAGGCGAGACCCACTCGGAATTTCCGCACCATGTCGCGCTCCGAGCCGTAATCGAGGTTCGGTTGCACGGTCGCGGTGCGCAGCATCATGTCGAGACCCGATCGGTCCTTTTTCGGCATGTAAGCGCGCATGATGCGATAGCGGCCTTTGGGCATCCACGGCACCTCGTCGCGCCGCCATTTGGGATCGAAGCCGAGGCCGAGCATGCCGAGGCCGAGTTCGCCGCACACCTCGCGCACCTGGCGCAGATGCTCGTGCACTTCCTCGCAGGTCTGGTGCACGGTTTCGAGCGTCGCCCCGGACAGCTCGAACTGGCCGCCCGGTTCGAGGGTGATCGCGCAGCCCGAGTCGTTGGTGAGCGCGATCGCATTGCCGGCTTCGAGGACGGGCTTCCAGCCGAACCGGGTCATCCCTTTGAGGAGCGCCGCAATGCCGTCCGGCCCGTCATAGGGAATGCGGCGCAAATCGCTCTTCCTGAAGACGAATTTCTCATGCTCGGTGCCGACGCGCCACTGCTCGGGCGGTTTCGAGCCGCGTTCGAGATATTCGACAAGCTGGCGCTTATCGGTAATCGGAGGCCCGAGTGAGGGGGGCGTGGCAGACATCAAGCGGCGCAACTCCTGCGAACGTGACTTCTTTATGCGGCTGCGCCTCCTTGAGAGCGGCGGCGATCAGCGCCCGCGGCCCCGGCCCCAATTTCCTGTAATCGCCTGCAATACAGAGAGGCCGGCAAGAGCGGCCGTCTCGGCGCGCAGCACCCGTGGGCCGAGCCCGACGCGGCTAACAAACGGAAGTTCGCGCAACGCGTCAAGCTCCCTTTGCGTAAAGCCGCCTTCGGGGCCGACGAGAAGAGCGAGCGGCGCCCCTCTTAGGCGCGCTGCCGCGGCCGCGATCGGCTCGCCTTCGCCGCTTTCGTCGCAGACGAGGAGCGGACGCTCCGGGAGCCAGAGGGCGAGCAGCCGAGAAAGAGGTACGAGCGGGCGAATGTCCGGCAGGCCGAGCCTTTCGCTTTGTTCGGCGGCCGCTTTTGCAAGCGCGCGCAGGCGTTCGAGATTGATGCGCGCGACTTGGGTGCGATCGGTCGCTACCGGCTGGAGGCGCGTGGCGCCGAGCTCGGAGGCTTTCTCGACGAGCCAGTCGAGACGCGCCCTCTTGATCGGTGCGAAAAGGAGAGAGAGCTCTCTTTCGGCCGCGCCTTCGCGCAAGCGCCGGCTGACGGAAATCAAGACCCGGTCGCGAGCGAGGTGGGCGACGCGCGAAAGCCATTCCCCGTCCCGCTCGTTGAAAAGGGCGACCGGGGCGCCTTTCTCGAGGCGCAAGACCGAACGCAAACGATGCGCCTCGCTTTCTCCGAGCGCGACCTCGGCGCCGGGGCCGAGCTGTGCGTCCACATAAAGCCGCAACGCGGCATCTCTCGCCACGTTCTTCCGTCCTTTCCAGCGAGCCGCGATAGGGCCCGCAACCGAGCGATCGCGTTGTCGCCCTTATATGGGTTCGCGTCGCGCCGTGCTCGCGCCGGATCACGGCTTTGCCTGGGTTGATCCAGATCAACGGACGCGGCGCCGCCTCGTGTGCAATTCCGCTCTCCAGGGGATCCATCGCAGGAGTGGAGAGAATGCGACGGCATGAAGGCCGGGGTTTGAGACGCAGCGCTTTTGCCATCTTTGCCGCGCTTTCCGTTCTTGCCGGCGGCACGACGGCGGCGGCGGCGTCCGCGGGCGGCGGAGAGCCGGCCGCCGCCTCCTCGTCCGCGCCTTTCGTCTATGTGCCGATCGAAGATGCGAACCGGATCGTCGAACTCGATCACTCGGGCCACGTGATCTGGGAGGCGCCCGCAACGGCCCCCGACGACGTCTCCGTGACGCCCGATGGGAACCTTCTCGTGAATGCGCCTGACCGCTCGATCGTGGTGGAGATCAGCCGCCGCACCGGCAAGGAGATCTGGCGCTACGGCCACGACAAGCGGCCGGGCTCGGCTCCGGGCTTCCTGCGCCTTCCGGACGATTCCTTCCGCCTCTTGGATGGCACGACGCTCATCTGCGATTCCGGCAATCATCGCGTCATCCGCGTCGATCCGGCGGGGCGGATCGTGTGGCAGTACGGGCATACGGGGGTGCGGGGAAGCGCTCCCGGCTATCTCGAAGCGCCGAACGACGCCGTGCCTTTGGCACAGGGCGACGTTCTCATCACCACCGAGTATCCGCCCCGCATCTTCGAGGTGACGGCCGGCAAAAAGGTGGTCTGGTCTCTCGCGCTCGATCACCTGAAAGGGCTGCATCGGGCGATCTTACGGGCGTCTGACGCGGTGCCGACCGGGGTGCCGGACCGCTATCTCGTCGCCGATTACGAGAAGCGGGGGCGCATTCTCGAACTCGACCACGAGGGCCGGGTGACTTGGTCTTACGGCCCGAAGAGCGGTCCCGGCGCCCTCGATCATCCCTCGGCGGTGTCGCCCTTGCCGGACGGCCGAATCCTCATCTCCGATGACGGTCACGACCGCGTTCTGATGGTGGACCGGGCGGGGCATCTGCTCTGGAGCTACGGCAACAAGAAGGCGACGCCCGGCGTTTCCGACGTGAAGCCGGTCGTCCCCTGGCCGGTGACGAAGGCGGCGGCTCCGAGCAAGCGCTAACGCCATTTCGCGGAGGCGGGTTTGCGTCACCCCCTCTCCGCCCCGGCGGGGCGGAGAGGGTCGGGGTGAGGTGGGGCAGGCCATGCACCAGAAGCCCACCTCTCCCTCCCGCGCCTTTGGCGCGGGCCCCTCCCTCTCCCCCGCGATGCGGCGGAGAGGGCGAAGGCGCCGAAGGTGCAATTGCGAGACCGTGCGAGAGAACCCTTGAGCCGAATCGCGCCTCCCGGCACCATGGCGTCATGAACGGAAGTTCGGCCGATCCGAGCGACATTCTCCCGGGCGATTGGGTCGAGCGGTATTTGCCGGCGCCTTTGCAGCCTTACGCGCGCCTTGCCCGTCTCGACCGGCCGATCGGGACCTGGCTCCTGTTGTTGCCGGGATGGTGGGGCGTCGCGCTCGCTTCGCCCTCCGCGCCTTCGCTTCGTCTTATTCTTCTCTTCGCTCTGGGCGCCGTCGTCATGCGCGGCGCCGGCTGCACGCTCAATGACATCGCTGACCGCCATTACGACGGCAGCGTCGCGCGCACGCGCCATCGCCCGTTGCCGAGCGGCGCGGTCAGCGTCCCGCAAGCGCTCGTTTTCATGGCGGCGCAGCTCGCGATCGGCGCCGGCGTTCTTCTGAGCCTCAACCGGGCGAGCCTCTTTGTCGGCCTTCCCGCCTTGGCGCTCATCGCCACCTACCCCTTCATGAAGCGGATCACCTATTGGCCGCAGTTCTTTTTGGGGCTCAACTTCAATTGGGGCGCGCTCCTCGGTTGGACCGCGGTCAGGGGCTTCCTCGCTCTCCCGGCGCTCCTCCTTTATGTCGGCGGGATTTTCTGGACGCTCGGCTACGACACGATCTACGCCCATCAGGACAAGGAGGACGATGGGCGCCTCGGGCTCAAGTCTTCCGCCCTGGCGCTCGGCGCGCGCACCCGGCCGTGGCTTTTTGCGTTTTATGCGGCGGCTCTCGCCTTCTGGGCGGCGGCGGGCTTCTCGGCAACGCTCGGCTTACTTTTCTGGGTCCTGCTTTTCCTTTCGGCTCTCCAGCTCGCCTGGCAAGCCGCGCGGGTCTCCCTCGACGATCCCGCCGACTGCCTCAAAAAGTTCCGTTCCAATCGTGATCTCGGCTGGATCTTGCTTGTCGCCATCATCGCCGGCCATTTCGCTTGAACCGGATTCGCGTGCCGCCGGACTACTCGCCTGTTCGCGCTTTCAACTCGTTGAGAACGGCCCTGAGCGTGCGGTCGAGAACCTTCTCGCGGCGCAGGACGATGGCAAGCTCGCGCGCCAACCGCGGCCGCAGCGGCAGCGCGACGGCGCCCTTGACCCCTCCCCCTTCGCCGCCGAGCGCCAGTGCCGGCAACACGGAAGCGCCGCGGCCGCTCTCCACCAGGACCTTGATGGCCTCGACGCTGCCGAGTTCCATCACCGGCCGCGGGCTCTCGCCTCCCCGCCGAAACCAGCCGTCGATGATGGCGCGCGTGCTTCCGCCCGCTTCGTAGAGGATGAGAGGCAGGCGTGCGATCTCCGCCGCCGAAAGCGCTGCCCGGCGAGGCGGCGCGAGCTCTCGCGGGATCACCGCCAAAAGCGGGTCGGCGGCCACCCGCTCGACGTGGAGAGAGCGCGGAATCGCCACCGGCAGGCTCACGAGAGCTGAATCGAGGCTGCCCTCCTCGACCCTGCGCAGCATTTCCGGCGTGTTGCCAGTCGAGATGACGACTTCAACGCCCGGCAAACGCTCCTTCAGCGCGGCGAGTACCGCAGGCAACAGATAGATGCAAGCGGTTGCCCCGGTGCCGAAGCGGATGCGGCCCACCTCCCCGCTGCGGAATGCGACCGCCGCCGCGCGGATGTCCTCCACCGCCGCCTGCGCGCGGCGCGCCTGTGAGACGACGGCCTCTCCCGCCGCCGTCGGCAGAAACCGCCCCTTCGCCCGTTCGAGGAGGCGGACGCCGAGGCCGCGCTCCAGCTCTTTCAGCTGCTGGCTCGCGGCCGATTGGGTCACTCCGAGCGAGCGCGCGGCGGCCGACACGGTGCCGCGATCGAGAACCGCAAGAAGCGTCCGAAGCTGCCGAAATGTCGGGTCCATAAGGAAAGCTTATTCGAATGCCGCGCATCAGAATAAATTTCTTTTCGCCGCTGCGGGTGCGAGGCACCATGAACCGCCGTTCTCGATGAAGGAAAAGGGATGCGCGACGCGCTTTCCTCGTCGGCCGAGGCTGCCGCGATCGTTCTTCGGCCGGCAAGCGAAGAAGACATGGACGCCGTGGCGGCGATTTACGCGCATCACGTTCTCACCGGGCGGGGAAGCTTCGAGACGGAACCTCCAAGCCGCGAAGAGATGAGGCGCCGGCGGCATGAGGTTCTTTCTCGGGGCCTCCCCTATCTCGTCGCGGAAATTCCCGGAGGGCCGGTCGTCGGCTACGCCTATGCGACCCTTTACCGCCAGCGCGCCGCCTACCGC
This sequence comes from Pseudomonadota bacterium, assembly GCA_021812165.1. Classification (GTDB taxonomy): domain Bacteria; phylum Pseudomonadota; class Alphaproteobacteria; order ATCC43930; family CGMCC-115725; genus AP-15. The sequence goes on along the minus strand of JAKAOO010000027.1, from coordinate 2,289 downwards.
AACACGGTCGAGAACTCCGTCTATGTCCGAGAGGACATGGCGCGGCGCGGGATCGGCCGCCGGCTCCTCGAAGCTCTGATTGCGGAATGCGAGGCGGCGGGCTTTCGCCAGATGGTCGCAGTCGTCGGCGACAGCGCCAATCTCGCCTCGATCCGCCTCCACGAGGCGCTCGGCTTTCGCCTCGTCGGCACGCTGCGCGCGGTTGGGAGAAAGCACGGGCTGTGGCTCGACACCGTCTTTCTGCAGCGGCCGCTCGGCGAGGGCGACAGGAGCGCGCCCGCCGATGAGTGAAGGCGCGCCCCGTGCGCGCGTCATTGCGGCGATCGGCGCCACGCAGACGATTGCCTGGGCTTCGAGCTACTATATTCCGGCGATCCTCGGCGGGCCGATCGCGCGGACGCTCGACTTGCCGCAAAGCGCTTTTTTTGGAGCATTCTCGGGCGCGCTTCTGCTCTCGGCAGTGCTCGGGCCATGGGTCGGCAAGGTCATCGACCGTTTCGGCGGGCGGGGCGTACTCGCCCTTTCCCATCTCATCATCGCCTCGGGCCTCATCCTCCTCGCCATGGCAAAGGGTGTCATCGGCCTTTCGGGATCCTGGGTGGTGCTCGGGATCGGCATGGCGATGAGCCTTTACGACCCTGCTTTCGCGGCTTTGACCCGCCTTTATGGCGAGAGAGCGCGCGTTCCCATCACCGGCATCACGCTCATCGCCGGCTTCGCCAGCACCATCGGCTGGCCGGTCACGGCGGCGCTTTCCCATGCGATCGGCTGGCGCGGCGCGCTTCTTTTCTGGGCCGCCGTCAATCTCGCGATCGCGTTGCCTCTCGACTGGTCTTTCATCCCGCCGATTGCGAAAACTCCGCCGCGGCGGCGTCCGGCCGAGGAGGCACCGCAAGAGATGCGGGAGGCGCCGCGCTGGGCGATGCCGGTTCTCGCCTTTTACTTTTCGGCCACATGGTTCGTGACGGCGGCGATGGCGGCGCATCTGCCGCGCCTTCTCGAGATGGCGGGCGCGAGCGAAGGCGCTGCGATCTTTGCCGCCTCTCTCGTCGGCCCGGCTCAGGTTTTGGCGCGCCTCGCCGAATTGGGGCTCCTGCGCCGCTTTCACCCGCTCGTTTCCGCGCGTCTCGCGGCCTCGCTCCACCCTCTCGGCGCCGGCCTTCTCGTTTTCTTGGGAGCACCGGGCGCCACGCTTTTCGCGCTGTTGCACGGCGCGGGCAACGGCATCGTGACGATCGCGAAGGGAACCTTGCCTCTCGCCATGTTCGGTCCCTTGGGGTATGGCCGCCGGAACGGGCTTCTCGGAGCTCCGGCGCGCGGCATCCAAGCCTTTGCCCCGCTTCTCTTCGGTCTGATGCTCAGTCGCTTCGGCGTCGACGCGGTCGTTCTGACGGCGGTGCTTTCGTTCTCCGCCTCGCTTTCTCTTTTCTTGTTGCGCACGCGCCCTCTTGCGCTCGTCGGAGAGCCGGCGGATGGCTGAGCCTTCCTCGCCAACACAGCGAGAAGCCCCCATATAGCGCCTCATGCCGTATTCGAGCCTGCGCGACTTTATCGAAGGCCTCGAAGCGCGAGGGCGCCTCGTGCGGGTGAAGACGCCGGTCTCGCCCTTTCTCGAAATGACCGAGATCCAGACCCGGCTTCTTGCCGAAAATGGTCCCGCCGTGCTTTTCGAAGATGTGAGAAAGCCCTCGGGCGAGCCTTACTCGATGCCCGTCCTCGTCAACCTTTTTGGCACCGTCGAGCGCGTCGCCTGGGGCATGGACCGCGCACCGGAGGATCTGCGCGAGATCGGCAAGACGCTCGCCTTTCTGCGCCAGCCCGAGCCTCCCGGCGGCTGGCGCGAAGCCTTCGAGATGCTGCCGCTTCTCAGAAGCGCGATGGCGATGCGCCCGAAAAGCGTCGGCCCCGCGCCTTGCCAGGAAATTGTCCTCGAAGGCGCCGACATCGATCTTTCGCTGTTGCCGATCCAGACTTGCTGGCCGGGCGAACCGGCCCCTCTCATCACCTGGCCTCTCGTCGTCACCCGCGGGCCCGGAACCGCGCGCGAAGACGATTTCAACCTCGGCATCTATCGGATGCAGGTGAAAGGGCGCGCCGAAACCCTGATGCGCTGGCTCAGGCATCGCGGCGGCGCGCAGCATTTCGAGCGCTGGAAAAAGGCGCGGGCCGAACCTTTGCCGGCAGCCGCCGTCATCGGCGCCGATCCGGGGACCATCCTCGCCGCCGTCGCCCCCGTCCCCGATACCCTCTCGGAATACCAGTTCGCGGGCCTTCTGCGCGGCAAAGGCT
>JAKAOO010000231.1 GCA_021812165.1 Pseudomonadota bacterium | reverse complement strand
CCCGCTTTCCGCGCTATCTTCAGACCGTTCGCGGAACCGGTTATGTCCTCAAACCCGATTGAAAGCGAGGCTCGCCCGCTTTCCGCCGAAGCGCCCGCCTATCCCCGCGACGGCTGGCTCAAAAGGGTTCTGCCGCGGGGAATGTTCGGGCGCTCGCTTTTGATCGTCGTCATCCCTCTCGTTCTCGTTCAGGGGATTTCCGCCTGGATCTTCTACGCCCGCCATTGGTCGGCGGTGTCGTGGCGGCTCGCGAACGGCGTTGCCGGCGAGATCGCCCTTTTCATCGAAGGTTCGCGCTTTGCGGCCTCCCCGAGCGAGCGGCAGATATTTCTTTACCGCTCGAGCGAGCTGAGCCAACTCGGCTTAACGTTCGAGGCCGGCGCGCGCTTGCCGCCCGCGCCGCCGAAAAGCGGCAGCCTGCTCGAAAGCCAGCTCACCATCGCGCTTTCGCACCGCATCCCGTTTCCCTTCTGGATCGACGACCGGAGCAATCCCGACAGAGTGTTGATCGAGATCGGGCTGCCGCGCGGGGTGCTTCGCGTCGCGGCGCCGATCGATCTTCTTTACAGCTCGACCACCTACATCTTCGTCTTGTGGATGGTCGGCTCTTCCATCGTTCTTCTGGCCGTCGCGATTTGGATCTTGCGCAACCAGATGCGCGCACTGCGCCGTCTCGCGGCCGCGGCCGACAGTTTCGGAAAGGGCCGTCCGGTGCCGTTTTTCCGGATCGAGGGCGCGATCGAGATCCGCCGCGCCGCGCTCGCCTTTATGACGATGCGCAATCGCATCGAGCGCCAGATCCGGCAGCGCACCGAGATGCTGGCCGGGGTCTCGCATGATTTGCGCTCGCCTTTGACGCGGATGAAACTCGCGCTCGAATTCGCCGGCAGCGATCCCGCGATCGAGGAGCTGCGATCGGACGTCGGCGAAATGGAACACATGATCGAGGGCTACCTCGATTTCGTCCGCGGCGAAGGCGGCGAGGCTCCGGTCGAGACCGATATCGCGCTTCTGCTCGAAGACGTGGCGGCGGCGATGCGCCGCAACGGGGTGCCGCTTTCGCTCGACGCCCCGGCGGAGTATCTGATTCCGATCCGGCCCAATGCGATCCGCCGCTGTCTTGCCAACCTCATCGGCAATGCGCGCTGTCACGGCAGCCATGTCTGGCTCTCCGGGATCGCGGGAAGCGAGGGGATCGACATCCTTGTCGAGGACGACGGCCCGGGGATCGCGCCGGAGGATCGCGAGCGCGTCTTCCAGCCTTTCATCCGTCTCGACCGCTCGCGCAGTCCCTCGACGGGCGGGGTCGGGCTCGGCCTCACGATCGCGCGCGACATTGCGAGAAGCCATGGCGGTGATGTGCGCCTCGACGCCTCGCCCCATGGCGGTCTCTGCGCCCGCTTGCATTTGCCGCGTTGAGAGGAGGAAGCGATCTTGTCCAAGCTCCGGCTTTCCGTCGCCCTCGGCGAGTACGACCGCAACCGGCCCCTTTTGGAGGGACGTGTCCTCATCGACGGCGTCGACCCGGTCTTTATGACGCTCTCGCCCGAGGAGATGTTTTTCCGCGCCTTCCGGCATCGCGAATTCGACGTGAGCGAGCTTTCGTTCAGCTCTTATCTCGTGAGCCTCGACCAGGGCGACCCTTTTTACATCGCCATCCCCGCTTTTCTCTCGCGAGGCTTCCGCCACAATTCGATCTATGTGCGTGACGACAAGGGCATCGAGAGGCCCGAGGACCTCAAAGGAAAGCGGATCGGCCTCGCGGAGTACCAGTTGACGGCCAATGTCTGGGCGCGCGCGTTTTTGGAGGATGAGCACGGGCTGAAGCCCGCGGACGTCTTTTGGGTGCGCGGGGGAATGGAAGAGCCCGGCCGGCCGGAGAAGATCCCATTGCAACTTCCGCCGGAGATCCGCCTCGAAGAGGCGCCGCAGGGCCGCTCGCTCAACGCGCTGTTGGCGGCCGGCGAGATCGACGGCTTTATGGGTCCGCGCCCGCCCTCTTGCTTCGAGGAGGGCCATGCCAAGGTGCGCCGGCTCTTCCGGGATCCGAAAGGCGCGGCCACCGCCTATTATCGCCGCACCGGGATTTTTCCGATCATGCACCTCTTGGGCTTGCGGCGGGAGCTCGCCGCTCAGCAGCCCTGGTTGCCGGCGGCGCTTCTCAAAGCCTTCAGCCGGTCGAAAGCGGCGGCGATGGCCGCGCTCTTCGAGACTGCCGCAAGCAGCGTTACGCTCCCTTTCATCGAGGATCACATCGCCGAGGCCAAGAGGCTGATGGGCGCCGACTATTGGTCCTATGGCGTCGGCGCAAACCGGCTGGCGCTCGAAAGCTTCCTCGACCACCATCATCGTCAAGGCCTCTCCAGGCACCGCATCGCCGTCGAGGAGGTGTTTCACCCCGCGACCCTGGAGACCTCCAGCCTCTGAGATCGCGTCGCACCGATTGCTTATCTTTTGTCCCAGGCTTCACCCCCTCCCGGCGCTTCGCGCCGACCTCCCATCAAGGGGGAGGAAAAGCGCTATGCGGCAAAAATGGCTCGCCTCCCCCTTGATGGGAGAGGCCGCGACCCCGGCGAAAACCGGGCGAGCGGGTGGGGGTGACCGGCGCCGATCTTTGAGAAGGCTCGTTCCGCCTCAGCCGAAGGCCTGGCGGAGCTGTTTGAGGGTAACGACGAGGAGGGCGAGATCGGGGGCGCGCGCGGCGCGCAGTTCGCGGGCGAGCGCCTCGACGGGCGCGAGAAGATCGCCGCGCCTCGCCGCCCACGCCGCGCACGGCGCAGGGTCTTGCGCCTCTTCGCTCGCGAGAATTCGCGCCGAGAGCTGGGCTTGCAGAGCGTCGGCGTCGTCGAGGGTCGCCTCGACCGCAAGCTTCTGCCAGTGCGTCGTTGCCGCCATCCGCCGCGCCGCCCCCTTGAGTTCGTCGAGAGCAAAGCGCGCTCCGGCTCCATAATAGACGCGCGCCGCCACCTCGATGGGGCGGCCGGAGGCTTCGGCGAGCTCGGCCACTTCGAGGGCCGAGGCGAGAAAGCTCGCGCCGCCGACGGCAGAGGCGAGAGAATGCGGCACCCCCGCCGCCGCGAGACGCGCCGCGCGCTCTTCGACGAGGCTCCTGTCCGGCGGCGGCAGCAGATCGCGAAGCGAAGACGCGACAACCTTCGCATGCGGCGAAAGCCTTCCGATCTCGACTGCGAGATCGAGGTGACGGCCATGCAGCAGAAAGGCCGCGGCGTGCTCGATGAGGCTCATGATCTCGAGCCGCATCTCGGTCTCCAAAGAGGCTGCGACGATTCCGCCGAGCCCCTCGATCTGCGCCCATAACGGCCGCAAATCGAAAACCTCGCGCACGATCAGATACGCGCGGACGATCTCCGCCGGCGCACGCGACGTGCGCGCCCGCATATCGGAAACGAAAGTGAGACCGGCGCGGTTGACGCAATCGTTCGTGAGGATCGTCGCGAGAAGCTCGCGGCAGAGCGGATGCGTAGGGATGCGAGCGGCGAGACGCTCTCGGAGCACGCTCGGAAAATACGAGGCAAGTTCGCGGGCGAGTTCCGGCGCATCGGGAAGAGGGCTCGCGAGGAGATCGCGATCGAGTGCCATCTTCGCGTAAGCGAGGAGAACCGCAAGCTCGGGCCGGACGAGGCCCTTCCCTTTGGCGGCCCTCTCGGCAAGCGCCTCGTCGTCGGGAAGGAATTCGAGAGCGCGATCGAGGAGGCCGCGGCGCTCGAGTTCGTTCATCAAACGCTGATGGCGGTCGAGATGTTGGGCGCTCAGCGCCTCCGCGAGCGAAAGCGCCTCGCCTTGGAGAACGTTGTCGCGCAAAACGAGCTCCCTGACCTCGCCCGCCATCTGCGCGAGAAGCCCTTGCCGCTCGTCGGCGGCGAGCGCGCCCGCGGCGATCGCGCCGTCGATGAGGATCTTGATGTTGACCTCGTGGTCGGAAGTATCGACGCCGGCCGAGTTGTCGATGGTGTCGGTGTCGATCCGCCCGCCCTTGAGCGCATAGGCGACGCGCCCGCGCTCGCTGACGCCGAGATTGGCGCCTTCGCCGACGACCCTGGCGCGGATCTCGTCGCCATCGATGCGCAGCGCATCGTTCAGGCGGTCGCCGATCTCCGCATGGGTTTCTTCAGGCCCTTTGACAAAGGTGCCGATGCCGCCGAACCACAAAAGGTCAACGGGCGCCTTCAAAAGTTCGCGGATCAGCTCCGCGGGCGTCGGATGGTCGGCGGCAATCGCAAAGACCCGTTTCATCTCCGCGCTCACGGCGATCGCTTTGGCGCCCCTTTCGAAGACGCCGCCGCCTTTGGAAATGAGCGTGCCGGCGTAGTCGGCCCAACTCGAATGCGGCAAATGAAAGAGACGCTGGCGCTCGATAAAGCTCCGCTCTGCGTCGGGATCAGGGTCGAGGAAGATGTGCCGTTGGTCGAACGCCGCCAAAAGGCGAATGTGGCGCGACATCAGCATGCCGTTGCCGAAGACGTCGCCCGACATGTCGCCGACCCCGACCACCGTGAAATCGTTCTTTTCGATATCCTGTCCGAGTTCGCGAAAATGCCTTTCGACGAGCTTCCAGGCGCCGCGCGAGGTAATCCCGAGCGCCTTGTGGTCGTAGCCCGCCGAACCGCCGGAGGCGAAGGCGTCGCCAAGCCAGAACCCGTATTCTTCGGCGATCGCGTTGGCGATGTCGGAAAAGGTCGCGGTGCCCTTGTCGGCGGCGACGACGAGATAGGGATCGTCGCCGTCATAGCGCACGACATCTTTGGGCGGCACCACGCGGTGGCGGTCCTTGCCGTCCGCCACGAGGTTGTCGGTCAGATCGAGAAGGCCGCGGATCAGGATCTTGTAGCATTCGACCGCTTCCTTTTCGAGCCGATTGGGGTCGGCGGGAGGGCGCTTGACGATAAAGCCGCCCTTGGCGCCGACCGGGACGATGACCGTGTTCTTGACCGTCTGGGCTTTCATGAGGCCGAGGATTTCGCTGCGGAAATCCTCTTTGCGGTCCGACCAGCGGATGCCGCCGCGCGCGACCTTGCCTGCCCGCAGATGGACGCCTTCGGTCCGCGGACTGTAGACGGCGATCTCGAACAGCGGCCGCGGCAACGGAAGGAGCGAGAGCTCGCTGCTCGCGAGCTTGACGGAAAGGTAGTTTTTCGGCCGGCCGGACGGCAATTTCTGGAAATAGTTGGTGCGCACCGTATTCGATACGAGCGAGAGATAGCTCCTGAGGATCCTGTCTTCGTCGAGGCTTTCGACCTCTTCGAGCGCATCCTCTATCGCGTGTCTTTGGGCGTCCGCATCGCCGCGGCCGCTCTCTTTCGGGTCGAAGCGGCTTTCGAAAAGGCAACCGAGCCGGCGGGCGATTTCCGGATGGCGCGCGAGCGTCGCCTCCATGTACGCCTCACTGTAAAGCGCGCCCGTTTGGCGCAGGAATTTGCCGTAAAGGCGCAAAACGACGATCTGGCGCGCCGACA
>JAKAOO010000230.1 GCA_021812165.1 Pseudomonadota bacterium | reverse complement strand
GCCGCTCGGTCTTCCCTGCGGCCAACCAAGACCGCAAGCTCGCTCGCTGCTCGTCCGTCAGCGTCACTTCCGCCGCTCTCATGCAAACAGCCTAACATATCCGCTAATTTATGCAACAAGGTACTAGTTTTATGCTTGTCGAGTTCCTCTATTACGCGCGGCGCAACCATTACATCCACGGTCTTTATGCCGGGAAACAGGTCCGTCCACGGAACATCTTTCAGATCGCGAAGCTGAAGGAATCCATTCGTATCGACAAATAGTACTCTGGCCTCGCTGCTCATGGCGGTCATTTAGGCGTCCGCGGGACATGCCGCAACAGCCGACTTCTGGCGGAGAGCAAATGCCGCCGCTGGCGCCCGGATGCCGCGCGATGCAGAGGCTCGGGGGCTCTCGACCTCAGGGGGCCGTTGCGTCCCGCCATTCCCGATTCACGCCGCTTCGGCGCAGCCTTCTTGCAGAGCCTCGCGGATTCCGACGGCGATGCGGTTGCGGCCGGGGAAGACCGCGTTTTCGAGGACGGGGCCGGAGGGGATCGGAGAGCGGAGATCGACGCGGGAGGAGCTCAAGAACCTCGCTAAAGGTTATGGGCTTGCCGAGCAGCTCGGCTTCGCTGCGCGCTAAGAGGTGACAAACCCTCGCGCAAAGGGCTAATTTGGCTGGGACGAAGCCTCAGGGGTGCCGATGCGGGGGGTTCTCATTTTGATCCTTCTCGCGCTTGTCGCTTGCGCGCACCGTCAGGCGCTGGCGCCGGCGTCGGCGTCGGCTCCGTCGGTCGAACTCTCCGATTGGCGCTTGGCTTCGGGAAAGCCGCCCACCAGAGCGGAATTCGCGGCGCTCGTCGCGGCGTGCGAAGATCGCGACAAAGGCGCCTCGAGCGGCGTGATCAACCACTGCCTCGCCGATCTTGGCCTCAAGAGGACCCCATGAGCGCAGAAATCGCGATCCTCAACCCGCCCGCTCTCGGCAAGCCGCTCGCCGCCTACTCCCATATCGCGCGCGCCAAAGGCGGGGAATTCATATTCATCGCCGGCCAGGTGGCGACCGACGAGAAGGGCGCGATCGTCGGGGGCGCCGATTTCGAGGCTCAGTGCGCGCGAGTGTTTGCCAATATCGGCAAGGCTCTCGACGCGGTCGGCGGCGGGTTTCCCAATATCGTCCAGTTCACGACCTATCTCGTCCACTCGCAGGACATCCCCAAATTCGCGGCCTTTCGCGCGCGCGAATTCCCGCGGCTTTTCGGGGGCGCGGCCTATCCCCCGAACACGCTTCTCGTCATCGACCGCCTCGTCAACGAAGCATTTCTGGTCGAGGTCCAGGCGATCGCGGCTCTTTAAAGGCCGACCGTCACCCGCGGCCGCGGCGCCGCAGAAGCGCCGGCAGCGCGCTGATGCTCGGCCACTCTTCCAAGCGGTCGACAGCCCTCTCGACGGCGCGGGCGCCTCCGGCGGTCAATAGAGTTTCGGCGAGCTCGCGGAATTTGGCGCGGATCTCTTCTTCGTCAAAGGGCTCGTAAAAATCGCCGCGGTGGCTTTCGCGCGAGGCCGTCATCTCCCTTCCGTCTGCGAGCGCGACCGTCACCCGGGCCGGTTTGAAACGCGGCACGCGCGCGCTCATCGCCTCGTCTTCGGCCACATGGACGCGCGGGCGCAAGAGGGCGATTTGCGGATCCTCGAGCGCGCCCTCATCGAGTTCGCGCCAGCCGGCGCCGCCCCGGACGGCCATCGTCGCGGCGGCGTGAGGCAGCGAATACTTCGAGGCGAAGTAATTGCTGGGGTTCGGGTCCGCCATCATCGAGGCGAAGCGGTAGGTTGCGGCCTCGATCGAACGGATCTCCTCGGGGCGGGGGTGGAGCGCGTCGAGAATTTCCTTGAGGCAATCGAGCGCCGGGTGGATCGGATTACAGCACGCATAAAGGCGGAAATAGTTGCGGGTGATCTCCCAGCGGCTGCCGAGTTGGTCGAGAATGCGGTCCGCGGAAAATCCCATCCCGACGACCTCGCCGAGCGCCTCCTCGATCGCATCCTCCTTTGACGTAAAGCCGGCAAGCGCGAGTTCCGGCGCGAGCGTTGCGACGAAGCCGCTCATCCCACCCGCGACATTGAGCGCGGTCGCGCCGGCGACGGCGTTCCGATAGGAGGGCGTCAAAAAGAGGACCGTCGCGATCCGCATCGCGCGGCTCACGTGGAGCCTGTCGAGGCCCCGCATCCGCGCGCCCGCGGCGGCGGCGGCGAGAAGCGAGACCCCGCCGTTCTGATGCGCCAAAGGACGCGGCCGGAAGGCGCCCGAAAGCCGCGCCGCGACGTCGTAGCCGAGGATGAAAGCGAGCAGCAATTCGCGACCCGAGCCGCCTCTTTCGCCCAAGGCGAGAATGCCGGGGAGGATCTGCACCGCGGGCTGACCCGAGGCAAGGCGCAGGCCTTCGCAAAGCTCTGGTGAGCGCCCGGCAACGCCGTTCAAAAGCGCCGCGCTCTTCGGATCGCATTGCGGCCAGCCGCGGGCAAAGACCGTCGCGCCCTTTCCGCCCGAGCCGACGAGCCGCGCGCGCAGCGCCGTCACCTCCGGGCGTTCCGAGCCCGCGAGGATCACCCCAAGCGTGTCGAGGAGGGTGAGCTTTGCATGATGCCGCACCGACGCCGGCACATCATCCCATTCGGCCTCGGCGACAAACCGCGCGAGCTCTTCGATCTCCCGGCCCATTCCTTCGGCGCGCCTATCGCTGCGGCAGCGGGCAGAAGCCTTGCGCGGCGATGCCGAGCGCCGGGTTCAGCTTGCTGCGGAAGTTTTCGAGCGCGATGACCGCGCTGAGCTCGACGATCTCGGCCTCGGTATAATGCTGTTTCAAGCGGGAGAAGAGCGCGTCGTCAACCTTTTCTCCAGTGATGGTCATGCGTTCGGCATATTCGAGGGCGACTCGCTCCTTCTCATCAAAGAGGCGGCTTTCCCGCCAGGCCGCGAGTTCCGCGAGCCTTCTCTCGCCCAAATCCTCTTCCTTCACACGGAAGGAATTGATGTCGATTCAAAAAGGGCAGCCGTTGATGAGAGCGACGCGAAGGGAGACGAGAGGCGGCAAGGCTTTCGGCAGGCGCCCCGATTCCGCAATCGAGGCGCCAAGCGCTCTCGCCGCCTTGAGGATCGGCGGGCAGTGCGCCAAGACCTTGGTCGTATTCAAGAGGCCCCCGAAGCTCGCGCGATCCTTCGCGAACGCCTCCTTCAAGACGGGATCGCCGCCATCCTCTTCGATTTCGCTTACCCGTGGCATCGCTTCCTCCTCTGCTGCGCGCGATGATGCGGCATCGGCGGGTTCTTCTCAAGCGGGAGAGGCGCGCGCTCAAAGAAGAGGCCCGAAGGCGGGGGGCGGGATGCGGCGCTTCGAGGCCGCCTCATAGGCGCAGGCGATCCGGAGCAGCACGTCTTCACGGCCGGGCTCGGCGCGAAAGACGAGAGAAAAGGGAAGGCCGGGCCACGGGATCTCGGTCGGTGCGTCGGCGGGGACCGGGACATAGCGCGTGCCGTCGGCGCTCAACCCAAAGACGGGGTCGTAGACGGTCCGCACATAGCCGGCCGGCACCAGGACTTCGCTCAACCCGGCATTGGGACCGTAAAAGGTTTCGAGACGCAGATTATGAGGGCCGGCCTCGGGGTCGTGGGCGCCGCCGATCGTCGCCGCAGGCAAAGGCGTGTGGAGGCGCACGAGCGCATCGAGACGGTTCTCCAGCATCACCATCAAATCGAGGCGGCGCAAAAGCTCGCGCAGCATGATGCGCTCATCGACCCCTTGGCGGCCGCCCAAAGGATTGCGCGGGTCGCTCACCTCCTCCCAATTCTTGAAGGCGGCGCGGCCGTCCTCGCCCCAGAATTTGGAACGGGCGTTGAGCGCCGCAAAATCGGCGAGGGTCTCGCGAAACCCGCGCTCGCGCCAATCGGCGGCGCGGCGCGAGAGATACTGGTTGACGTGAAAGCGAAAGGACATCGCGAGCTTCTGCTCTTGGACCCCTGCGATGTCGAGGTTCCGTGGCGGCCGGATCCGGCCTTCGGCAAGTTCGACCATGTAGTCGATCGGCTTCATCGTTCCGGTGCCGAAGACCTGGCCGGGCGCGAATTCGGTCGGGCGGATCGCAGCGGCGAATTCCTCGAAGACCGGTTCGCCGCCGGCGCCGAGGCGGAACAGAAGATCGGGCATGAAAATCGGCACCAGGCGGGCGAGCGCCTGCCGGAAATCGGGGTTCATCACTTCGAGATCGGGGTCCCGTTCCGAGAAGGGATCGCTCGATTGAACGAGGCTCGCGCCGAGCCTCTCGCCGAGCACGGTCTTGATCTCGCGGGAGGCGGCCGTGACGATCGGCTCTGTCGCCTTCTCGCCCGGGCGGATGCGCAGCGACTCGCGAACAACCCCGATGCGCACGCCTTTGAGCGAACCCTCTGCGCCCGAGGCTTCGGCATGGCTCGCATAAGAGCCGGGAAGCACGCTCGACCGCGGCACGGTCGTAAATGGATCGCGCGCATCGTAATAATTTTCGACCGGGTCGCGGAGGGCGTCGAGCACTTTGGCGGCGTCGAGGGCGGTGCGGGCAAGGATGCCGGTGCGATCGCAATAGATGTCGGCGCCGATCGCGCCGCCATTGAAGCCGATCAAGGATTTGTGCGGCAGGATGCAGGCGGTCGCGTTGTGGTTGGCGGGGCCTCGGCAGGAGGCGCGGGTCTCTTCGCCGAGGCTCACCATGACGAGATTGGCGCCGACCGAAACCCCCGAACCCGAACTCGAACCGAGCGAAGCGGCGCGCGTCGTGTCATAGGGATTGGCGGGATTGCCGCCCCAGCTCGAGCGCTGATAGCCGAGGATCGAGGGCAGCACCCGCTCCGGCTCATGGCGGCCGCCCGGGTTTCCGGCCCTGCCGTTATATTCGGTACAGGCGGCCTTCGCAAAAATGATCGCGCCCGCCCTGCGAAGGCGGGCGACGAGGATGTGGTCCTGCGCCGGGAAGTCGATATCGTAGGCGGCGTCGCCCCCCGCGGTCGTCCGCATGTCCTTGGTGTCGAAAGGGTCTTTGAACGAGACCACCACCCCGTAAAGCGGCATTGCGTCGAGCGGCGGGTTTCTGCCGTAACGGGCGTCGAGTTCGGCGGCCTGTTCGAGGGCGTCGGGGAAGCGCCGGAAGACGTCGCAAACAGGAGGCGCACCGGGAGGAAGCGGGCCTTCGGAGGGGTGGCGATCGAAATCGCCGCGGCAGGTGACCGAGCGCTCGCCCCGAAGGTTCAACGTTTGGAGCGCATTGAGCTGGCCCGCGTCGGCCTTCCCCGCGATCATTCCGTATTGCTGGAAGACCTCCGGGTCCGAGGCGGTCCGCTCCATCCGTCCGAATTCAATGGGCGGTCCCCGGTATTTGTCGAAATCGGGAAGGACGTTCGAAGCCTTGACGGTCTCGGTGGGGAATGCGATCGGGGTGCCCGCGCGCCGCGCTCCCCGGGCTTCGGCGACCGCCGCACGGTCTTCCGTCCCTAGAATG
>JAKAOO010000229.1 GCA_021812165.1 Pseudomonadota bacterium | reverse complement strand
GATCTAAGAGACCATGGCTGCTCGATGCGGATCGGGGTCAATGCCGGCTCGCTCGAACGCGACCTTTTGGAGCGTTATGGCGAGCCCTGCCCCGAAGCCATGGTGGAAAGCGCGCTCAATCACGCGAAGATCCTGGAAGACAACGATTTCTTCGAGTTCAAGATCTCCTGCAAAGCCTCCGACGTGTTTCTTGCCGTCGCCGCCTACCAGCAGTTGGCGGAGGCCTGCGACTATCCCCTCCATCTCGGCATCACCGAGGCGGGGGGCCTCAGAACCGGCACGATCAAATCCTCGATCGGGCTCGGCACGCTGTTGTGGGCCGGGATCGGCGACACGATCCGGATCTCGCTTTCGGCCGATCCGGTCGAGGAGGTGAGGGCGGGGTACGAGATCTTGAAGGCCTTGAACCTGCGCCGCCGCGGCGTCACGGTCATCTCCTGCCCCTCCTGCGCGCGCCAGCAGTTCCCGGTCATCAAGACCGTCGAGGTGCTGGAGGAGCGTCTTTCCCACATCACGACGCCGATGACGGTTTCGGTCATCGGCTGCGTCGTCAACGGGCCGGGCGAAGCGCGCGAGACCGATATCGGCTTTACCGGCGGCGGCAACGACACGCACCAGGTCTATCTTTCCGGCGTCGCCGATCACCGCCTCAAAAACGCGGACATCGTCGACCATCTCGTCGCGCTCGTCGAAAAGAAGGCGGCCGAGATCGAGGCGGCAAAGCGCGAGGAAGAGCCACTCGAGGCGGCGCAGTAAGAGGCTGCAGGCGCCCGCTTGAAAGCTGCAGTATCTTTCGGATGAGGGCGAAGGGCGCCCGCTGCGGAGACGTTTGATGGCCGCCTTGCAGCCGGTTCGCGGCACCCAGGATCTCTTGCCGGAGACGGCGCTGCGGCACCGCCGCGTCATCGACGCCGCGCGCGCTCTCGCCCTTCTTTACGGCTATGCCGAGATGGCGACGCCGATCTTCGAGTTCACCGAGGTCTTCGCGCGGCCGATCGGCGAGGCGACCGACATCGTCCAAAAGGAGATGTATACCTTTACCGATCGCGGCGGCGACCAGATCACATTGCGCCCGGAAAATACCGCCGGCGTCGTTCGCGCCGTCATTTCCGGCGGGCTCGTTCACGAGGCGCCGCTCAAGTTTTTCTACAGCGGCCCGATGTTCCGCTACGAGCGGCCGCAAAAAGGGCGTTTCCGCCAGTTCCATCAGATCGGCATCGAGCTTTTGGGTGTCGCAAGCCCGCAAGGGGACATCGAGGTCATCGCGCTCGGCAACCGCATCCTCGATGCGCTCGGCCTCGAAGGCCGCACGGAGCTCGAACTCAACACCTTGGGCGACCCCGAAAGCCGCCTTCGCTATCGCGATGCGCTCGTTTCGTATTTTTCGGCCCGTCACCATGAACTTTCCGAGGACAGCCGCCGGCGCCTCGAACGCAATCCCTTGCGCATCCTCGATTCGAAGGACGAAGGCGACAAAAGGCTCTCCGCCGAGGCCCCGCTCTTCACCGACTATCTGAACGCGGCCTCGCGCGACTTCTTCGCGCGCGTCTGCGAGGGTCTCGGCCGGCTCGGCATTGCCTATCGCCTCAATCCGCGGCTCGTGCGCGGTCTCGATTACTACACCCATACCGCCTTCGAATTCGTGAGCGGCGAACTCGGCGCGCAAGGCACCGTCCTCGGCGGCGGGCGCTATGACGGGCTCGTCGAGCTTATGGGCGGCCCCGCGATGCCCGGGGTCGGCTGGGCGGCCGGGATCGAACGCCTCGCTTCCTTGATCGCCGAACCGCCGCCGCCGCCCCGCCCGATCGCAATCGTGCCGGTCGGCGCGACGGCGGAGGCCGCGGCGCTGACCATCTCCGAAGCCCTGAGGGACCACGGCTTCGCCGTGGATCTCGGCTACTCCGGCAACCTGACCCGTCGCATGCGCCGCGCAAACCGGCTCAATGCTCGCGCCGCCGTCATCATCGGCGAGGATGAAATGGCCCGCGGAACGGTAATCTTGCGCGATCTCGACAGCGGCGCGCAGAGCGAGGCGCCGATGGAGCCGGATTTGCGCGAGCTGCGGGCGCGCCTCGCGGCTCTTCTTCGTTGAGGCGCGATGGAAACGGCTCTCGAAACCCGGCTCGAAGACATCCTTCGCCGCCACAAGGAACTCGGCGAGGCGCTCGCAAACCCTCATCTTCCGGGCGCCGAATTGGCCCTATTGGCGAAGGAGCGAAAGGATCTCGACCCGATCGTCAAAGAGATCGCAGAGTTCGCCCGAACCCGCGACGAGGCGGCCTCCCTCTCGCAGATGGCGAAATCGGGCGAAGACCCGGAGCTGCGCCAGCTCGCCCTCGAAGAGCTGCAGGCGCTCAACGATCGGATTCCCGAACTCGAACGGCGCGTCAAGCTCGCGCTGTTGCCGAAAGACCGGGACGACGAGCGGAACGCCATCCTCGAAGTCCGCGCCGGAACGGGCGGCGAAGAAGCGGCGCTCTTCGCGGCGCTCCTCTTTCGCATGTATCAGCGCTACGCGGCGCTCAAAGGCTGGCGTTTCGAGCTTCTCGACTATTCCGAGACGCCGCTCGGCGGCGCCAAGGAAGTGAGCGCCCTCATCAGCGGGCGCGGCGTTTTCGCCCGCCTCAAATTCGAATCGGGCGTGCACCGGGTGCAGCGCGTGCCCGAGACCGAGGCGCAAGGCCGCATCCACACCTCGGCGGCGACCGTCGCGGTTCTGCCCGAGGCCGAGGAGGTCGATCTGCGCATCGACGACAAGGATCTGCGAATCGATGTCTTCCGTTCGAGCGGGCCGGGCGGGCAGTCGGTCAACACCACCGACAGCGCGGTCAGGATCACCCATCTGCCGACGGGGCTCGTCGTCATCCAGCAGGATGAGAAGTCGCAACACAAAAACCGGGCGAAGGCGATGAAAGTCTTGCGCTCGCGTCTTTACGAGGCGGAGCGCGAGGCGCGCGAGGCCGCGCGCGCGGCCGATCGCAAAAGCCAGGTCGGCAGCGGCGACCGCTCGGAACGGATCCGCACCTACAATTTCCCGCAAGGGCGGGTCAGCGATCATCGGATCGCCCTCACCCTTTACAAGATCGACAAGGTGATGAGCGGGGAAGCGCTCGACGAGATCATCGATCCGCTCCTCGCCGCCGACGAGGCGGCGCGCCTTGCGGCGGTCGCGGCGTGACGCTCGGCAGCCTCCTTTTCGAAGCCGCAGCCCGCTTGGCGGCGGCCGGGTTCGAGGAACCGCGGCGGCGGGCGCGCGGGCTCTTCGCCGCGGCTCTCGATTGCGATCGCGCGCACCTCGTCGGGCATCCCGAACGGGAACTCGATGCGGGCGAGAGAGAGCGGATTGCGGCGTTTCTGCGCCGCATGCTCGCGCATGAGCCGCTGTCGCGGATCCTCGGGCGGCGGGAATTCTGGGGGCTCGATTTTGCTCTCTCGAAAGCGACCTTCGACCCGCGGCCCGAAACGGAGACCGTGGTCGAAGCGGTGCTGAAGGAGCTCGAAGACCCAGGCGCCCCGCTTCGCCTTCTCGATCTCGGGACGGGGACGGGCGTTCTTTTGCTCTCGCTTCTCTCGGAGCTTCCGAATGCGTCCGGGGTCGGGATCGACCGCATCGAAGGCGCCGCCGCGACGGCGCGCGGCAATGCGGCGGCGCTCGGCTTTGAGGGGCGCGCGCGCTTTCTTGTCGGGGACTGGGGAGGGGCAGTTCTCGGCGGGTTCGATGGGATCGTCGCCAATCCGCCCTATATCCCGACGCCCGCGCTCGCAAGTCTCCCGCCCGAAGTCCGCTGCCACGATCCGCGAGCAGCGCTCGACGGCGGCGCGGACGGTCTCGACGCCTACCGCGCGATCGCCCGCGATCTCCCGCGCCTTCTGGTGCCGGGCGGAATTTTTGCGTGTGAGGTCGGAGAAGGCCAGGCTGCCGCGGTCGGTGAAATTCTCGCCGCCTCGGGGCTTCTCTTCGCCGGCGCGGCGCCCGATCTCGCCGGCATCCCGCGCGCCCTTCTCGCCCGCCTTCCCCGCCGAGGTGGCCGGATACAAAAAACTGGTTGGAAACGCGAGCGGTCCCGTCTAGGGTTGCGGTGCGGGGGCTTGGTCGAAAAGCGGTGGGTCCCGAGAAGGGCTCTTGAAGCGAGCGGTTCGGTGACGCCCCCCCGAACCCGGATGCGACGCTCTCCACCGTGATGAGACGGATGTCATGAGACCACCAAACAAGCGTTCGCGCGGTCGAAACAACGGCGGCAATCCCCACCACAATCGCCCGCGGCCGCCCCACCGGGTGCAGACCTTCGAAAGCAACGGGCCGAGCGTCAAGATCCGCGGCACCGCCTACCAGGTGTTCGAGCGCTACGTCGCCCTCGCACGGGAAGCGGCGACCGGCGGCGACCGCATCGCAGCGGAAAATTTTTTTCAACATGCCGAGCATTATTTTCGCATGATGAACGCAGCCGGCGAGGGATCCCCGCACCACGCGCCGCGCCCGCCCCTCGGCCCCGACGGTGATTCTCCTCCTCCCGAAAGCGGCCCCAGCCAAGAGCCGGAGGAGGGGTTCGGCGAGGAATTTCCGCCGAATTCGACAAGCAACGAGCCGCCGTTGCCGTTCTAGGCGATCCTGGAGAACCGGCGACGATCTCCCCTCCTTCGGCAAAGGCGGGAGGTTGCCGCCTCATTGCACCGCACCATATAGGCTCAAGAAGGGCCGTGCCGTCCGCCTTTTTCGGGGACGCCGCGGCCGGTTCATGGGAGCCGGCGTTTCATGGAATTCGAAAAATATACGGAGCGGTCGAAGGGGTTTATCCAATCGGCCCAGAGCCTCGCCCTCAAAAGCGGCCATCAGAGGCTCGCTCCCGAGCATCTGTTGAAGGTCCTCCTCGACGACAAGGAAGGCCTTTGCGCCAATCTGATCCGCGCGGCGGGGGGCGACCCGGGAATCGTCAAAGAGGCGGTCGAGGCCGAACTTAAAAAGCAGCCGCGGGTCGAAGGCGCGGGCGCGGGCCAGCTCTATCTTTCGCCCGAAATCGCGCGGGTGTTCGATCAGGCGGAAAAATTCGCGCAAAAGGCGGGCGACAGCTTCGTCAGCGTCGAGCGGCTCCTATTGGCGCTCGCTCTCGCAAAAGAGACGCCTTCAGGCAAGGCGCTCGCCGCCGGCGGGGTGACGCCGCAAACCCTCAATCGCGCGATCGAAGAGGTGCGCAAAGGCCGCACAGCCGACAGCCCTTCGGCCGAAGAAGGCTACGACGCCTTGAAGCGCTATGCCCGCGACCTGACGGCGGCCGCGCGCGAGGGCAAGCTCGATCCCGTGATCGGGCGCGACGAAGAGATCCGGCGCACGATCCAGGTCCTCTCTCGCCGCACCAAAAACAACCCGGTTCTGATCGGCGAGCCCGGCGTCGGCAAGACCGCGATCGTCGAGGGCCTGGCGCTGCGGATCGTCAACGGCGACGTGCCCGAGAGTTTGAAAGACAAGCGTCTTCTGGCGCTCGATCTCGGCGCGATGATCGCCGGCTCCAAATACCGC
>JAKAOO010000228.1 GCA_021812165.1 Pseudomonadota bacterium | reverse complement strand
AGGCGAACCCCGAAAAAGTCCACTCTCTCGTCCGTATGACGGTTGAGCCAATCGAGCGCCTTTCGGTGCTCGTCGCGGATGTCGGGGCTGATCCAAACGACGACAGTGGCATCGAGCCCACCCGCGTAGGTAAGAAGCTGGCCGAGGTGGCGATGGTCCGTTGGCCCGAGCTGGTTTTCGACGATGACGGGCCGGTTCGTTCCCACCTCGCGGGCTTCAATATCGCAGAGGAAATCGCCGACCGCTGTTTCCGTCCTGACCAACTCGAGATCGAGGTCAAGCGCCTCGCCCAGCAATTCAAGGTGCTCCGCAAGCCACGGCGTGAAATCGCCGTATTCGGTCTTCCAAACCGTCTTCGGATCCCGACGCTCCAGCTTGCCCAGCGAAATCGCCACCACTCGCGCTCCTTGCTCAGGCAGCCCGACAATCACGCAAATAGGATAGCACCGTCTCCGCTTCGTCTCCAATGACACGGGCAGCCCGCCCGTGCCGCAATCCGAGCGCCCTCGGCCTTACTGCGCCAACTCGCTGAAAGCGGCACCCCCTTGCGCGAAGCCAAGCCCGGCCGGCCGATGGTGTGAGGGTGGTGACCGCGTCGCGTTGTGAGGGTCTTCCCACCGGGTTACTCGGGCTCCGCGAGTAGCCGGGCAAGCGCAGCTCGGAGCGGCGGCAGGTTCTCCTCGACGACCCGCCAGACGCGGGCGCGATCGATCAGGGCATAGCCGTGAATGAGGACATTGCGGAAGGCGATGATCTCGCGGAGGTCGGGAATCCTTCTCGCCGTCTCGGCATCGATGCGGGCGAGCTGGGCGAGCGCTTCGCCGACGATCTCGAATTGGCGCTCGACCGCCGATCTGAGGAGGATATCCTGATCGAAATCGGCGAAGGTCTTCTCTGCGGTGATGCCGGCGATCACGTCGGCAGCCTCGCGCGCATCCCACACGAGGCTCTTGGGATCACGCCTCAAAAAAAGGCTCACGCGAGCGTTCGATGCTCGCCTTGAGATAGGGATTGCGAATCGCGCCCGGTTCCACGAGATCGACTGGGCGACCGAGGAGAGCCTCAAGCGACTCCTTGAGTTGAAAATAGGTTTTGAAGGATAGCGCGTCGGGATGCCGGCGATCGAATTCGACGAGAAAATCGATGTCGCTCTTCTCGGGATCGAAGTCCTGGCGCGCGGCCGAGCCGAAAAGATCGAGCCGCCGCACATGAAAGCGGCGGCACAGCGCCCGCACTTCCTCTCGGCGCAATTCGATGTCGTCGATCATGCCCTCTCCGATCCTCGACGAGAGAGTATAGCACACGCCGCCGACGAGCGTTTCGAGCCAGCGACAACATGACGATCGAGCTCACCTTGCGAAGGAGCCAAGGACCGTCGAAACGGCCTCCCTCGGCGCTCGGCTACGAAATCGCGATCGAGGTGCACGAAAAGCCGGCGGCGTGATGCCTCGCTCCGATCACCGTTCGTCCCGGTGGCGATCGCGTCGCAGGACCTCAAGAGTCGATGGCCCTTGCAGGCGGCCGATCCGGCGACGGACCGCGTCCAACCGCCGAGCCGCCTCCTCACGATCGAGGCCGACCGCCTGGGTTAGCGCGCGGCGGGCCTGCTCTTCGGTCGAGGTGCCCGAGGCCGCGGCGCGGCGGCGCAATGCCTCGATCACGGCGTCGTCAAGATTGCGCACCAAAATCTGAGCCATCAATCAACCTTACCGCGATGGCGATATCAATGCAATCGAATGCCCCTACTCCGCCGCTTGCGCCCGGCGTTCGCCGAGGTGCTTGAGGCAGCGGTCGATCCAAAGCGCGGTCAGCTTTTCCTGAACGCCGTTCTGCGCGAGGCGGCGCGAGAGCGCGGGGAAATCGACGCGGTCCATCTCCTGGTCCTGGTTGAAACAGGAAAAGACGACGGTCTCGGTCCCCGTCACGGGATCGCGATGCAGCTGCAGGCACTGCGCGCAGATCTCCTTCATCATGCACTGCATCGGCGAGTTGATCGAGGCGAGCGCGCGGTGATCGGGGCGGAAATAGTCTTTGAGGGCGGCGCCGCGCGCTTCGGCGACGGCCTTCATCATGCCGTCCGAGCCGATGGCGATGATGCGGTCGATCTCGGAAAGCGCGATCGGCAGAGCGCCCAAAGCGCCCGAGCCGTAAGCGGCGATCGCGTCCACAACATTGCCGACAAAGGCCTTGTCCCGCGGCCGGCCGGGGAGAAATCCCGGCGCCTCTTCGCAAGCCCACACCACATGGTCGGCCGCGCGCTCGATCTCTTCCTCCTTGTAGCGGTCTCGCACCCGCTTGTAGCCGGCGACATAAAGGACGCGCGAGCCGCCGGCCTTGAACGCCGCGCCGATCGAAAAGAGGACGGCATTGCCGAGGCCGCCGCCGACGAGGAGCACGGTTTCTCCGGCCGGCGTCTCGGTCGGGGTCCCGGTCGGACCCATCAGAACGACCGGCTCGCTCGGCTTCAAGAGGGCGCAGAGATCGGAGGAGCCGCCCATTTCGAGAACGATCGTCGAGATGAGGCCCTTTTCCTTGTCGACCCAGGCGCCGGTCAAGGCGAGCCCTTCCATGGCAAGCGTCGTGCCGAGAGCGCGCGGAGCGAGGGTCGAATAATTCTGCAGGCGATAAAACTGGCCGGGCCGGAAGGCGCGCGCCGCCATCGGCGCCCGGACGACGATCTCGACGATCGTCGGCGTCAGCCTTTCGACCGCCGCGACCCGCGGCCGAAGCTCGTCATCGAGCCGGCGCGCGAGCTCCCGCGTGGGCGGCTCCGAAGGCGGGCGGCGCGCGAGCACCCGGCCGATCACCGGATAGCCGAGACGGGCGCCGCCCATCGCCTTTACCACATTCCCGGCAAAGCTCGGATGAAGATCGCCGAAAAAGCTGACCGCGCGCCCGTCGGGGCGCAAATGCGTCAGCACCCGCACCGCCGAGGGTTTGGCGATCCGCTCCGGGCTGACCGGTTTCCCCTCTTCGTCGAGCGCCTGGAAATAGCGGCCGTCGAGGGTGATGCTTTGCGGGTCTTCGCGGGCGAGTACGGTATTGGGCTGGGTTCCCGCCGCGACGAGAATCGTGCGCGCCCTCAGCACCACTTCGCCGCCGCCTTGGCGCGAGAGCCGCAACGCCCGCGCTTCCCCGAAAGCGTCGACCTCGACGGCGACGGGCGAGAGGCCCTCGGCAAAGCGGATCCCTTCCTCCAGCGCCTTTCCCACCTCTTCGTGATTGAGCGTATAGCTCGGCGACTCCTTGAGACGCCGGCGATAGGCGATCGTCGCCACGCCCCAGCCTTCGAGAAGCGCCCCGATCCGCGGGGAGCGGCCTTCGACGCGGGCGTTCTCGCGTTCGGCGCGGATCGCGCGGCCGTGCGCGAGAAACTCGTCGGCCATCGCCTGCTCGGGCAAAGTCCAGCCGGAGCGCACGGCTTCTTCGCCGATTTCGGCCGCAAGCGCTTCGTAGCGGGAAAGAAATTTCTCGACCTGAAGGGGATAATAGGCGAGCGATTCGGTTGCCGTGTCGATCGCGGTCAAGCCGCCGCCGATGACCACGACCGGCAGACGCAAGGCGAGATTGGCGATGCTGTCCTTCTTGGCGGCGCCCGTCAGCTGCAGGGCCATCAGAAAATCCGAAGCCTGCCTGACGCCCGGGGCGAGCGCGTTCGGCATCTGGATGACGGTCGGCCGCCCGGCGCCGTTGCACAGCGCCACATGGTCGAACCCGAGATGAAAGGCGCCGTCGATCGTCATCGTGCCGCCGAAACGCACCCCGCCATACATCGCAAAGCCTTGGCGGCGCTCCAAAAGAAGCCTTACGATCTTCAGAAAATTCTTGTCCCAGCGGACTGTGATCCCGTATTCGGCGACCCCGCCGAAGCCCGCCATCACCCGCTCGTCGAGCCTTTCGAGAAGCTCGGAGGCGTCGCGGACCGGGCGAAACGGGACGCGCCCGCCATCGGCTGCGACGCCGGAAAGCTCGCTCGGCAACGGCTCGATCTTGAGACCGTCAACCGCGGCGACGAAATGGCCTTCGTTCAGAAGATGATGGGCGAGGTTGAAGCCGGCCGGCCCGAGCCCGACGACCAGAACCTTGTAGCCCGTCTCGGCGCGCGGCAAAGGACGGCGGAGATCGAGAGGGTTCCAGCGAGTCAAAAGCGAATAGATCTCGAAGCCCCAGGGTAGACCCAGAACGTCTTTCAGGTTCCGCGTCTCGATCTCTGGGATGTCGACCGGATCCTGCTTCTGATAGATGCAGGCCTTCATGCAGTCGTTGCAGATGCGGTGGCCGGTCGCCGCGCAAAGCGGGTTGTCGATGGCGACGACGGCGAGCGCGCCAACCGGCAGCCCTTGTGCTTTCAGAACATTCATCTCGGAAATTTTTTCTTCGAGCGGGCAGCCCGCGAGCGGAACGCCGAAGGGGCTCTTCTTGAAGCCCCCATCGGTTTCCCGCAATCCCTTGGCGCAGCTGTCCTTCCCCTGGTGGTGGCACCAGATGCAGTAATTCGCTTCGCCGAGCGCGCCTTTGAGATCGGTTCCTGGGTCGGTCAAAAGAAACCCGTCGCGTTCCCGCCGCTCCTCCCGCGGCAGGCGCAGCATTGTGACGCCCTCTTCTTCGACCGTCTCGACCGCGATGAGGCGCTCGAAATCGAGGCGTCCCGGCAGCGTGAAGAGAAGACCCCGGCGATGCTTTTTCCGGCCTTCGGCCGAAAGCGCCGCCCATGCGGCGTAGCGCGCCGCCATCTCCAATGCGCCGGCGTTCGCCACCTCGTTTTCGAGCCAATCCGCAACCGCCTTCGCGTACCGCTCTTCCCAAAGGCCGGCCGGATCTTCGGGCGCGGCACCGATCGGCGGTTCGAGAGCGCGCGCGAGGGCTTCCCCGTCGAGCGCGGCCGCTTCTTCCGCCTTGACGCCTTTGACCGCGCGGCGCTGCACGAAAAGCCGCCGCACCCGATAGAGCGGCGCCAGCGCGTGATGGCGCTCTTCGAGCGCGCGCACTTCCGCCGAAATGCCGAAAAGCTCGCCGAGGAAGTCCTCCAGACGCGGGGCGAGATCGACGAGGAGGTTCGATTCGTCGAGCCGCGAGAGCGAAGAGGGCGCGCGCCGCGCCGCCATCAAACGGTCGTGGAGATCAAGGTCCGCCGACGCCAGGTGAGCCGCAAAGGCGCGGTCGAGGCGGACGAGGCCCGAGCGCTCATAGAGATCGGCGAAGGAAAGTCCGTGTGCGAGGACGAGTTCGGTCATACGCGCCAAAAATCCCGCGCTGCAACGGGCTTGTACCCATCCAGCGGCTCAACGACGCCAAAGATGGCACCGACGCGGCTTCCGATAAAGGTGCAGGATGGGTTGAGCGAAGAGGCTGCGCAAGAATCAACGAGAGGGACCGAGAAAGGGCTGCATCGGCTCTTTGCGTGCTTCAAGACGCGCCCCTTCGTCGGGCTCAGGGGCGCTCCTCAGCATGAGGGATGTTTCTGATGGCATCAGGAAAATTCCTCATCCTGAGGAGGCCGCGAAGCGGCCGTCTCGAAGGGCGCGAAGC
>JAKAOO010000026.1 GCA_021812165.1 Pseudomonadota bacterium | reverse complement strand
GGCCGCCCGGGGCGTCCGGGATCCTCGTCGCTGGCGCCCGGCATCACCTCGCCTTCGCCTTCCTCGGCGCTGTCCTCGCCTTCCTCGCCGGCCTCGCCCGAAGGGGAGCCTTCGGGCGAAGCTTCGGCGCCGGCGGTGCCGCCCTCGCCCTCGCTCTCCTCCTCGCCTTGCGAATCCTCGCCCGTATTTTCCTCGCTTTCCGAAGAATCTTCGACCTCTCCGAGCTCGAGATCGAGATCCTGAAGCAGGCGCCGCGCCGCGCGGCCATAAGCGAGCTGGTCGAGGATCGTGCGGTCGAGATCCCCGAGATCCTTGCCGATCCGGGCTTCGAGCCAAGGGCGCCACAATTCGACCACATGCCGCGCCGAGGGGGGCGGCGGCGCCTTCTGCAAGGCCTCGCGCGCCAAGAGGCGCACCGCTTCGGCAAGCGTCCCCTCGCTCTTCTCGGTGATCCGTTCATAGCCCTGGCGGCGGTATTGCTCGTCGAGCATCGCGGCGAGATTGGCGGCGGTTCCCGCCATCCGGCGGGCGCCCAGGGCTTCGACCCGGGCCTGCTCGACGGCTTCGAACACGGCGTGTGCCATGCGGGCGCTCGGCGCGAGCTTGCCGTGAAGTTCGGGGTCGTGATAGCGCATGCGAAGCGCGAGGCTGTCGGCGACGCCCCTGAGCGGCGCCGCCGCAACCGCCGAAAGATCGCGCGACGGGCTCGGCAGGCGCACCCGGGTTCCGGAGACGCCCGGCGGCTCAGGCCCGAAAGAAATCGCGAGATCCTCGCGTTCGGCGATCGCGCGCAGGGTCGAGGCCGTCGTGCGCTTGAAGATCTCGCTCGCCGAGAGCTCTTCTTTCATTCCTTCAGCCACGGCGGGTCACACCAGGGTCGCTTTGATGCCGGTCTCCGCGAGTTCGGTGCCGAAGCAGCGCTGATAATACTCGGCGACGCTCGCGCGTTCGGTTTCGTCGCATTTGTTGAGAAAGGTCACGCGAAAGGCAAAGGCGATGTCGCCGAAGATCTGCGCATTCTCGGCCCAGGTCATCACGGTTCTGGGCGACATCACCGTCGAGATGTCGCCGTTGACAAAGCCGGCCCGCGAAAGCGCGGCGAGCGTCACCATCGCGTCGATCGTGCGGCGCCCTTCGTCGTTGTTGTAGCTCGGCACCTTTGCGAGGACGATCTCCACCTCCGCCTCGTGCGGGAGATAGTTGAGCGTCGCGACGATGTTCCAGCGGTCCATCTGGCCCTGGTTGATCTGCTGGGTGCCGTGATAGAGCCCGGTGGTGTCGCCGAGACCGACCGTGTTCGTGGTCGAAAACAGGCGAAACCCCGGGTGCGGCCGGATGACGCGGTTCTGATCGAGCAAAGTCAGCTTGCCCTCGACCTCGAGCACTCTCTGGATCACGAACATCACATCGGGCCGCCCGGCGTCATATTCGTCGAAGCAGAGCCCCACCGGGTGCTGCAAGGCCCAGGGCAGGAGGCCCTCGCGGAATTCGGTCACCTGTTTGTTGTCCCGGAGCACGATCGCGTCCTTGCCGACGAGGTCGATGCGGCTGATGTGGCTGTCGAGGTTGACGCGGATCAAGGGCCAGTTGAGCCGACAGGCCACCTGCTCGATATGAGTGGATTTGCCCGTCCCGTGATAGCCCTGGATCATCACCCGGCGGTTGAAGGCGAATCCGGCGAGGATGGCGAGCGTGGTGTCGTGATCGAAGCGGTAGGCCTCGTCGAGATCGGGAACGTACTCGTTTGGCTGGCTGAAGGCCGGCACCTGAAGATCGCTGTCGATCCCGAAGGTCTGGCGCACCGAGATCGTGATGTCGGGACGATCGATCGCAAACGGGCCTTGAGCCGCTTCTGTGTCGGAGGACATTCTCTTCTGTGTTCCTGGTGGTTGTCGGTAGGAGATTGGCGCAAGTCAACCGGGATAACAGGCCTTCAGAGTCGCATAGGCGCGATTGATGATTTTGAGCTTCTCCTCGGCTGTCTTGTCGCCGCCATGGGTATCGGGGTGGTGCAGCTTGACGAGCGCCTTGTATCGCGCTTTGAGGCGCACGGGCGTGACGGGCGGTTCGATGCCAAAGACGGCAAGCGCCTCTTCGCGCGGCGAGAGCGGAAGGCGGCGCTCTTTCCACCGGCTCTCGCCTTTTGCGCGCGTGTTTTGGGAAAAAAAGCCGAACGCATCGCGAAGCGAAGCGCCGAAGTAGGGCGCTCGGCGCTCGCCGAGAGGCCAGCTCGGGCGTTGCCAAACCGTGTCGCTGCGGATTTCGGCCTCGATCTCGGCTTCGTTCATTCCCGCATAATAATTCCAGGTGGAATTGTACGCGCGCACGTGATCGAGACAGAACCAATAATAGGAACGCAATTCGAGGCGCGATTTCGGCGCGGGAAAATCGCCTTCCGCCGGGCAACCGGGGTAATCGCAAGGCCGCGCCGGTAGCTCGGCCTCCATTTCGACGATCCCAAAACTCGGTTTGCGCCGCATCACCAAATTATGGAGACGCCGCCGCCTGCTGGCAAGCTCCTGCGGCGATTCCGATCGCTTCTCGCGAAGGAAGCAAGGCAGAGTTGAGCCGGGCGCGGGCCGGCTCAGGGCGCGCGGCCGCCCGCCGCTAGGAGAAGCAGCCGCGCGCCGGAGCAACGGGTCAGAAGTCCATGCCGCCCATGCCGCCGCCGGGAGGCATGCCGGGCGGGGGCTTCTGTTCGGGCTTCTCGGCGACCATCGCTTCGGTGGTGATGAGAAGGCCGGCAACCGAGGCGGCGTCTTCGAGCGCATGCCGCACGACCTTGGTCGGATCGATGATGCCGGCGCGGATCATGTCGGTGAACTCGCCCTTCTGGGCG
This sequence comes from Pseudomonadota bacterium, assembly GCA_021812165.1. GTDB lineage: Bacteria > Pseudomonadota > Alphaproteobacteria > ATCC43930 > CGMCC-115725 > AP-15. Next base: position 22,115 of record JAKAOO010000026.1, on the reverse strand, counting down.
TCGTAGCCGAAGTTCGGGTCGCCCTTTTCGGTGAGCTTGCCGACGACGATCGAGCCGTCGGCGCCGGAGTTCTCGGCGATCTGCCGGGCCGGCCATTCGAGCGCCTTTTTGACGATGTCGATGCCCACCTTCTGGTCGCCGTTTGCGGGCTTGAGCGTGCCGAGAACGGCCGAGGCGTAAAGAAGGGTCGAGCCGCCGCCGGCGACAACACCTTCCTCGACCGCGGCGCGCGTCGCGTGGGTCGCGTCGTCGACGCGGTCCTTGCGCTCCTTGACCTCGACTTCGGTGGCACCGCCGACGCGGATGATGGCAACCCCGCCCGCGAGCTTCGCCAGACGCTCCTGCAACTTCTCGCGGTCATAGTCGCTCGTCGTCTCTTCGATCTGCTGGCGGATCTGCGTGCAGCGGCCTTCGATGTCCTCCTTTTTGCCGGCGCCGTCGATGAGCGTCGTGTTCTCCTTCTCGACCCGCACCTTCTTGGCCTTGCCCATCATGTCGAGAGTGACGTTTTCGAGCTTGATCCCCAAATCCTCGCTGATCACCTGGCCGCCCGACAGGATCGCCATGTCTTCGAGCATCGCCTTCCTGCGGTCGCCAAAACCCGGCGCCTTGACCGCCGCCACTTTGAGCCCGCCCCGCAGCTTGTTGACGACGAGCGTCGCGAGCGCCTCGCCTTCGACATCCTCGGCGACGATGAGCAAGGGCTTGCCCGATTGCACCACCGCTTCGAGGAGCGGCAGCAGAGGCTGCAGGCTCGACAGCTTCTTTTCGTGGAGGAGAATGTAGGGCTCCTCGAGTTCGGCCAGCATCTTCTCGGCATTGGTGACGAAATAGGGGCTCACATAACCGCGGTCGAACTGCATCCCTTCGACGATGTCGAGTTCGGTCGCGAGCGACTTTGCCTCCTCGACCGTGATCACCCCTTCGTTCCCGACCTTCTGCATCGCCTCGGCGATCATCCGGCCGATCTCGGAGTCATTGTTGGCCGACACCGTGCCGACCTGAGCGATCTCTGCGTTGGTCGAGACCTTTTTCGAACGCTTTTTGATGTCTTGGACGATCGCATCGACGGCCATATCGACGCCGCGCTTCACATCCATCGGGTTGAGGCCCGCGGCGACCGCCTTGACGCCTTCGCGCACGATCGCCTGCGCCAGCACGGTGGCGGTGGTGGTGCCGTCGCCCGCCTGGTCGCTCGTCTTCGAGGCGACCTCGCGCAGCATCTGCGCGCCCATGTTCTCGAACCTGTCGGAAAGCTCGATCTCCTTGGCGACCGTCACCCCGTCCTTGCTGATGCGCGGGGCGCCGAAGGACTTTTCGAGAACGACGTTGCGGCCTTTGGGGCCGAGCGTCACCTTGACCGCATTGGCGAGAATATCGACCCCGCGCAACATCCTATCGCGGGCGTCGGCGTGAAACCGGATTTCCTTCGCCGGCATAGCTACCTCCTTTGACTCGATCCAACGTTACGAGGGCTCAACGACGCCCATGATGTCGCTTTCCTTCATGACGACGTATTCCTCGCCGTCGATCTTGATCTCGGTCCCCGACCACTTGCCAAAAAGGACGCGGTCGCCGGCCTTCACATCAAGCGGATGCAGCTTTCCATCCTCGCCCCTTGTCCCCGGTCCGGCAGCGACGACCTCGCCCTCCATCGGCTTTTCCTTGGCGGTGTCCGGAATGATGATGCCGCCCCGACTCTTTTCCTCTTGCTCGATGCGGCGGATCAGGACCCGGTCCTGCAACGGCCGAAACTGCATGAAAACCCCTCCTTCAACAAACCTGCTGTTCGAGGATTAGCACTCCCGGGCAGAGAGTGCCAGAAAGATAAAGCGACCCGAACCGGGTTTCAAGGGCAAGAAGGAGCGGTGCCGGGCAAGCGCCGCCGGTTTCCACTCCGCCGGAAATAAACTTTTTGACGTTTCGAGGGCTTTCGATGACGATCGGGAAGTCGGCCACGGCCGGCGGCAGAGAAGGAGCAGCAAATGACAACGAGGCATGGTGTGTTCGCTGCGGCGCTCACCCTCCTCCTCGCCTACGGCGTGCCGGCGACAGCCGACGAGGTGACGAACCAGATCAATCAGGCGCTCCAATCCTACGGGAAGCACGATCTGAAAGCGGCGGCGAGCGCGCTCGATGCGGCCGCGACTTTGATCCGTCAGATGCAGACGCAAGCGTGGAAGCGTCTCTTGCCGAAACCGGCAGCCGGGTGGAGCGCAGAGAAGGCCGAAGGCAGCGCCCTCTCACCCGCCGTCTTTGGCGGCGCGCTCACGGTCAGCCGCAAATACCGGAAAGGCAACGCCGTCGTCACCGTGTCGATCGTCGCCAACTCGCCGATGGTCCAGGCGATGGCGGCCTTCCTGACGGGCAGCCTCGGCACCATGTTGGGCGCCGGCGATCTCGTGATCATCGGCGGCCGCCGCGTCCTCCACTCGAAAAACGATAATTCCTACCAGACGCTGGTCGCGAAGACGGTGCTGGTCAAGGTCGAAGGCAACCTCTCCACCAAGGATGCCGACCTGAGGCAATACATCGGCGTGATTGATTTTGCCGCCGTCAAGCACCTCGCATCGTGAAAGAGCCGGAGGCGGCGAGCGCGGACCGGCTCAGGCCTGGCCGAGAGCGACGCGGATATTGGCGAGAAGAGCGTCGTCGGAAAGCGGCTTTTCGAGGAAGGCCAGAACCCCCATGCGCTCGGCGCGGGCGCGCGTCAAGGCATCCGCCCGTCCGGTGATCATGATTACCGGAAGATCGCAGTCGGAGGAACGCGAAGCGAGATAATCGAGACCGCTTACCCCGGGGAGATGATTGTCGAGGACGATGCACGCCTTGCGTCCCGGGCTGTGCTCGCGGGTAAACTCGGCGATCGACCCGTAGCCTTCGACCGTCATGCCGCAACATTCAAGGAGAACCATCAGCGCATCGCGTACTGCCGCATCGTCATCGATGACGTAAACGATCGAGTCCGCGCGCTGCACCACCAATTCCTCCTGGCCCCGAAGTCCCGTAAAGATAAGCGTCGGAATTGGTTTATGATATAGGGGATAATCCTTATTCCGCGGTCAGATCGGGCCCGGCGAAATGCCCGCGGCGAGGGCCAGCTTGACGAGTTCGGAGAGACTGCGCGCGTGGGTCTTTTCCATCACCCGTGCCCGATGAATTTCTACCGTGCGCGGGCTGATCACCAACTCGTGAGCGATCACCTTGTTGGGCTTGCCGGCGACGAGAAGAGAGAGAACTTGGCGCTCGCGTTCGCTGAGTTCCGAAAGACGCGAGCGCGCTTCGGCGGCGGCGGCCTCGCTCTCGCGCTGTTGCCGCTCGATCTCGAGGGCGCGCTTGACCGCGGCCAAAATCACCTCTTCGGTAAACGGTTTTTCGACGAAATCGACGGCCCCGGCCTTCATCGCCTGAACCGCCAGAGGCACGTCCCCATGCCCGGTGATGATGACGACCGGGAGGGAAAATCCGGCTGCGCGCAGACGCTCCTGAACCTCGATGCCGCCCAATTCTGGCATCTTCACGTCGATGACGAGGCAGGCTTCTTCCTCGGGGCGCAGCGCGGAGAGAAGCGCTTTGCCGGAGGAGAAAGTTTCCACCCGGTAGCCCGCCGCTTCGAGGAGGAGACGAAGCGAATCGCGGACCGCCTCGTCATCGTCTGCAACAAGCACGTTCTGCTGCATTTCCCGCCTCTCCGATCGCGGACTGCTCGGCACGCCAAGATGCTGCGGGCCTCGCTTGTCGCCCCGCATCGCTCCCACGGCTTCGCATCGTGGCCACCCGCTCTTTTTTTGCGCTCGCGCTTCTCGGGACGCATTACACCAATTCGTCGTCGAGAGGTACAGTGCGTTCGCAATGTGATATATGGTTAAAAGAGGGTTGCGAAGGACCGCGCCGCGCTCGCTCGCAAGGGGGGATGATGGGCCAAGAATACGACCTTCTCCTGACGATCATCCTCATCGTCATGATCGCGACGTTTTTGGGTGGGCTCCTGTGGCGGCTCTATCACGGAGGCCGACGGTAAAGGCTCCGCGCCATCCCTCGCCTGCTCGCATTCAAGGGGAAGTTGCGGAGGGCTTGCTTGGCATTGGCCGCGCGAGGGGGGCGACCGCCGCACCCTCAGCCAGCCGCCTCCCGGAGCTTCTGCTGCATCACCGCGAGAAGGGCGCCGATGTTGCCGCCGTTGCGGGCAATCACCGAGGCGAATTCCTGACGCTGCGTGATCGCCATGCTGACCCCTTCGACGATGACGTCGACGATCTTGAGGCGGCCATCGTGGCGAGTGAGACGCCAGGAGACACGGGTCGGCGGTTGGCCGCCCGGGTGAACGATCTCGCTCGCGACGATAAACCCGTTCCCTTCCGGCCGGCTCCCGATCACGCGGAGGGTTTCGCCGCTGTAGGAGGAAAGCCGGGCGCTATAGGCGAACACGACATATTTTTCAAATAGCGCCTTGAATTGCTGCCGCTGGGCCGGGCTGGCAAGCCACCAATAGCGGCCGAGGACAAAGCGCGCGATCCTCGGCGCATCGAAATACCGCTCGTAAAGCTGCTGGAAGCCGGCCTCTCTAGTGCCGGGGGCGGCATGCGAGCTGAGGACCGCAAGCGCCCGGTTTCCGAGCGTCTCGATAAAGAGGGAGGGATCCTGCGGGAGGGCGGCGGCGGGTGAGACGCTCGCCGCCGAGGTCACCGACACGAGGAAGGCAATCAGAAGAAATCGACGCGTCATCAGAACGGCACCTCAAGCGAAAGAGTTGCGACAGTGTGCACCGGACCGCATCGCGAAGCCAAGGCCAAGCCTTTCGCAGCCATCTCGCCGGCGCGGCCGCAGCGATCGCGTTTCGCGGTCCGCCTTGTGGGAGGAGAACACCGCAAAAACCTGCTTCGTTCGCTTCTTTTCAGTTTCGCGCCCAAAGACTAGGTTTTGCCTCGGGGCTCGCGTCGCGTTCGAGGGAGGATGTTCATGTGGCGATTGAGATCCGACAGGCTCGTCATTCCGAGCGCCGAGAGCGCTCTGCCGGGGCGCTCCGAGCCGATGCCGGTGCCGGAGCGCCACTTCGTCAACGGCCGTCCTTTGGCGCCGCCTTATCCCCCTCGCCTCGAGCGGGCGATTTTCGGGATGGGGTGTTTTTGGGGAGCCGAGCGCCGATTTTGGGAAACTCCAGGCGTCTGGGTGACCGCGGTCGGCTACTGCGGCGGCTTCACCCCCAACCCGACCTATGAAGAGGTTTGCAGCGGTTTGACCGGCCATGCGGAAGTCGTGCTCGTCGTTTACGATCCGGCTCTCGTGAGTTATGAGGGGCTTTTGCGGCTTTTTTGGGAAAACCACGACCCGACGCAGGGCATGCGCCAGGGCAACGACGCCGGCACCCAGTATCGCTCGGCCATCTTTACCGTTTCCCCGGCGCAAAAAAAGGCGGCGGAAGCGACGCGCGAAGCCTATGAGAAAGAGCTTCGTCGGGCGCGTTACGGGAAGATCACGACCGAGATCGCCGAGGTCCCTCCCTTCTACTTCGCCGAGCCCTACCACCAGCAATATCTCGCCAAGAACCCTCTCGGCTATTGCGGGCTCGAAGGCACGGGGGTTGCCTGTCCCTCGTCTCTTGCGTCCGGGCAGAGGGTCGGCGCAAGCGACCGGGGAAGAGAATGATGGATCTCTTCAAAAGGCAAGCGGGCGAGACCCTTTATCTCGAGCGGGCACGCCGGCTTGCTCCTCTCGTCGCCGCTTCGAGCGAGGAGATCGAGCGCCGCCGGGAGCTCACGCCTGAGCTCGTCGCGGCGCTCAAGGAGGTGGGGCTATTCCGCATGCTGCTGCCGCGGTCTCTGGGCGGCGCCGAACTCGCTCCGCCGCGCTACGCCGAAGTCCTCGAAGAGGTGGCGAAGGGGGACGCCAGCACCGCCTGGTCTCTCGGACAGAATTCCGGCTGCTCGATGGCCGCCGCCTATCTCGCCCCGGAAGCGGCGCGCGCGATCTTCGACGGGCCCGACGGCATCCTCGCCTGGGGGCCGGATCTGCCGAATTCCGGAAAAGGCGTGGCGGTCGAAGGCGGTTTCTGGGTGAGCGGGAAATGGGGCTTTGCGAGCGGCAGCCGGCATGCGAGCTGGCTCGGGGCGCATGTGCCGATCTTCGCGCCCAACGGGAGCCCTCATCTCGGCGTCGGCGGGCGGCCTCTCGTCCGCACCATGCTCTTCCCAAGGAAGAGCGCGCGGATCATCGACGATTGGCGGGTGATCGGTTTGCGCGGCACCGGCAGCGACAGCTACGCGGTCGAGAACCTGTTTGTACCGCAGGAATACACCTGTTCGCGCGATGGCCCCGAGGAACGGCGCGAGGAAGGGCCTCTCTATCGCTTTACGAGCGGCATGATCTATGCGGCGAGCTTTGGCTCGGTTTCTCTCGGCATCGCCCGCGCCACGCTCGACGCCTTCATCGCCTTTGCCCGCGACAAGGTTCCCCGCGGCGCGCGGCGCACCCTCAGAGAAGACCATGCGATCCAGGCGGAGGTTGGCGAGTGCGAGGCGCGGCTTTCTTCCTCGCGCGCCTTTCTTTTCGCCGTCCTCGGCGAGATGTGGGAGGAGGCGATGGGCGGCAACGAGCCTGCCTTCGAACAGCAGGTGAAGCTGCGCCTCGCCGCCACCTGGGCGATCAGGAATTCCCGCGACGTCGTTGCCGCGGCTTACCACCGGGCGGGCGCGGCCGCGATCTTCGAAGACAACCCGTTCGAGCGGCGTTTCCGGGACATGCATGCGGGAAGCCAGCAAGGCCAGGGGCGCCCGCAGCATTTCGAGACCGTCGGACAGATCCTTTTGGGTCTCTCTCCGGAAGGCCGCATGTTCCGTTAACCCGATCGGGTTCGGGTCGCGGGGCGAGGGAGGTGCTCTCCAGCGCCGCCACCAATCTCCCTCGCCCCCTCCCCGGACTTGATCCGGGGATCACGGGGGGAAGGGTAGGGCAGGGGGCTGAGCGCCAGATTAGGCGCCGTAGCGTCCGACGATCGCGACCGAGCAGACGTTCTGGTGCGGGAAGCCGCCGAGGTTGTGGGTCAATCCTCTGACCGGGGGCGTCGCGCGCTGCCGCTCGCCGGCGCGGCCGAGCATCTGCAGGTAGACCTCGTAGATCATGCGCAGGCCCGAAGCGCCGATCGGGTGGCCGAAGCATTTGAGCCCGCCGTCGATCTGGCACGGGATCTTGCCGTCGGAATCGTAAAAGCCGTCGAGCACGTCCTTGATCGCGCCCCCTTCGGGCGAGATGTGGAGATCTTCCATGGTGACGAGCTCGGTGATCGAGAAGCAGTCGTGCGCCTCGATCAGGTTGATTTCCTGCCGCGGGTTGTCGATTCCGGCCTCCTGGTAGGCGCGGGTCGAGGCGATGCGGGCCGTCGCGAAATAGCTGCCGTCCCAGGAATTGTGCTGCGACTCGACCCCGTTCGAGACGGCGAGCTGCAAGGCCTTGACCGCGATGAGGTCCTTCTTGCCGAGAGAGCGCGCGATCTCGGGCGAGGTCAGGATCGCGCAGGCGGCGCCGTCGCTGACGCCGCAGCAATCATAAAGGCCGAGCGGCTCGGCGATCATCGGCGCATTGAGCACGGCCTCTTCGTTGATCTTGTTCCTGAGGTGCGCCTTCGGGTTCTTCGATCCGTTGTCGTGGCTTTTGACCGAGACGTGGGCCATGGCGCGCTTCAAATCCGCTTTGTCCACGCCGTGCTTCGCGCGGTAGGCGGCGGCGAGCTGCGCAAAGGCGCCCGGCGCCGAAAGGTTCGCCCAATACATGCTGTTGAGGACGCCGCGGCTCCTTTGCGGCAGCCCGCCATAGCCGGTGTCCTTCAATTTCTCGACCCCGAGCGCAAGCGCGATGTCGGCGGCGCCCGACGCGACGGCATAGGCGGCGCCGCGGAAGGCTTCGGTGCCGCTCGCGCAATAGTTTTCGACCCGCGTCACCGGGATGTAAGGAAGCCGCAGCGCCATCGCGAGCGGGATCCCGGATTTTCCGGCATGGACTTCCTCGATCGCAGTCGAGAGCCAGGCCGCGTTGATCTCGTTTTTGTCGATGCCGGCGTCGGCGATCGCCTCCTCGAAAGCTTCGACCATGAGATCGTCGGCTTCGCGGTCCCAGCGCTCGCCGAATTTGGCGCATCCCATGCCAAGAATGACGACCTTGTCCTTGATCCCGGTTGCCATCGTTTCTCTCCTCGCGTTGCCCCTCAAGCCGGCACCGCTTTCCAGAAATACTTGGTGAAGCCGCGCTGCGGATCGTACTCCTTGATGCGGAAGGCCATGCGCATCGGCATGCCGACCTCGACGCGCCCTTCGTCCACATCGCTGAAGTCGCTCATGAGCCGGCCGCCGCCTTCGAACTCGACCATGCCGTAATGGGCGGGAGGATCGGGCGTGTAAGTGAGGCGGTCGGCCGTATAAGACCGGATCCTTGCCGGGGTGTCCGCGAACGGATGGTCGACCTGGCTGTGAATCGCATTGCAATTGGGGTTGACGCAAACGTTCGATTTCGGGAACTGCACCGTGTCGCATCGCTCACAGCGCCCGCCGACGAGACCCAAGAGCATGTCCTTTTTGCGGTAAAGGGTGCTGAGCGCCGTCTGCTTGTCGGCTTCGGCGCGCATCCCCCGCTCGATCGCCGTGAGGTCGTTGAAGGCGAGGAATTTGCTGTAATTGGTCTCGGCCTTGCGGCGCTCCAGCGAGCCCTTGATGCCGCTCCGCGGCGCCAGTTTCGGCAGCGCGTCGCCGGCGCGGAAAAGGAGCGCGTCGCAGCCCTGGCCGAAACCCGCGACGAGGATGAGATCGCCGGGCTTTGCCGCTTCGAGGCAGTCGACCAGCATGACAAGAGGGTGCGCCGCCCCGGTCTCGCCGCAAACCGCGTGCATATTGCCGCGCACGCCTTCTTCGCGAAGGCCGGCCTTCCTTGCGATTGACTGCGGAAGACGCGCGTAGGTGCAGGGAAAGACGAAATGAGCGACATCGGCCGGCTGGACGCCGGTCTTGCGGAAAAGGCCGTCGAGGACGGGCGGCACGATCTTGGCGTAACCTTCGTCGCGGATCCAGCGCTCTTCCCACTGATAATCGAACTCGCGGTATTGGCCGCGATAGTGGTCGACGAAATCGACCGCCTCCGAATAACTGCCGAGAAATTCGGCGACCGGATTCTCTGAGCCGAGAAGGAGGGCCGCGGCGCCGTCGCCCCAGAGAAGCTCCTGCGTGCTGCCCGCCCGCGCGCGCCTTTTGTCCGCTGCGACAAAGAGAAGCGGGCCGGAGCCCGCCGCCTTCAAGGCGGCGATGAGGCCCGAGGTCGCGGCCCGCTGCGAGGCCGCGAGATCGAGCGTCTCCAGTTCGTCTTTGAGGTTCAGGGCTTCGGCGGCGACGCCGCTGTTCTGCCGATCTTCGAAGGGGAAAGTGGTGGAGGCGAAATAGAGCGCTTTGACGGCGTCCCTCGGGACACCTGTGAGGCAATCGCGGGCCGCCTCGACCGCCATGGTGAGGCTGTCCTCATCCCAGTTGCACATCGAGCGCTCGTCCCGGCCATAGGCTCTCAAGCCGGCGTTGGCCCAGGCATTGGCGTCGACGATCGCTTTGCGGGAGAGGCGGAGGCGCGGGATGTAGCCGCCGAATGCCGTGATGCCGATCATGGGTTTCCTCTTTCGTGGCGGCACCGCCAGGGATGGTCTGCCAATCTAACGCCCTGGCCTCGGTTCAGCAACGGCGACGGCGGCTTGCCGGCCTTGCTCTTCGCCCTTCAACGCACGATCTCTTCCCGGCGGTAGCCTTGGATATAAAGGAGAGCTGTGAGATCGCCGTAATCGATGCGCGCGGATGCGGCGGCCGCGACCCTGGGCTTCGCGCGGAACGCAATGCCGAGCCCCGCGGCTTCGAGCATCAGGAGATCGTTGGCGCCGTCGCCGAGGGCGAGCGTTGCCGAAAGCGGGATCCGGTGCTCCGCCGCGAGAGAAAGGAGCGCCTGACGCTTCTCGGCAGCCGCGACGATCGGCTCCAAGACGCCGGCCACGCGCCCGTCTCTGATCTCGAGACGGTTGGCGACGACCCGGTCGAAGCCGAGCTCCTTCGCCACCTTCTCTGCAAAGAATGTGAACCCGCCCGAAACGAGAGCGGTCGGCGCGCCATCGCGACGCATGGTGGCGACAAGCGCGCGCGCTCCGGGCATGAGGCGGATCCCGCCTGCGGCCTTTTCGAGCGCCGCGAGCGGCAATCCCTTCAGGAGTTCGAGCCGCGCCTTCAAAGCCGAGGCAAAGTCGATCTCGCCGTTCATCGCCCGCCGAGTGATTTCCGACACTTGAGAGAGAAGGCCCTGCGCCGCGGCAAGCTCGTTGAGCATCTCGTTCTCGATGGTCGTCGATTCGAGATCGGCGACGAGGAGACGCTTCTTCCTCGCCGCAGCCTTTTGGACGACAAGGTCGATCGGCTCGGCGCCGAGGAGGGCGCGCGCGCGGGCCGCGATCGCCGTCGGTTCGTCCGCCTCGAGAAAGAGGTCGCAGGCTTCGCCGTCGGCAAGCCAACGGGGCTCGGCGCCGAGCGCGGAGGCGAGCCTTCGGACGCCCTCTTCCAGGGAAGCCGGCTCTCTGCCGTCGCCGACGAGCGTCAAAACGAACCGCATCTTCCCCCTTCCCTTCCGCTGCTGTGGTATCCACTCAGTTTCTGCCGGCAGACGAAACGCTTGCCGCACCCACACCCTCTCCGCCCGCTTGCGGGGGGAGAGGGAGGGGCCCATCGCGCAGCGATGGGAGGGTGAGGTGGGCGCCTGCTCCCGCACGATCTCTCTCGCATCCCCCACCTCACCCACCCGCGGGCTACCTACCGGGAGGGCCGCCCAAGGCCAGCCTTCCGGCGGCCGCAGCCGCGGCTCGCCCGCGGGCTCTCCGCCCCCGAGGAGCGGAGAGGGAGCAAGCGCGTCGCCGGGGCAGCCCGTTGTGGTTCTCGCCGGCCCGACGGCGAGCGGCAAATCGGTTCTCGCCGAGGGTCTCGCAGAGAGTTTGCCTGTCACCATCATCAATGCCGACAGCCAGCAGGTCTATCGCGATCTGCGGGTGCTCTCCGCGCGCCCCGACGCCGCCGCCGAAGAAAAGATCCCGCATCGGCTTTACGGTTTTCTCGATGCGGCGGAACGCGCATCGGCCGGGCTCTGGCGCAGGCTCGCCGAGGCGGCGATCGCCGAGTCGGCCGCGGCGCGCCGCCTGCCGCTCGTCGTCGGCGGATCGGGTCTTTATCTCGCGGCGCTCGAACGCGGGCTGCCGGCGATCCCCGCCATTCCGGAAGAGATCCGGCGCGAGGCGGGCCTTCTTTACGAGAGCCTCGGAGGCGAGCGGTTTCGCAACTGCCTTTCCCGCCTCGACCGCGAAAGCGCCGCGCGCCTCGCGAGTGCCGATAGGGCGCGACTCGTCCGAGCCTATGAGGTTGTGCGCGCGACCGGGCTCCCGATCGGAAAGTGGCAGGAAAAGCCGCGGAACGCGCCTTCCTATCGCTTGGCGAAGATCCTTCTGATGCCGCCGCGCGAACGCCTTTACGCGGCGTGCAACGCGCGTTTTGCGGCGATGATCGAAAATGGCGCGCTTCCCGAGGCAAAGGCGCTCGCGGCAAGGGGGCTCGACCCCAATCTGCCGGCGATGAAAGCGCTCGGCCTCAAGGAGCTTCTTGCCCACCTCCGAGGCGAGACGAGCCTTGCCGAGGCGGTCGCGATGGGGCAGCGCGCGACGCGCCGCTATGCCAAAAGACAGGTCACGTGGTTTCGCCATCAGCTCAACCCCGACCGCATCGTCACCGAAGAGTTTTCGCAAGGATTGCTCTCCTCTCTGCGAGAATTCATCGACGGGTTTCTGTTGACCGGAGGGGTCTAGCTCACTAGGGTCGGCCTTCCGGCCGCGGGGAAGTGCCCGTGGCGGTTCATTTTTCTGAGAAGGAAGACGTAATGCCTGCCGAAGCGATGAGTGGCGCCGAGATCGTTTTGAAGGCCCTCGTCGATCAGGGGGTCGAGGTCATTTTCGGCTATCCGGGCGGCGCCGTGCTCCCCATTTACGATGCGCTTTTCAAGCAGAATGCGCTGCGCCACATCCTGGTGCGGCACGAGCAAGGCGCGGTGCATGCCGCGGAAGGCTACGCCCGCTCGACCGGTCGGGTCGGCACCGTCCTCGTCACGAGCGGTCCCGGCGCGACGAACGCCGTTACCGGCCTTACCGACGCCTTGATGGATTCGGTGCCGGTCGTCTGCCTGACGGGGCAGGTACCGACGCACCTCATCGGCAACGACGCCTTTCAGGAAGCCGACACGACCGGCATTACCCGGCCCTGCACCAAGCACAATTATCTTGTGAGAGACGTGCGCGACCTCGCGCGGGTTTTGCACGAAGCGTTTTACGTTGCGAAGAGCGGGCGCCCGGGCCCCGTCGTCGTCGACCTCCCGAAAGACGTGCTTTTCGCCTCCGGCTCTTATTCGCCGCCGTCGGCCGGGCAACATAAAAGCTATCGCCCGCAGCTCGACCCGGACCCGGACAAGATCGCCGAGGCGGCGGCCTTGATCGGCAGCGCCAAACGCCCGCTCTTTTATGGCGGAGGCGGGCTCGTCAATTCGGGGGCCGAGGCCTGCGCGCGGTTTACCGAACTGGTGCGAGGCCTCGACATTCCCTGCACCTTGACCCTCATGGGTCTCGGCGCGCTTCCGGCGAGCGACCCGCATTTCCTCGGCATGGTGGGCATGCACGGCACCTACGAAGCGAATATGGCGATGCACGACTGCGATCTCTTGATCGCCGTCGGCTCGCGCTTCGACGACCGCGTCACCGGTCGCCTCAACGCGTTCTCACCCCATTCCAAAAAGATCCACTTCGACATCGACCCCTCTTCGATCAACAAGAACGTGCATGTCGATCTGGCGGTCGTCGGCGATGCCGGGGTCGCTCTCGCAAAGCTTGGCGACGCGTTGCGGGCGGCGGAGCGCCCGCTCGATGGCGGCGCGCGCGAAGAGTGGTGGCGGAGGATCGACGAATGGCGCCGGCGCGATTGTCTCCGATACGACAAGAGCCGGCGCGACGTCATCAAGCCGCAATACGCGATCGAGCGGCTTTACGCCGCTTGCCGCGAGCGCGACGCCTACATCACGACCGAAGTCGGGCAGCACCAGATGTGGGCCGCGCAATTCTTCAAATTCGAGAAGCCCTATCACTGGATGACCTCGGGCGGCCTCGGCACCATGGGCTACGGACTGCCGGCCGCCGTCGGCGTGCAGGTCGCGCATCCCGAGGCGCTCGTCATCGATATCGCCGGAGAAGCCTCGATCCTGATGAACATCCAGGAGCTGTCGACGGTCGCCCAGTACCGGCTCCCGGTCAAGGTCTTCATCCTCAACAACCAGTATATGGGGATGGTGCGGCAGTGGCAGGAACTGCTGCACGGCGGCCGCTATTCCGAAAGCTACACCGCCGCGCTTCCCGATTTCGTCAAGCTGGCAGACGCCTTCGGGGCGTTTGGGCGGCGCGTCTCGGACCCTGCCGATCTCGACGCCGCAATCGGCGAGATGCTGGCGGCGCCGCGCGCGGCGATCGTCGATGTCGCCGTCGATCCGACCGAGAACTGCTTCCCTATGATCCCGTCGGGGGCGGCGCACAACGAAATGCTTCTGGGACCGCAGGATGAGGCGAAAAAGCCGGTCTCGGAAGAGGGCATGGTCCTCGTTTGAACGGGATCGAGCGACATACGATCGCGGTCCTCGTCGACAACGAGCCGGGGATTTTGGCGCGCGTCGTCGGCCTCTTTTCGGGACGCGGCTACAATATCGAAAGCTTGACCGTCGCGGAGGTCGATCGGGTGGGCCACCTCTCGCGGATCTCTCTCGTCACATCCGGAACGCGCATGGTCATCGAGCAGATCAAGGCGCAGCTCGACCGTCTCGTGCCCGTTCACAAGGTGCATGATCTGACCGATGAGGGCCCTTTCGTCGAACGTGAGATGGCGCTCATCAAGGTCGCAGGCCGGGGCGAAAGCCGCATCGAATCGCTGCGTCTTGCCGATATCTTCCGCGCCCGCGTCATCGATTCGACAAACGAGAGCTTCGTCTTCGAGATGACCGGCTCAAGCGACAAGTTGAATGCCTTTATCGCGCTGATGGAGCCCTTGGGCCTCGTCGAAGTCTCGCGCACCGGGGTGGTGGCGATCTCGCGCGGTCCCGGCCGGTTTTGAAAAGGAGGACCCTATGCGTGTCTATTACGACCGCGACGCGGATGTGAACCTTCTCAAGGCGAAGCGGGTGGCGATCATCGGCTATGGCAGCCAAGGTCACGCCCACGCCAACAATCTCAAGGACAGCGGGGTCAAGGAGGTCGTTGTCGCGCTGCGCCCGGGTTCGCCATCGGCGAAAAAAGCAGAAGCCGCCGGCTTCAAGGTCGTGACAAACTCCGAAGCGGCGAAATGGGCCGATATCGTGATGGTGCTGGCGCCGGACGAGTTGCAGGCCGCGCTCTACAATGCCGAATTGCGCCCCAACATGCGCGAGGGCACCGCGCTCGCCGTGGCGCACGGGCTCAGCGTGCATTTCCGCCTCATCGAACCGCGCCCGGACATGGACGTGTTTATGATCGCGCCCAAAGGTCCCGGACACACCGTGCGCTCGGAATACCTGCGCGGCGCCGGGGTGCCGTGCCTGCTCGCGGTGGAGCAAAACCCGTCGGGGAACGCGCTGGAGATCGGGCTCTCTTATGCGTGCGCGATCGGTGGCGGGCGCGCCGGCGTCATCGAGACAACCTTCCGCGAGGAATGCGAGACCGACCTTTTCGGCGAACAGTCCGTGCTGTGCGGCGGCCTTACATCGCTGATCCTCGCCGGCTTCGAAACCCTGGTCGAGGCGGGCTACGCGCCCGAGATGGCCTATTTCGAGTGCTGCCACGAGGTAAAGCTCATCGTCGACCTCATCTATGAGGGCGGCATCGCCAACATGCGCTATTCGGTGTCGAACACCGCCGAATACGGCGACTATACGCGAGGGCCCAAGGTCATCGACGAGCATGTGCGCGCCGAGATGAAAAAGATCCTCGCCGACATCCAGTCGGGCCGTTTCGCCCGCGAATGGGTTCTCGAAAACGCCGCCGGCCAGCCGAGCTTTAAGGCCATGCGGCGGCGCGCTGCCGAGCACCCGATCGAAAAGGTCGGCGAGAAGCTGCGCGCGATGATGCCCTGGATCGCTGAGAACCGCCTCGTCGACAAAAGCAAAAACTGAGAGCCGCGTTCGCCCGCGCGGCTCCAGAGCAAACCGGCGCGAACGTCAGAACCGGAACATCAGCCTCCGGCGAGGCCGAGTTCCACGAAGTGGAGGTCGCCCCGGCGCTCCAAAAGAAGAAGGAGCGCCTTTTTGCCGCGTTTTCTTGTGGCCGCGATCCGGTTCTCGATGTCGGCGGGGCTTCTCACCTCCTCTTCCGCCGCCTCGATGACGACATCGCCGGCCTCGACGCCTCTCTTCGCGGCTTCGCTCCCCCTTTTGACGGCAAGAACGACAACCCCTTTCTCGCCCGGGTCCAGAGCGAACTTTTCTTTGAGCTTCGGGGTGATCGCCGAAAACGTCACGCCCAAGGCGCTCATTCGCGGCGGCTCGCTCGCGGTCCGGGGCGCCTCGGCTTTCGCGAGCGTCTCGCGCCGCCCGTCGAACTGCCCGATGGTGATTTTGAGCGTCTGCTCTTTGCCTTGGCGCCAGACGACGACCGGGACAGTCGTGTCGACCAAGGTTTCGAGGACGAGCCGCGGCAAACGGCGCATCCCGGTCACCGGCCTGCCGTTGAAGCCGAGGATGATGTCGCCGGGCTTGATCCCGGCGAGAGCGGCCGGCCCCTTCTGAGCGACGCTGGCGACGAGCGCCCCTTGCGGCTTTGGAAGGCCCAGGGTCGCGGCGATGGAGGCCGTCACCTCCTGTACGCGCAGACCGAGCCAGCCGCGATGGACCATGTGATCGGGCTCGTGAAGGAGTTCCGAGACGATCGTGCGCGCGATCGCCGAGGGGATCGCGAAACCGATCCCGATCGAGCCGCCCGAAGGCGAATAGATCGCCGTGTTTATGCCGATGACCTTGCCCTCCATGTTGAAGAGCGGCCCGCCCGAATTGCCGCGGTTGATCGCCGCATCGGTTTGCAGGAAATCGTCATCGGGGCCGGAATCGATGTCGCGCTGGCGCGCCGACAGGATGCCCGCGGTGACGCTTCCGCCGAGGCCGTAAGGATTGCCGATCGCCAGGACCCAGTCGCCGACGCGGGTCTTGTCGCTGTTGCCCCAGTTGAGGGCCGGCAGCGCCTTCCCGGCGTTGACCTTGAGGAGCGCGATATCGGTATTCTTGTCGCGCCCGACGAGCCTTGCCTTGAGATTGGTCCCGTCCTGAAGGATGACCGTGATGTCGTTTGCGCCGGCGATCACGTGATTGTTGGTCACGATATAGCCTCGCGGATCGATGATAAAGCCGGAGCCGAGCGCCGTCGTGTTGTGCGGCGCGGCTTCCAACGACTCGCTCTGCCCTTGCGCGTGGCCGAAGAAGTTGCGGTAGAAGCGCTCGAAGGTTGATCGCGGCGGCAATCCCGGCGAAGGGGAGGGCGGGTGTTTGCCCGTGACGGCGGGTTTGGCTTCCGCGATCGCCGAGATGTTGACTACCGCAGGAAGCAGCTTCGAGACGAGATCGGCGAAACTCGCAGGAGCCGGGCGGGCGACGGCCTGTGGCGCCGCCGCCAAGACAAAAAGAAAAAGAGAAGCCACCGCCGCCGACAAACGTGCCGGGCTTAAAGGACGAGACGACACTCTACGATCACTCCCCTCAAAGCGGATCCGGCGGCAGGCCCCTTGCCTCGGTACGAGGATGCCGCTTCGCGTCCAAGATTAAGCGCGAAGCGAGAAGGAGGCCAGACGGTTCTTTAAGGGCTCAGCGCCGAACGAGCCAGACGAGAGCCACGCCGATGCCGGCCGCAGCAAGCCCCGCCATCCGCAAAACCGGCTGGGGGATCAACGCCGCTCGCGCCGCCGCGCGCTTCATCGCCTCCGGAAAGAGCGCGTAAAAGCTCCCCTCGATGACGAGGACGAGGGCAAATGCGGTCAGGAAGTCCTTCATCGCGCCGCTGCGCGAAAAGGAGCCGTTATTTCTTTACGCGGCGCCTCTCTCACCGCGGCGGCGCCGGCCGGTCAGCCGAGATCGCAGCCGTAGCCTGCGCGGACTTTCCTGTCGGGTTCAAGGCCGCGGTGGCTTTTCCCGCCGCCGCCCGCTCGGGAGCGCCGCTCGCGCTCTCGAAAAAGCGGAAGAAGGGGCTTTGCGGGGAAAGAACAAAGGTCGTGTTTTTGCCGGTGAGCGCGGCCTTGTAAGCCTCGATCGATCGATAAAAGGCAAAGAAGCGCGGGTCCTGACCGTAAGCCTTCGCATAGATGGCAATCGCCTTGGCATCGCCCGCGCCGCGGATTTCCTGAGCCGTCTTTTGCGCCTCGGCAAGAATGACCGTGCGGTCGCGGTCGGCTTTGGCGCGGACGGTGGCCGCCGCCTGGTAGCCCTCGCCGCGATAAAGCGCCGCCTGCTGGTGGCGCTGGGAGATCATGCGCTTATAGACTGCTTCGCTGTTCTGCGGCGGCAGATCGGCGTGCCGGATGCGGGTATCGACGACATCGATGCCGAACGCCAGGGCTTCTTCTCTTACCCCGTTGCGGATCTGATGCATGATCGCCGAGCGTTGGTGCGACAGAAGCGCGGAAAGGTGCACCGTTCCGATCACCTGCCGAAGGCTGGCGTTCACCATCGCGGACAAGCGCGCTCGCGCCCCGGCTTCGGTATCGACGGACTGATAAAACTTGAGGGGATTGGTGATCAGATAGCGGGTGTAGGTGTCGACCACCACCCGCTTCTGGTCGGCGGTGATGATCTCTTCCGGCGGCGGTTCGACGTCGAGAAGGCGTTTGTCGTAATAGACGACATTCTCGATAAACGGCCATTTGATGCCGAGGCCGGGTTGGCGAATGACCCGGATGGGCTTGCCGAATTCGAGCACGATCGCCTGCTGGGTTTGGTAGACGATAAAAAAGACGTTGGTCAGCAAAATGCCGGCGACGACGAGCCCCGCCGCGCCGGCCCAGAGAAGGCGCCGGTTCATCGTGCGTGCCCTCCCTGCGCCGGCGAATTCCCCTCTGAGGCCGGCGCCGGTGCCGGTGCCGTCCCGGTCTTGAGGGCGGGGAGCGGCAGATAAGGCAGAACCCCGGCGCCTTGCGCGCTTTTGTCGATGATGACCTTGTTGCTGTCCTCCAGGATCTTTTCCATCATATCGATATAAAGGCGCCGGCGCGTGATTTCCTTCGCCGCCGCGTAGGCGCTATAGACCTTGTCGAAGCGGGCGGCGTCGCCATCGGCTTGGGCGACGACTTTTTGCTGATATCCTTTTGCCGCCTGTATGATCGCCGCCGCCTTGCCGCGCGCCCGCGGGACGATATCGTGGGCGTAGGACTCGGCCTCGTTCCGCAAGCGGACGCGGTCCTCGAGCGCGGCCTGCACATCCTGGAAGGCGGGAATGACGGGGGTGGGCGGATCCACCCTTTGCAATTGAATCTGAGTGATTTCGATCCCCGCGTGGTAGTCGTTGAGAAGGTGCTGTAAAAGTTTTCTCGTCTCGGCTTCGATCGTCGCGCGTCCGGCGGACAGTTCCATGGCGAGAGGGTTCTCGCCGATGACTTCGCTCATCGCGCTTTCCGCCGCCGCTTTGACCGTATGTTCCGGCGCCCGGATATTGAAGAGATATGCTTTTGCGTCTTTGATAAACCAGAAGACGGCGAAGTTGACATCGGCGATGTTTTCATCTCCCGTCAACATCAGGGATTCGCTCGGAATATCCCTGCCCCTCACGCGAACGCCGCTGGCACTTTCCTCGGTGCGGAAGCCGATATTGATGCGGTTGACCCGCGTCACCTTCGGCGTGTACACGGTCTCGATCGGGTCCGGGAGATGGTAGTTGAGCCCGGGCTCGGTCGTGCGGTTATAGGCGCCAAAGCGCAGCACGACTCCGACCTCGTCGGGCCGCACGATATAAAAGCCGCTCGCGAGCCAGATGACGAAAATGGCGATGGCGACGAGGGCGATCCCGCCGCCGGTGCGAAATCCGCCCGGCAGCACGCGCCGAAAGCGGTCTTGGCTGCGGCGCAGCATCTCCTCGAAATCGGGCGGGCGGGGGCCGCCTTTCGGTCGGCCGCCTCCGGGAGAGCCATCGCCGCCCTGCGGGCCGCCGCCCCAGGGTCCACGAGGACCGCCGCCCCAAGGGCCGCCGCCCTGCATTTTCCAGTTCATCCTGCCCTCGACCCTTCCGCGGCTCGCCTCTCGTTCTGCCGCTTCGGTGATGGCGACAAGCGCCGATAGAGAACGCGCGCGCGGGCATTGTCAAGTGCTGCCGCCGCTCCCAAATCGGGCGAGGCCGGCTTTGCCGCGACCATTCGAGAGGCAAACGAGGGATAGGTGAGCGAGGGTTCCTCGCGAGCCTTCGCGGAGAGAAGAATGAACGCATTGAGCGAAGAAGCGGTGCTCGACGTCCTGCGCCGCGTGGCCGATCCCGATAAAGGGGCCGACATCGTCTCTCTCGGCATGGTTTCGGGGCTCATTATTCGCGACGGCAATGTCGGGTTTGCGATCGAGGTCGAACCCGAACGCGGGCCGCGCCTCGAAGGGTTGCGCCAAGCCGCGGAAAGGGCGGTCGAAGCGCTTCCCGGCGTCCTCTCGGTGACGGCCGTGTTGACTGCCGAGTCGCCACACCGCGAGGCGCCGAGACGAGGTGGCGATAGTCCCGTTTCCCAGAACCCAACGATGGCCCGCAGCGCCGTCGCGGGGGTGCGGGCGATCGTGGCCGTCGCCTCGGGCAAGGGCGGCGTCGGCAAATCGACGATCGCCGCCAATCTCGCGGTGGCGCTCAAAGCGAACGGGCTCAAGGTCGCGGTTCTCGACGCGGATATTTACGGGCCCTCGGTGCCGCGCCTGTTGGGGGTTTCGGGGCGGCGGCCCGCCTCGCCCGACGGCAAGGTTTTGATCCCTCTCGAAAGTTACGGGCTCGCCTTGATGTCGATGGGGTTTCTCGTCGACGAAGAGACGCCCATGATCTGGAGGGGCCCGATGGTGATGAGCGCGCTCCAACAGATGCTGCGCTCGGTTCTATGGGGCGAGCGCGACATCATGATCGTCGACATGCCGCCGGGAACGGGCGATGCGCAGCTGACGATGGCGCAACAGGTTCCCCTTTCGGGCGCGGTCATCGTCTCGACCCCGCAGGACATCGCCCTTTTGGACGCGCGCCGGGGCCTTGCGATGTTCCAGAAGGTCGACGTGCCGGTCTTAGGGATCGTCGAGAACATGAGCTATTTCGTATGCCCGCATTGCGGAGAGCGCAGCGACATCTTCAGTCACGGCGGAGCGCGCCGCGAGGCGGAAAGGCTCGGCACCGAGTTTCTGGGAGAAGTGCCTCTCGATCTCGAAATCCGCGAGACCTCGGACAGCGGGCATCCGATCGCGATCGCCCGACCGGAAAGCCCGCACGCCCTCCTTTTCCGGCAGATGGCGCGCCGCATCTGGGAAAAGGTGGCGGGCGAAGGCGCTCTTCTGCGCCCGCCGCCGCGGATCGTCATCGAGTAGAGGACCGACGAGCGCCGGACTTACAACAGGACCGTGCCGCCGTCGACGGCGATCGTCTGGCCGGTGACGAGCGCGCTCGAGTCGGAAACGAGCCACAACACCGTGCCGACGAGATCCTCGGGCGAGAGGTTGCGCCCTATCGACTGGCCGGTCTTGATCACCTCGAGCGCGCGGTCGACCTTGTTGCCGAAGAATTCGCGCGTCCCTTCGGTCAACACCGCGCTCGGCGCGATCGCGTTGACGCGGATCTGGTCGCGCCCCAGTTCGCGGGCGAGGCCCCGCGTCAACCCGATGACGGCCGCCTTCGAGGTCGTGTAATGGAGGCCGAAGGGCATGCCGTAGGTGGCGGCGAGCGAGGCCATGTTGACGATGCTGCCGCCTCCGATCTCGCGCATCGCCGGCACCGCCGCCTTGCAACAATTCCAGATGCCCTTGACATTGACCGCCATCGCGGCGTCCCACTCGGCTTCGTCAATCGCCTCGAAGCGACCGCCGCGCAATCCGCCGTAAAGCGCGGCGTTGTTGATGAGCGCGTCGATGCGGCCGAACGCTTCGACGGCTTTTTCGGCCATGGCGCGCGCGGAGGCGGCGTCTGTCACATCGAGCGAGAGGGCGATCGCCTTGGCGCCCTCTGCCTCGACGAGAGCGACCGTTTCGGCGCAGTCCTTGATGTCGGCGGCGACGATCTGCGCTCCGGCAGCGCCGAGGCTCTTGGCGAATGCCTGACCGAGACCGCGGGCGGCGCCCGTCACGATGACGACCTTGCCCCGAACATCCATGACGCGTCCTCCTATCCTCCTCGCGCCTCAGGGGGCTTTATTGCAGGAGATCTGTCCCTTTCCGTTGCCGGACACCGTTGGGGTGTAGCCGCCATATAGCGGATTCGCGGGAGCGCCGTCGCAGACAATTCCCCAGCCGGTGTTGTTCAGGATCTGGCTTCCCGAATTGAAGAAGCTCGCGACGCTGTTCGTCTCGACGTAGATCCCGTTCCCGCTGTTGGACTGGATCGTGGCGGGCCCTCCCAGGCTCCCAACGGTTACGCTCCCGTCCCATACGAGAACGCCGTTTCCGGCATTCGAGGCGACGTTGGCGTTCCCGTTCAGGAGAGCGGTCCCGCTGTTGTAGACAGAGATGCCGTTCCCCGAATTGCCGGTTACGACGCCTCCATTCGCGTGGAAAGATCCGCCGAACACTTCGACGCCATCGCCCGCGTTCGACCGAACAATTGCGCTGCTGGTAATGAGCTTTGCATCTCCGCCATCGACGGTTTCAATGCCAACGAACGTATTGTTTTCGATCGTTCCGTCGCTTACGGAGACCACGCCCGCCATCACCGCAAGGGCTCCGGCTGAAAGGGTTCCGGACGTGCCATTATTGCTTATCGTCGCGCCGCCCAAGACATCGATCCTGGAGCCTTGCTCGGCGAGAAGCCCGTAGCCGGCATTCTTCTCAACCGTTCCGCCATCGAGGAACACGGTGCCGCCCCACTCCGCGTC
>JAKAOO010000227.1 GCA_021812165.1 Pseudomonadota bacterium | reverse complement strand
CCGCGCAAAAGCGCGGCGAGAGCCTTGTCGGAGGGCTTCATCCCATAAAACTTTTGGTAGAAGCGCCGCACCTTTGTCGAAAAATCCAGGCTGTATTTCTGGGGATAAAAAATCGCCGACAGCCAATCGAGACCAATGAGACGATTGATCCCGTCCGGCCGGTCGAGCCAGCCGAACGGCAGCGCTGGGGCGAGATAGACGTGGTGCTCGCGGACGGCCTTGAGGTTCCTATAATCGGGGTCGCGCCGGAGCGCATTGTAGAAGCTTCTCTTCTGCGCGATGACGATCGACGGGTTTGAGTGGAGAAGCTCGGCTCGCGTCATTTGTCTGCGTCCGCCTCTTGCGGCGAGGTCGATGGCTCCGGCCTCGGCGATGGCAGCCGCGGTTTCAGATCCCGAGCCCGCCGTCGAAAGCCCGTCGCGGCCGAGCCCAAAATAGACCCGCGGCGGCTTTGTCGGCGAACGGGTGAGAAGGGTTCCACGCAGCCCGTTGATGATGTCGGCCGCCCGCTCGGCAAGATCCCGGCTGCGCTTCGCGGCACCGATGGCGCGACCGACGTGGCGCAATTGCGAGGGCATATTCTGAAAGCCGGGATCGAGAAGGAGGGTCGGAACCCGGGTCTCGATCGCGATCCGATCGACGCGCGCGCGCTCTGCCGGTGTGGGTCTTCCCCAATCGATGATGAGGTCCGGGTGGAAACGGGCAACCGTTTCGGCGCTCGCCGTGGGCGCGGCGCCGGTAAGCCGGCCGGTGACCGGCAAGGCGGCGTATTTCGCCGGCAGGTAGGCGAGCGCCGCCGCAGAAAGGCGCTGCGGCCAACCGACGAGCCTCTTCGGGGCGAGAGCCAGAACGAAAACCGCGGCGGCCTCATTCGCCGCCAATATCCGCTCGACCCGCGCCGGCAGGACGACATGGCGTCCCGCCGCGTCGACGAGTTCGGCGGCCCCGCCCGATAGAGGAAAAAGGCCGAGTCCAAGAAGGATCGAGAAAAGGAAAGCGCGGAATCGAAATGGCATCGGCACCTCCGGGCGGCCGGCTTGGCGAGGCGACTATAACGGGCGCAAGGCTACTCTCAAACTATGGCGGCGCCGGGCGAGCGGGTAGAGTGCCGCCGCGAGCGGCAGAGCGAGGGAAGCCATGCGGATCGAAAGCGTCGAGGCGATCGCGGTCGAGATCCCGCTTCGGAAAGTCTTCAGCGGCAGCGGCTACAGCGTCAGAAGCCGCGCGACGATCCTGACGCGGATCCGCACCGCGGGCGGCCTCGTGAGCGAAGTCTATAACGGCGACAACCGCGAAGAGGGCCGCGCTCTCGTCGCGATCATCGAGACGGAACTGAAGCCGCTCCTGTTGGGGGAAGACGCCGGGAGGATCGAGCGGCTTTGGGGCCGGATGTTTCCGCTGGCGCATGCGAGCCGCGACCGCAAGCTTGTCATGGAGGCGATCGCGTGCGTCGATACGGCGCTTTGGGATCTTCTCGGCAAGTCGTTGGGGGCGAGCGTCTGGCGCCTCCTCGGCGGATTTGCCGAGAGGCTGCCGATCATCGCGATCGCCGGCTATTACGAAGAGGGGAAAACCCTCGCCGATCTCGGGCGCGAGATGGAGCGGCTCGCCGAGGCCGGGATGGCGGGCTGCAAGCTCAAGGTCGGCGGCCTTTCGCCCGAGGAAGACGCCGAACGCGTCGCCGCGGCGCGGAGCGCGGCCGGAGCCGATTTCATCCTCGCCCTCGACGCCAATCGCGGCTGGCCCGTCGGCGAGGCGATCCGTTTTGCCCGCCTCGTCGAAAAGCATGGCATCCGCTGGTTCGAAGAACCCTGCCATTGGTATGACGATGCCGCAGGAATGGCGGAAGTGCGCCGCCGCACAGGGATCCCGATCACCGCCGGGCAAAGCGAGATCACGAGCCACGGCGTGAGGCGCCTCATCGCGGCCGGGGCGATCGATATCGTCAATTTCGACGCCTCGGAAGCGGGCGGCGTCAGCGAATGGCGCCGCGCCGCAGCGCTCGCCGCCATTCACGGGATAGCGCTCGCCCATCACGAGGAGCCGCAGATCGCGACGCACCTTCTCGCATCGCAACCGAACGGCACCGCTGTCGAATGCTTCCCCGACCCCGAGCGCGACCCCTTGTGGGCGGGCGCCATCAAGAACCGCGCGCGGATCGCAGGCGGAACGATCGAGGTGCCGCAAGGCGCGGGCTTTGGCCTCGAACTCGACTGGGCCTTCCTCGACAGATACCGCGTGTGACCGCTGCGGTGCACGCCGAGCATCGGCGTCCTTCTCTCTCTCCGCCCGCGGGTTTTGCCGCGGCGCCTCAACGGCTTCGGCGCCTTCAAAAGAGGCGGAGCTGATCGCCCGGACGCGGCGGCGGGCGGAAACGCGTCGCGTCGAGGAAAAAGCCCGGACGCTGCGCCAGGCCGAGCCTTTCCCTCGCACCCTCGAAACGGGCGCGAAGCATCAGGGCGTAAGGGCCTTTTCCGGCCATGCGCACCGACCATTGGCTGTCATAGAGCTTGCCGCCATGGCACTCTGCGAGGAGAGAGAGCACATGCTTTGCTTTCGCCGGGTAGCGCGCCTCGAGCCATTCCTTGAAAAGCGCCTTCAACTCGAACGGAAGCCGCAGAAGCGTATAGCCGGCGGCGATCGCCCCGGCGCCGCGCGCGCGCTCCAAAATCGCTTCGAGCTCATGATCGTTCAGAGCGGGGATCATCGGCGCGGCGAGAACGCATGTCGGGATCCCGCTCGTCGAGAGGGCAGCGATCGTTTCGAGCCGCCGCTCGGGCGCGGCGGCGCGCGGCTCCAGGCGCCGAGCGAGAAGAGGGTCAAGCGTCGTTACCGAGATCGTGACGCGAACGAGCCTTTCGGCTGCCATTTCTGCGAGAAGATCGGAATCGCGCAGGACGAGCGCCGATTTCGTGACGATCATCACCGGATGGCGGTGGTCGCGCAGGACTTCGAGAATGGCGCGTGTCAGCCGAAGCCGGCGTTCGGCGGGCTGGTAGGGGTCGGTATTGCTGCCGAGAGCGATCGGCCGGCAGCGGTAGCCTTTTTTCCCAAGCTCGGCGGCGAGTAGGGCCGCAGCCGCGGGCTTGTAAAAGATCCGCGTTTCGAAGTCGAGGCCCGGCGAGAGACCGAGATAGGCGTGGCTCGGGCGCGCGTAACAGTAGATGCAGCCATGCTCGCAACCGCGATAGGGGTTGATCGAACGATCGAAGCCGATGTCGGGGGAATCGTTGCGGGTGATGACGCTTCGGCTGGCATCGATGGAGAGGGTGGTCGCGATCGCCGTCGGCTCCTCCTCGCCGCTGCCCCAGCCGTCATCGAACGGGATCCGCTTCTCGGTTTCGAACCTCCCGCTGTCGTTGCTTTGCGCGCCGCGGCCCTTGCGCGGCTTTGGGGCGACCGGCATATCCATCGTGAGAAAGCATAACTCTCGCATGCGAACACATCAAGAACATTTTAGTCTTTCCGCCGTCGTTCCGACCCTGGAAGCCGCAGAGACGCTCGCCGCCGCGCTTTCTGCGCTCGGCGAACGCGGACTCGTCGGGGAAGTGATCGTCGTCGATGGCGGCTCGCGCGATGAAACGCTGCGGATCGCACGCGCGGCCGGCGCGCGCGTCGTGGAGGCGCCGCGCGGGCGCGGCAGCCAGCTCGCCGCCGGAGCGCAAGCGGCGCGCGCGGAGTGGCTCCTTTTTCTGCACGCCGACTGCCGGCTCGAAGCGGGATGGGCGGAGAAGGCTCGGGCCTTTATGAAAGCCCCCGGCGCGGCCGGCCGCGCCGGCTATTTCGAGCTTCGCCTCGACGACCCGCGGAAAGCGGCGCGCCGGCTCGAGCGCATCGTCGCCTGGCGCTCTCGGCTGCTCGGACTTCCCTGGGGCGACCAAGGCCTTCTCATCTCCCGCCGCCTTTTGGAGAGCGTCGGCGGTTTCCGGCCGTTGCCTGTGATGGAGGATGTCGATCTCGTCCGCCGCTTGGGGCGCGCGCGCCTCGCGCCGATCGGCGCCTCCATTCTCGCTTCGGCGCGGCGCTACCGGCAAGGCGGGTATCTCCGCCGCCCGCTCCGCAACCTGTTCTGCCTCGCCCTCTATTTTCTCGGCGCGCCCGCCGACCGCATCGCCCGGATGTACGGCGAACCCCGCGAAGGATCATGGCGCCGGGACCTCGGCCGATGAGACGGCATCTCGTTCTTTTCGTGCGCGCGCCCCGGCTTGGCCGCGGCAAGAGGAGGCTTGCGCGCGAGATCGGCGAGGTCGCCGCCGCCGCTTTCGAAAGGCGGATGATCGCCCTTCTTCTGCGCCGCCTCGCCGGCAACCGGTGCTGGCAGACGCGCCTCGCGGTGACGCCGGATCGCGCCAAGAGCGAGGCCCTCCTCTGGCGCAGAGGGGTTTCGGCTTTCGGTCAGGGTGCGGGCGATCTCGGCGTCAGGATGCGGCGCGCTCTTGTTTCGACGCCGGGACCCGCGGTTCTCATCGGCGGCGACATCCCGGCTCTCGGCGCGCGCCACATCGCGCGGGCGTTTTCTCTTCTCAAAAGTTGCGATCTCGTTTTCGGGCGCGCGCGAGACGGCGGGTTCTGGCTCGTCGGGGCCAGGCGGCCGCAACGATTGCCGGCGCTTTTCAAAGGAGTGCGCTGGTCGAGCCCGTTCGCGCTTGCCGATGCGCTTGCCTCGCTGCCGCAGGAAGTGAGGGTCGGCTTTGCCGATACCCTCGAAGACGTCGACGACGGTGAATCCTACCGCCGTCTCGCCCCGCGCCGCGGCTTTTGAGGGAAAGGGCCCGTGAAGAACGCCGACGATCTTATTGTCCGCGCGGGTGGGGGCTTCCCGCGACGGGTTGCTTCGCGGGGAGCCCCAAGCGTCGCGCTTTGGCGCGGCCGCGCGCTCTCCTGCGCTCTCGGGCGCGCCGGGGTCACCGCGGCGAAACGCGAGGGCGACGGCGCCACTCCCCGCGGTCGCTGGCCGATGCGCGAAGTGCTTTATCGCCCCGACCGCCTGCGCCGGGTTGAGACAGCGCTTCCCTGCCGTGCGCTTCGCGAAAACGAAGGCTGGTGCGACGAGCCCTCCGACCCCGGCTATAACCGCCGCGTGCTCCTCCCTTACCGGGCGCATTCGGAAAAGTTGTGGCGAGAGGACGGCCTTTACGACCTCGTCGTGCCTTTGGGCTACAACGACGATCCGGTGATGCCAGGGCGCGGAAGCGCGATCTTTCTTCACCTCGCGCGAGAGGATTTCGCGCCGACGGAAGGCTGCGTCGCGCTCTCACTCGCCGATCTCCTCCTCGTCCTTTCCGAGGCCCGGCCGGGCTCTGCGGTCCTCATCGGGCAAGAGCCGGCAAGGGGCGAGTGAGGCGACCGCGCTACAGAGCGTCTGCGCCCACTCCGGCGCCAACCCTCATTGATTTCGCCAATCAGGCGAAGGTGCACCCCAACCCTTTTTCGAGCAAACTGAGGACTTCACCTCGCGCGCGAGCGGGGCACTGATGCGAAAACCTTCAATCATCCGAGAGGCCTCTAGTACCTTGTTGCATAAATTAGCGGATATGTTAGGCTGTTTGCATGAGAGCGGCGGAAGTGACGCTGACGGACGAGCAGCGAGCGAGCTTGCGGTCTTGGTTGGCCG
>JAKAOO010000025.1 GCA_021812165.1 Pseudomonadota bacterium | reverse complement strand
ACCACCATGCCCCAACGCACGAGCGTAACCCGCTCGAGCCGCTCAAACACCTGCTTTTCCATGAGCATTCCGATGGCGCCGATGACGACGATCGCGGACAGCATGACGTCGGTGTTGAGAAAGGTTTCGGCGCCCTGGATGAGCCAGCCCAGTCCCTGCCGGACCGACATCACCATCTCGACCGCGACGAGCAGCCGCCAGGCGTTGCCGAGGCCGAGCCGCAGCCCCACGAGGATATAGGGGAGAGATGCCGGCAGGATCACCTTGTAAAAAAGCCGGCTGCCTCTGGCGCCCATGGCTTCGGCCGAGCGCAGCCAAACCGGCTTGACGGCTTTGACGCCCTTCCACGTATTGAGGATCACGATGAAGGAGGAGGCGATGCCGATCAACAGGATGGTCGGCCCGTCGCCGAGACCGAACCACAAGACGAAGAGCGGCGCGTAGGCCAGTCCGGGGATAGGGAAGAGAAAGCTCACGATCGGCAGCGCCGAATCTTCGATCCATTGGTAGCGCCCCATCAGGATCCCGAGCGGAACTCCGATTGCCGCCGCCAGCGCGAAACCGGAAATCAGGCGATAGAGGGTGTCGGCCGTCGCCACCAGCAGAACCCCATTTGCGACGAGCGAAACGAGAGTGCCGGCAATCGTCCCAAGACCGGGAACGAGCTTCGGCGGAAACCCGCCGTACCGCGCCAGCACCTCCCAGGCGGCGGCGACGCAGCCAAAGGCGAGAACGGCAACGCCATAGGAAATCACTCGGTTCATGGACCTTCCCGCCGCTTCCTCCTCGGCCACGCGGCCACTGCGGGCTAATGCGCGGCCAAATGCTGCAACACCTTGCGCTGCGCCGCAACAAACCGATCGCTCAGCGGATCCCGTGGGCGCGGCAGGTCGCAGGCGAGTTCGGCCTTTACCGTTCCAGGCCGCGCCGCAAGGACAAGGATCTTGTCGCCGAGGTACACGGCCTCGGCGACATTGTGCGTGATATAGACGACGGTCTTTTTCGTGCGCTCCCAGATTCCCGCCAAAAGCTGCTGCATTTCCTCGCGCGTCATGGCGTCGAGAGCGGCAAAGGGCTCGTCCATCAAGAGGACGCCGGGATCATAGGCGAGCGAGCGCGCGATCGCGACGCGCTGCTGCATGCCGCCCGAGAGCTGGTGCGGAAAGACGTTGGCAAATTCCTCGAGGCCGACGAGCCGCAGGTATTCGAGCGCCTTTTCGGCGCGGACTTTCTTCGGCACGCCCCGGCTCTCCAGGCCGAACTCGACGTTGCGGCGGGCGGTGCGCCAAGGAAAGAGCTGCGCAAAATCCTGGAAGACGACGCCGTGGTCGCGCCGATTGGCGTCGAGTTGCCGCTCGCCGATGCGGATTTCGCCGCTCGTCGGCCGCAGAAATCCCGCGAGCATATTCAAAATCGTCGTCTTTCCGCACCCGCTTGGGCCGACGATGCAGAGGAACTCCGATGCCTTGACCGCAAAACTCACATCCTTGACGGCGAGCACATGCCGCCGACCGAGATCGTACTCGAATGTCACGCTTCTGACATCGATCGCTTCAGCCACCGCTCCCCCGCATCTCGGCGAGCGGCACGGCAACGCCGCGATTTTCGGCAGATTTGATTGCGGCATAGACGGCGGCAAGAGCCTCGCAGCCATTTGTCGCCGAAAGCTCAGAGGGTGCTCCCGACAGGATGGCGTCAGCAAAAAGTTCGAGCTCCTCGCGCACCATGTTTCCGGGCGGGACCGGAATAAACTGTCGTCCGCCGGGCCCCGCGCCACGCGGCTCCAGGGAGAGCGTCGCGCCCTCGTGCAGCGTTTCGGGCTTCGACCAGCGGCTCTGGTCGATCTCGTAGAAGGCGAGCGCCGCCTCGCCGGTGACGCGAACATGGTAGCTTCCGGGACTGGTCCAATTGGAAACGACGCTGCCGAGCTTGCCGTCCTTGAAATGAACCGCGACGATCCATTGGTCCTCGACCTCGGCGCCGACCGGGGAATGGCGCGCGGCGCTTGCCGAGACCGCCGCGATCTCCCCGCCGAGATACCGCAAGGTGTCGAATTGATGGATCGCGATCTGACTGAGCGAGCCGCCAGGCGCGCTCGCCCGGTACCAGCGCCAGTCCCGAGGGCTCAACCGGAGAGCCCGGTCGTTCGAAAAGGTCGCCTCGATCTGCGTGACGCGCCCCAGCACTCCCTCATCCACCATCCGACGAAGGAGGCGATTGCCGGCGAGGAGGCGCGCGCAATGGCCGACGGCAATCCGGACGTTATGGGTTTTTTCGAGATCGATGATCGCCAGCCCATCCTGCAAGGTGTTCGCCACCGGCTTTTCGATGAAGACGTGCTTTCCCGCCTCTGCCGCGGCCTTGGCAAACGGCAGATGCAACGCGTTCGGAACAACGAGAAGTACGGCATCGAGACGAGGCTCGCCGAGCATGCGCTCCAGACTGTCGGAGAGCGGGATGCCGGTCTCGCGGGAAAACGCCGCCGCCCGCTCGGGAGATCTTCCGAGCGCCCGGACGATCGCGAGCTTCTCGGAACCCTTGGCGGCGCGCGCCAAAACCCTCGCCCAGGCGCCGACGCCGATGAGGCCCACTCGAACCGGCATTGCGGTCACCCGCGCTCCCTCGCTTTGCACCCGCTCGCCTAGCGCTATTTGTCGACGATTCGCCAGGTGTTGAACTCGGGCGCCATTACCTGCTTCTCGTGCCCGGCGCGGCGATCGACGTAGACGTGGCCGTCCTTCATCACCATCTTGATCCGCTCCCTCTCTTTGAGGACCCTGATGTCCTGAAGCGGGTCGCCGTCGATCGCCAGGATGTCCGCGATCTTGCCGCGTTCGATCGTGCCGATCTCCTTCTCCAGCTTCATCGCCTCTGCCGCATTGCGCGTTGTGGCGACGATCGCATCCATGGGGCTCATGCCGAGGCCGACCCAGATCTCGAGCTCGCCCGCGCCCATGCCCATCTCGGGATCGTAGCCCATGTCGGTGCCCATCGCGATCCTGACGCCGGCTTCAGCCATGCGCTGGAAGGTCTCGTAGCAGCTCGGCTGGATCGTCTTCATCTTGCGCAGGATGAACTCCGCCGTCCCCATCTCGCGCCGCACCTCGATCGCGTGATCGGTGCGGTGCGAGAGGGTCGGCGTTACGGTGATCCCGGCATCGATGATGCGCCGGATCGCGTCGTCGTCGGTAAAGACCATGTGCTCGATCGTATCGGCGCCGGCCTTGACGGCCATCCGCTGCGCATCGGGGGTAAAGCAGTGGACGGCCGAGGTCTTGTGAAAGGCGTGCGCCTCGTCGACGATCGCGTCGAGCTCCTCTTGCGTCATATTGCGCACGTCCGGCTCCTCCTTGTCGGTGCCGCCGCCGCCCGAGGCGCAGGTCTTGATGATATCGCAGCCGATGCGGAGGTTGGTGCGCGCGAGCTTTCTCAATTCATAAGGTCCGTCGGCCGTCTGGAAGCCGGGGCGCAGCACGGCCCGCGGCAGAATGAGATCGAGATGCGAGCCCGTGATGTGCGCCCAGCCGGCAACGAGGAGGCGCGGGCCCGCA
The DNA here is from genome assembly GCA_021812165.1 of Pseudomonadota bacterium. Taxonomy (GTDB): domain Bacteria; phylum Pseudomonadota; class Alphaproteobacteria; order ATCC43930; family CGMCC-115725; genus AP-15. The sequence goes on along the minus strand of JAKAOO010000025.1, from coordinate 21,696 downwards.
AAGAGCTTGGCGTTGATGGCGTCGCGCACCGCGCACATCTCCTCGGTCAAGAGACCGCGGCTCGAATTGAGAGAGAGGTCGCGCAGCGTCGTAAAGCCCATCTCGAAGCACATTTGCGCGTGGAAAAGGGCATACATCTGCTGCAATTCGGGCGTCACCTCCCACTGCGCGACGCGGTAATTGTGGAAGGTGAGGCAATTGAACATGGCCAGATGAATGTGGCAATCGCTGAGGCCCGGCAGCAGCGTGTAATCCGAAAGATCCAGCACCTCGGCGCCGCGCGGCTCCTCGACCGAGCCGGCGCGTCCGACCGCGCGGATGCGCTCGTCCTCGATGAGGATCACCGGGTTGCCGAGCACCGGACCTCCCGTCCCGTCGATGAGAGCCCGGCCTTTGAGAATCGTCGTCTTTGCCGCCATTCGCTTTCCTCCAGTGAGAGAAACCTCAATCATCTATAGCCGCACCGCCGGCCCGTCATCGACCGCGCCCCATTTCATCGAAAGCGGCCGGCAAGCGCCACGAACTTTGCGAAGCGCTCGGGTTCGAGGGCGCCCTCTTCGAAGCCGAACGCCGCAAAGGTGCGGGCGAGCGCCGCCTCGCCGATGCCGCGAGTGATGAAGAGGAAGCGCGAGCGGCGGTCGGCGCTCGGCCATGCGGGCAGGGTCCGCGGCGGATGGAAAAGGTGCTGCACCGCGTTCACCACGACGGGCTCGCCCTCGACGTTGAGAAGGCCTTTGACGCGAAGGAGATCGCTCCCCCGGAAGGCGGCGAGAAGATCGATCCACACGCGCAGGCCGGAGCGGCGGATCGGCCGCTCGTAAGTAAGCGAGACGCTCTCGATTGCCGCGTCGTGAGGCCCGTGCGGATGAGAGTCGTGCGCGTGAGGTTCGGACTGCGAGGTCTCCTCTCGCGCCTGCCAAAGCGCGAAATCCTGCCGCGCCGAAGAAAGGCCGAGGAGCCGCTCCGGCGCGATCTCGCCAAAAGTGGCCGTCGCGATCTCGGCTTCGGGGTTGAGGCGGCTGAGGCGCCTGCGCAATGCGTCGAGAGCATCGCGAGCAACGAGATCGCTCTTGGTGACGAGAAGAAGATCGGCGAGCGCGACCTGCTTCACCGACTCGAAGTGGCGGTCGAGCGTCGTCTCGGCGTTCGCCGCGTCGATCGTGGCAACGACGCCGTCGAGCCGGAAAAGGCGGGAGATCTCGGGGTCGCCCACCACCGTTTGCAGCACCGGAAGAGGGTCGGCGAGACCCGTCGTCTCGATCGCCACGCGCTCGAAGCGCGGAATGGTTCCGGCCGCGGCCTGCGCAAAAAGATCCGCAAGCGTCGCCACCAGGTCTCCGCGCACGCTGCAACAGAGGCAACCGCTCGCAAGAAGCCTCACATCCTCGGCAGGCTTTGCGACGAGAAGGTGATCGAGAGCGACTTCGCCGAATTCGTTGATGATGACGGCGACCCGCTCCATGCCGGGATGGGCGAGAAGCCGCGCAAGCAGCGTCGTCTTGCCGCTGCCGAGAAACCCCGTGATGACGCTGACCGGTATGCCTTCTTCCATGCGCTGTCCGGATGTCCGTGCTCGCCGTGTCGTTCTCTTCCCCCGGGCTCTTCCCCCGGGCTCTTCCCCCGGGCTCTTCCCCCGGGCTCTTCCCCCGGGCCAGCGGGAGATTACCCCATGTTGCGGATTTCAGCGGCGGATGAGAAAAGTCGCGGGGTCGCCCCGCTTTTCCCAGCCGACGCGCTCGAATTCCGGCGTGTCGTCTTCGGTCTCGGGATAACCGAGGCAGAAATAGCCGACAAACGTCCACTCGGCCGGCACATCGAGGATCGCCGCGACCCCCTTCGGATCGAGGATCGACACCCAGCCCATGCCGATCCCCTCGGCGCGCGCGACGAGCCAAAGCGTGTGCACCGCCGCCACCGCCGAATACTCGATCGTCTCCGGCATCGTTTGCCGGCCCGCGCCATGGCCCTGTTCGGTGGTGCGATCGGCGAAGAGCGCGAGGTGAATGGGCGCCTCTTCGAGGCCGGCAAGCTTCAAGCGCGCGTAAAGCCGGGCCCGTTCCGGGGCTTGCGCCGCGAGCGCCGCGGCGTTGGCGGCCGCGAAGTTGCGGCGGACCGCTTCGCGCCGCTCCTCGTTTTCGACGAGGACAAAGCGCCAGGGTTCGGAAAGGCCGACCGACGGCGCGAGAGAGGCGAGCGCGATCAGCCTCTCGATCGTCCCTTCGGGCAAAGGGTCCCGGCGAAAGCGCCGGACATCGCGCCGCCAGGCAAGAAGGAGAGCGAGACGGCCGCGGAATTCCGCGTCGAAGCGAGGTGACAGGGTCATGGCGCAAGAGTGGCGCGTCTCGGAGCCGCAAGCAAGCCGCCGGCGAAAGGTGACGGCTTTTGTTGATTTCCTGCGGCGACGGCCTTAGAGGAAGGCGAGTCGCGGGTCCCCATCGTCTAGAGGCCCAGGACATCGCCCTTTCACGGCGAAAACACGGGTTCGAATCCCGTTGGGGACGCCAACCAGCAGTCGAGAATTAGGAGGATGCGGAAAAACGCTGGAATGTCGTCATTCCGGGGCGCGGTCGCAGGCCGCGAGCCCGGAATCCAGGAACGCAGGCCCGCGAAATCAATGGCTTGGCCCGTGTTCATGGGTCCCGGGCCCAGCCCTCACGGGCCGTCCCGGAGCGACAGCGGGTTTTTCCGCAGTCTGGTCTAGGACGTGAAGCAGGCTGGCTCAATGACCGCAGGTGAGCGCGCATCCTCGGTGCCGGGCGCGGACCGCGCCATCACGGCATTGCTGCAACCCGGTTCGGTCGCCATCCTCGGGTGCTCGGGAGACCTCGCGCGCATCAACGGGCGGCCGCTCAAGTACTTTCTGCAAAAGGGGTACAAGGGCCGCCTTTACCCCGTCAATCCGAAGTATCGCGAAATCGCCGGATTGACCTGCTACCCGAGCGTCACGGCGATTCCGGAGCCTGTGGACCTCGCGGTGATCGCCCTGCCGGCGGCGCTCGTACTGGAAGGGGTTCGCGAGCTCGTAGAAAAGGGTGTGCCGGCCGCCGTCATCTTCAGCTCCGGTTTTGCCGAGACGGGAGCCGAGGGCGCCGCCGCGCAGCGCGAAATTGCGAGGGTCGCGCGCTCCGGAGGCTTGCGCTTCTGCGGCCCCAACTCGGTCGGCGTCATCAATGCGTTCGAGGGCGTGACGGCGAGTTTCAGCGAATATCTCGAGGGTCTGGCGCCCCCTGGACCCGTCGCCTTCATCAGTCAATCGGGCGCTTTCGGCACGGCGATCGCCGTGCTGGCGCGGCGGCGGCAGCTCGATCTCGGCTACTTCATCAATACCGGAAACGAGGCCGATGTCGATGTCGCCGAGGCCTTCGCCTTTGTCGTCGAAGACCCGCGCATCCGAATCGTTGCCGGCTATATCGAGGGCATTCGCGACGGGCGCAAGCTGCTTGCGGTCGCGGATCGGGCAATGGCGCTCGGTAAGCCGATGATCCTCACCAAGGTCGGGCGCAGCGATGCCGGCGCCCGCGCCGCAGCCTCGCATACGGGCGCGCTCGCCGGCGCCGACGCGGTCCTCGACGGAGTGCTGCGCCAGAAGGGCGTCCTGCGCGCCGACGACGAAGAAGAGATGATCGATCTCATCGAGATGTTCGCCCATTCCCGGCCTCCGAAGGGCCCCAGCATCGGCATTGTCACCCAGTCGGGCGGGGCCGGAGTGCTCGCCTGCGACCGCGCCGAGAGCCTCGGTCTGCGGGTGCCGGCCTTGTCCGCCGAAACGCAGAGGAGGCTCAAAGAAGTCCTTCCCGGATACAGCGCCGTCGCCAACCCCGTCGATGTCACCGGCTTGTCGCTCGCCGAGCCCGAACTCATGCGCGCCGCCATGAAACTCGTCCTCTCCGACCCCGGCATCGACATCGGGATGCTGTGGCTGCGGCTGATGGACGCCTATGTCGACACCGTGATCGACATCATCACCGACCTCAAGGAATCGACGAACAAGACCTTTGTCGTCAGCTGGCTCGCGGCGCCGGAGGCGGCGCTCGCGTTCCTTCGCGAGAGGGGAATTTGCGTCGCCCGCGGCGCGGCTCAGGCCGTGAGCGCGCTCGCCGGTCTCGCCCGCCATGCGGGAGCGCGCGAACGCTGGCTCGCGGAAAGTGCGGGGCGCGCCCGCCCAGAGCCGAGCGCGGACCCCGCCCTTCGCGCGTTGCCCGAAGCCGCAGGCGTCGTGCCGACGATGACGGCCGCCGAAATCCTCAAGAGCGCAGGCGTATCGATTGCTCCGAGCGAACTCGCGCGCGACCTCGAAGCGGCGGCTGCCGCTGCGGCGCGGCTCGGCTATCCGGTGGCGTTGAAGATCGAATCCCCGGACATCCCGCACAAGACCGAAGCCGGCGGCGTGCGGCTCGGGATCGCCGGCGAGAGCGAATTGCGCAAGACGTTTCCCCAGATTCTCGAGGCGGTCCGCGCGCACAACAGCGCGGCGCGCATCGATGGCATCCTCGTGCAGCGAATGGTCGAGCAGGGCCTGGAAATGGTGATCGGCGTGCACCAGGACGCCGCCTTCGGCCCCGTCGTGATGGTGGGACTGGGCGGCATTTTCGTCGAGGTCCTGAAAGACGTCGCATTCGCCGCGGCGCCCGTGAGCCCGATCGAGGCGGAAACGCTCCTCTCGAATCTGCGCGGCGCGCCAATGCTTGCGGGGGTGCGCGGCAGAGAACCGGTCGATCGCGCGAGGCTTTGCGAACTCCTCGTCAACGTCTCGAGGCTCGCGGCCGCGCTCGGGCCCCGGCTTGCCGAACTCGACCTCAACCCGGTCATCGCCGGAGCCGAGCGCGCGACCGCCGCCGATTGGCTCATGATTCTGAAAGGCTCTCGCGAGTGCGAAAAAAAGTAACGGCAAGACGGAGATTCGCATGCGTGGAAAAGTGGCAATCGTCGGCGTCGGAAGAACCCCCTACAGCAGAGCCAAACAAGGCGAACGGATCTACACGATTGACGAATATCTCGCCTGGGCGGCGGAGCTGGCGCTCGCACATGCGGGCCTATCCAAAAACGATTTCGACGGTCAGGGTCTGGGCGTCGCCCATGCCGAAGCCAGCCACACCGTAAACTGGGCGGCGGCAGTCGCCGAGATGTTGGGCATCAGCCCGAGGGTTCTGCTTCGCGCCGACCAGGGAGGCGCCTCGGCGGCGGCAATGCTCGTCCGCGCGGCAGCCATGATAAACGCGGGCATCGTCGACCGCGTGCTGGTGATGGGAGCCGACACCCCGCTTACGATCCCCTCCGTCGCGCCGGGACTGCCGCTTTCGCCGGAACGCACGCGCGGCCTCTTTTGGGACTTTCAAGGACCCTTTGGCGTCATGGGCGCCAACAGCCAGTTTGCGCTCGTGCAGACCCGTTATATGCACCAATACCCGATCAAGCCCGAACATCTGGGCAAGATCGCCGTGACGACGCGCTATCACGCCTCTCTCAATCCCGCCGCCATCTACCGCACGCCTTTCACCATGGAAGAGTATCTGAACTCCCGCATGCTCTCGTATCCGGTGCGGTTGCTCGACTGCGTGCCGATGGTCGACGGCGGTCTCGCCTACATCGTGACCTCGGCGCATACGGCGCGCTCGCTCACCGAGAAGCCCGTTTACCTCCTCGGCTTCGGGGAGGTCAGCAACTACTATCACGGCTCCCGCACGCGGCCCGACATAACGTTCACCGGCTTTGTCCAAGCCGCGCCGGAAGCCTTCGCGATGGCGGGCGTCACGCACCAGAACATCGACGTCTTCGAGCCCTATGACGACTACCCGATGGTCGTGCTGATCCAGATGGAAGACTACGGTTTCTGCAAAAAGGGAGAGGGGGCGCAATTCGTCGAGGAGCACGATCTGAAGTTCAATGGAGACTTCCCGATTTCGACCGATGGCGGCCAGTTGTCCGGAGGGCAGCCGGGAGGCGCGATCGGCGGCTTTATGCCCATCGTCGAGGCCGTCACGCAGTTGCGCGGCGAGGCGGGAGAACGGCAAGTCGAGGCCGCCGCCGTCGCTGCGGTGTCGGGGTTTGGAGGAATGACCTACGCGCGCAACAACCGAAGCTGCGTGACGGCGATCCTCGGTTCGGAGGCCTAAGCCATGACGCAGATCCCCGAAGGCAAACCCGTTCCGGAAATCACCGAACAGACCCGCCCGTTCTGGACCGGAGCCAAGAACCGCAAACTGATGATGCAGAAGTGCAAGCGATGCGGGACGCTCAACTTTTTGCCAAAGCCCTGGTGCGTAGAGTGCGCAGACCGGGCTCTCGAATGGGTCGAGGTGAAGCCGACCGGAAGCGTCTATTCCTATACCGTCGCCTATGTGGTGATGATGAATTTTCCGGCCTGGAAAAACGATCTCCCTTTGGTGATGGGCATCATCGATCTCGACGACGGCGCGAGAATGTATGGCCAGGTGACCGGCTGCAGCCCCGAGGAGGTCTATATCGGCATGCGCGTCGCGGCGTATTTCGAAGACATCGGCAGCGACGCCGCCATTCCGAAGTTCCGCCCGGCTTGACGGGGCATCATCGGGCCATCCCATTCGAGTCCACGCGAACCGCCATGGATTTCGATCTCGCTCCCGAAGAGGAAATGCCGCGCCAGTCGGTGATCGGCTTCGTGCGCAGCGAGTGCTCGGAGGAACTCTTTCGGAAGATGGACGGGGAGGCTTACTATCCGCAAGAACTCTACATGAAGCAGGCTGTGGAAAAATGCTCGAACGTCGTCATTCGGGGGCTTCACCCGCAAGGGCCGTCCCGGAATGACAGCGGGTTTTTCGGCATCCTGGTGGTCAAGATCGAACGGATGGACCCGTTGTCGCCTGCCGTGCCGGGATTGCTTCGTCGCGGAGTTTATCCTCGGGCCGCGCCAAGCGCGGACCCGTGGGCTCCTCGCAATGACAATGATTTGCGGTGTCATTGCGACCCCGGACGACCGCCCTTGCGGCCGTTCCGGGGGGAAGCAATCTCGGCGGAAGCCACCGCGGTACCAATCGTCGGATTCTCACCGCTAGGGCGTGCGCAACAAGCTGGAGGGATTGGTTTATGAAACGGATCTTGCAAAGTCTCCTCTTCGCAGGAGTTCTTGCCGTAGGCGCCGCCCTCGCGGCTCCATCAGCATCGGCAGCAAACAAGCCCCATTCTCCGACCACGGTGCGGGTGATCTGGCAACCATCCGGAGAATTCGACTATTACTACGCGACCGATCATCACATCTGGAAGGAGTTCGGGCTCAAGATCGTGCCCACCGAGATCGTGACCGGCCCGGAAGAGCTGAGCGCGATGGCGAGCAACAGCGCCGATATCGCCTATATGGGCGCTCCGCCCGGGATCACCGGCGTCGCCAAGGGCATCGACATGGTGGCGGTCAGCTCCGGGCCGGACGAAGCAGATCTCGATGGTCTCTATGCGAGCCCCAAATCGGGCATCAAGTCGATCCGCAACCTCGCCGGCAAGACGGTCGGCGTTCCCAAAGGCACCACCGCTCAGGTCGACATGTACCTTGACCTCAAACAGGCGGGAGTGCCGCTCAAATCGCTTCACATCCAATACATGAACCCTCCTCAGATCCTGGTTGCAATGGAGCGCGGCAATATCGACGCCGCCTGGGTTTGGGACTCATGGGGCCAGCGTCTCGTGCAGGCGGGAGCCCGCCTCGTCGTCACCTCCTCGGTGCTCGGCGTCGCCGACGCGGCGTTCTGGTGGGTGCAACGCGACTTCCTCAACAAGCATCCCCATGCCGTCGCGCGGTTTGTGGCCGCTTTGGCCTATTCCGCCAGTCTTGCCGATCGTACTCCCGGAGCCGTGGTGAACGAATATGCGAGGATCTCCGGCATCAACGCTCCGCAAGCGCGGCTCATCTGGAAGCGGCAGCCGGCGTTGACGATCGCCGACCTCACCAGCCCGACCGAACCGCTGTCGTTTCTCAACAAAAAAACGGGCGTCGTCGAGACGGCGAAAAGGGTCGCCGGAGCGCTGGTGGCGCTCGGGGTGCTTTCGAAGGAGCCGGCAAATCTCGACTCGCACTTCGACAGCCGGCCCGTGCGCGAGGCGCTGGTCGTGCTGAAAAGCCATCCGTCTCGATAAAGGGATGGCCCTTTGCTCCGCGCCGCTCGATAGCCGGAAGGATGCTCCAAGCGCGCGGCGGCATCGCTTTGCGGCCGTGCCGGCCGCCTTCCGCGGCATCCCGCGACGGGGACGGGTGTGAAAGGGGCCGCTTCCAAGACCAAAGCGCGGTGTGCGCTCTCTGCCCGGGACGAGATCATGGTGGAAGAGAGGCGTGATGAAAGAGCCGGCGCTCGGCGCCCGAGCGCCGAATGGAGTTGGTGGAGGCTTTACCGCAACTCCCCGCTCTATCCGTTGACCTTTGCCGCGGTTCTTCTCCTCACCTGGCAATTCGTGATCGCGAGATACGGGTTTCCGGGCGTGCCCGTGCGCTACCTCGGCTCGCCTCTCGGCGCGGGCGAGGCGTTCGTGCGGCTTTTGCTGCACGGTTACAGCGGCAACCCGCTCTGGGTTCAGATCATGGCGAGCGTGCTGCGCGTCGTCACCGGATTTTTGATCGGGGCGAGCGTGGCGCTGCCCCTCGGCCTTCTCATGGGATATTACCCCGCTGTCGGCAACCTGATCGCGCCGGTGCTCAATTTCCTGCGGCCCATCCCCGCCTTGGCCTTCATCCCGGTGGCGACCATCTGGTTTGGGACTGGAGAGACAGCGAAGATCGTGGTCATCGCGATGACCGGCTTTCTTTACATCGTGCTGGGTTCCTGGCTTGGCGTGCGCTCGGTTCCTCAAGACTATCTGCGGGCGGCCCGCAACTACAATTTATCGCCGGTCCGGCTGCTTCGCCTCGTCGTCATGCCGTCGGCTCTGCCCCATATCATGACGTCCCTGCGAACGGGGATGGCACTCTGCTGGGCGGTCGTGGTGGCCGCCGAGCTGATTGCCGCGCAGCAAGGGCTCGGCTTTCTGATCGAGGACGCCTCGACCTTTTTCAAGATCAACACGGTCTATGTCGGGATCGCCATCATCGGCCTCATTGGCATCCTGATCGAATTCATATTCGCTGCCGTCGAGAGGCGGCTTCTGCACTGGGTGGGGCGATGACCGGCGCCGGCGGCGCTGTCGCAAAACTGGCCATAGAAAACGTCTCCAAGGAGTTCGAGGTCGGGCAAGGCAAGGTGGCGGCGCTTGCCGATATCTCGATCGAGGTGCGAGCGGGAGAACATGTCAGCATCGTCGGCCCGACGGGCTGCGGCAAGACCACTCTTCTCAACATGATTGCGGGCTTTGATTTTCCCACACGCGGCAAGATCCGCCGCGATGGCAAAGAGATCACGGGTCCCGGCCCGGATCGCGCCGTCATATTCCAGCAGGCCAATATCTTTCCGTGGCTGACCGTTCGCGACAATGTGCTCTTTGCGGCGAAATGGGGAACGCAGGAAGACGGTCGGCCGCTTGGCGGAAAAGGCGCCAAGGAATACGAGGTGGCGGCGGATTCCCTGATTCGGGAAATGGGCCTCTCCGGCTGTGAACACCTTTACCCCTACCAAATTTCGGGAGGGATGAAAGCGCGCACGGCGCTGGCGCGCCTGCTTCTCTTCAGTCCGCAGATGCTGCTCCTCGACGAGCCGTTCGTGGCGCTCGATGCCCAGACCCGCAGCTCCATGCACCGGCTGCTGATGCGGATGATGAAGGGAACGGACGGAAAGAGCGTCGTCCTCATTACGCACGACGTCGATGAGGCGGTCTTGCTGGCAGACACCGTCTACGTGCTCTCCCGGCGGCCCGGCAGAGTTGTCGATCGCATCGATGTCCCCTTCGGTTTTCCCCGCGACTATGCCGTCATCTCGCGAGATCCGAAGTTCTTAGCCTGTCGCTATAAGGTCCTCGACCGCGTAGAGCCGATGACGATCAAGGATGAAGACTGACCGGCCGTCTTCAACGCTTCGTTCGGCCGCGTCAACCGTCGGCGGCTTCGCGGAGGCGCGTCCGGAACGGCCGGTAGGCGTGACCGGGCGCGCGGAGGGCGATGCTGCGGTCTTTACACGCCCGCGCCCGGCATCACCATGCCCCCCCTTTGCAGAACTTGACGCACACAACTTCTGGGTGCCAGCTTTCGCGGGCATAACGGAAGATTTTGGCTCACCTGCGCGAATTCCCGAAACGAGGGACTGGAGCACATTCGCGTCGGCCTGAACCCTTGAAGATCACGCCGATCTTCGCCGTCGTGCCCGGGGTCAATTACGGCGGCCCGATCGCGGCGGCGGCGTTGAAGGCTTTGTAATCGGGCATGACGGCGTGCTCGTTGACGGCTTATCCTCAGCGGGCGCCTGCGGGTGACAGTCGCGGCGGCACCGGGATCGCCCGCCGGAACCGGGTGAATCCGGCATGCGTTCGACAGGGTAAAACTCCTGCCGATCCGCTCCTCACCGGGGCCGGCGCGCGGCAGGGCGGACTCGGCGATGCGATTGAACCGCGAAGAGGAGGCAGAGGGTCATAGAAGCGGCGCCGCAGAGGAAGGTCGAGGCTTGCCGCGGAAGCCGCGGCGATCCCGGCACCGCCGCTGGTGGGAGATCCTGAAGCGCGTCGCCCTCGACATCGGCCGCAAGAACCTTTCTTTGGTCGCAGCGGGGGCGGCGTTTTACGCCTTTCTCGCGATCCCATCGGCCGCTGCTGCGCTCGTCTCGCTCTACGGCCTCGCCTTCAACCCGCAAGATGTGCGCCGGCAGGTCCTCTCGATGGTGGGGTTCGTGCCGAACGCTGCCATCACCCTCATCGCCGGCGAGTTGACGAGCCTCACCCGGCGCTCGGCGCCGACCCTCGGCATCGGTCTCCTCCTCAGCATCGCGATTGCGCTCTGGAGCGCGACCTACGGGACGACATCGATGATGTCGGCGCTCACGATCGCCTACGACGAGACCGAAAAACGCGGGCTTCTGCGCTATTACGCCACCGCTTTCGCGCTGACGGTGACGGTCGTCCTCTTCGCTGCGGTTGCCCTCGCCCTGATCGCGATCCTGCCGAGCGTGATCGGGATGCTGCCTTTCGCCGGGCTTGCCGGGCCCGCCGGGCCCGACCGGATCGTCGCCTCGGTCATCCGCTGGCCGGTGCTGGCTCTTCTTCTCCTTCTGGTGTTGGCCGTGCTCTTCCGATATGCCCCCTCGCGCAAGGCGCCGAAATGGCAATGGGTCAGTTGGGGCTCGCTTGCCGCAGCGCTGTTGTGGCTCGCCGGATCGGCCCTCTTTTCGCTCTACATCGGGGAATTTGCGTCATACGACAAGACCTACGGCTCGCTCGGCGCGGTGGTGGCGCTTCTGATGTGGCTCTACCTTTCCGCCTACGCCGTCCTCATAGGCGCAAGGCTCAACGCCGAGATCGAGCGCAGGAGACGCCCGCCGGCCAAGAAATAGTTCACGCGCCGCCCAGAAACTCCCGCGTCCAACGCTCGTAATCGCTCTCGCGCGCGAGCCGGCGCAACAGGTCCGGCGCGGCGAGCCCTTTGAGTTCGCGCGGCGGGACGCCTTGGCGAAGCGCCTTCAATGTTTCGTAGACGGCATTGACGGCGGCGCTGAAGGGGGCGTGGCCCTGCAACGAGATCTTGACGTTGTGCGCGGAAAGAAAGTCGAGATCGGCGAGTTCCGCACTCGCGCCGCCGAGGAAAAGCGGGACCTTGACCGCCGAGGAGACCGCCTCGATCTCCGCTCTCGTCTTCGCCCCGGCAAGAAAAATCGCGTCGACGCCGGCCGCCTCATAGGCTTTGGCGCGAACGATCGCCTCCGCAGTCCCCGAGAGCGAGAGAGCGCTCGTGCGCCCGGCGACGATAAGGCGCTTGTCCTGGCGGCCGGCAAGCGCCGCGCGCATCTTGCCGACTCCTTCTTCGATTGTGACGAGGCTCGGCTTTTCCTCACGCCCATAGGGCCGGGGCAGAAGCGTGTCCTCGATCGTCAAAGCCGCGACGCCCGCGCTCTCCAACTCCTCGACCGTGCGTTTCACATTGAGCGCGTTGCCATAGCCGTGGTCGGCGTCGACGAGGAGCGCAAGATTGCCGGCGCGGCAGATGCGATAGGCCTGCGCCGCAAATTCCGAAAGCGTCAGGAGGATGAGGTCGGGCGCTCCCAATACCGCCAGCGAGCCGATCGACCCCGCCAGCATACCCACCTCGAAGCCGAGGTCCTCGGCGATGCGCGCCGAGATCGCATCGTAGACGCTCGCCGGGTGCAGGCAGCGCCCCTCTTCGAGAACGGCGCGAAAGCGCGTCCGTCGCGATGTCCAGTCCATCCGTTCCTTTCCTTCGCGGGATTGCCTGGTGAGCCCCGAGCGGCTTTCTTCTTCTTGCGCCCAGGAAAGAGAGCTTATCATGGGGCCGGTCGGAGCAAAGAGGCTATCGCCATGGAGAATCGGATTGCGGTCGTGGGTGCGGGAGCGATCGGCGGTTATGTCGGCGGCCAGCTCGCCGAGCGCGAGTTCGACGTCACCTTGATCGATCCCTGGCCCGAGCATGTCGAAGCGATCCGGCGCGAGGGGCTCTCGCTCGAAGGGATGACCGAGGAGGAGCACATCTGCCCGCGGCCGCGGATCCTCCACGTGACGGAGGTCCAACACCTCGCGAAAGAGCGGCCGATCGACATCGCGTTCATCGCCGTCAAATCCTACGATACGGGATGGGCGACAGGCCTCATCGGCCAATATCTCGCGCCCGCGGGCTATGTCGTCTCCCTTCAGAACTGCATGAACGAGAGCCGGATCGCGGCGATCGTCGGCTGGGACAAGACCCTCGGCGCGATCCCCGCCCTCCTTTCGGCCGAGCTTTATGCGCCGGGCCGGGTGCGGCGCACCGTGGCGAGAGGCGCCTCGGCCCATGACGTCTTCCGCGTCGGCGAAGTGCACGGCCGCATCACGCCGCGGCTCGAAGCGCTGGCGGCGATGCTGCGCACCATCGACACCGTCACCGTGACGCGCAATCTCTGGGGCGAGCGCTGGTCGAAGCTTTGCGTCAACGGCATGCGGAACGGCATCGGCGCCGCCAGCGGGCTTTCCGGAAACGAGATGGACCGCGACGAGGTCACCCGCCGCCTCAGCATCCGCCTCGGCGGCGAGGCTGTGCGCGTCGGCCAGGCGCAGGGTTACGTCTTGGAGCCGGTCCGCATGCACGACCCCGGGACCCTGGCGCGCGCCGCCGAAGGCGACAAAGCCGCGCTCGATCGCATCGAAAGCGAGATCCTCGCCGCGGCGGGGGCCAATACGCGCAGCGCCGAGCAGCGCCCGTCGATGGGGCAAGACATGCGCAAGGGCCGGCGCACCGAGATCGATTTCATCAACGGGCTCATCGTCGAAAAGGCGAAAGAGACCGGCCTTCCGGCTCCGACCCACGAAAAGCTCATCCGCTGCGTCAAGCGCGTCGAGAGGGGCGAGATCCCGGCCGGTCCGGAGAACCTTCACGCCATCGCCTGAGCGGCTGGCGCGTTACGGCTACCATCTGAGGATGAGCTTTCCGCGCCGCATCTCGTAACTTTTGAGGCGGTCGAGAAAGCTCATGCCGAGAAGCGAGATGTTAAGGCGTCGCAAGACCTCGGCGGGAATGTCATAGACCGACAACTGGCCGAGGCGGATCTCGCGCAACGTCAGGGGAGCGGCGCGAGCGAACCCGGCTGCGGTCGCCACTTGCGCGCTCCACTCCAGTGCCTCGAGATTGACGCCGGCGGCCTCGGCATCGCGCGGCGTCAAGGCGACAAGGGTCGCGCCGGTGTCGATGAGCATCTTCACCGCGGCGCCGTTGACGATGGCGTCGACGACCACATGGCCCGCGGGATCTGCGGCGAGAACGAGGCTCGCCGACTCATCTTCCCGAGAGGGGCGCGAGGCCGATCGTTGGCTGGGCGCCGGCGCGGCGATGTGCGCGAATTCCGCCACAATCGCGGTGCGGTGATTAACAAGGGCAAAGAGAAAAAGCGCGAGCCCGCTCCACAACATAACCTTCCTCAGCGCCCAGCCAATCATCTCGCGCCCTCCCCGCCCGCCTGCGAGGATCGCGCGGGAGGCTTAATCCCTGGTAAAGGCGAGAAGGGGCGCGGGCGGCGCCTCCGGATAGGCGCTCGAGCGCCAGCGTCGCGGCGGGCCTTTTCCCTCTTCGAATGCCCCCGTCTCAAGGCCCCAGCTATCCCAGCCCGGGCGCGGCGAACGCGCGAACATCTCGAGATACGGCCCCTCGCACAAGGCTTCGATGCGTTCGTAGACTTCGTCGGGCTTGCGGCTGTGCTCGCGGCGCGGCGAGATCACGAGCCTTTTGACGCCGGCGGACCGGCGCCGCGGGTGGCCTTTTGTGGCAAGAAGGCAGGGCTCGGGATTGGCGCGAGTCCAAAAGCCGAGGCCGGTAAAGAAACTCCTGTCGTCATAGACGAGCCGAGGCCCCGATTTGTTGAGCTTCGCCCAATAAAATCCGACCGTCTTATAGGTGAAGCCCCAGGCGCGGATGACGGCGAACGCGCGTTCGAGAAGCGGATCCGTCGCCCACAGGAAAAGAACGCAATCCTTCGCCGCCCAATCGCGCACCGGCAGCGCCGCGATCGACTCGATCGAGAGGCAATCGTAATAAGCCTCGGGGCTGCGCCCTTTGCCTTTGCGCGAATAGGTGGCAAAGGTCCAAGGCGGGTCGGCATAGATGACCCGGTAGTGCTTAAGCGGAGGCGAGGCGGTCATGAGAGGGCTTTTCCGCTGCGCGTTTCCCGCCGAGCTTCGCTTGAGAGGCGAGCGAGGTCAATGGGCGCATCCGCACGAGACGAGCGCCGAGGTTTCGCGGTCGAGCGGGGGAGAGCTTCTGGTCGGCCCGCTCACCCTGACCTCTCCCCCGGCCGGCGGGGGAGAGGGAATTATTCACGGCGGCGCCTTCACTTACTCCCCCTCGCCCCGCCTTGCGGGGAGAGGGTGGGGTGAGGGGCGGGCGCAGCGAACCTCCCGATTAGCGCCCTTCCGGCTCGTCCTCTTCGTCCTCCAGTCCCTCATCGGTCGCGAATCGGTAGCTCTCTCTGAGCCAGCGGCCGAGATCGATCGCTTTGCAGCGCGAGGAGCAGAAGGGGAAATGACGGGGGACGGCCGGCTTGTCGCAGATGGGGCACAGTCGCGGCAGCCTTGGCCTCGAGCCCGGCGGATCTTGGCGCATGCTTCCGCATATAGTTCAGGAAGGGGCGATTTGAAACCGTTCGCGCGAAGCATCCTCGAGGATCCCGATCGCGACCGGGCGGGCGAGGCGCCCTTCCAGCTCTTTGAGCCCGGCCGCGGCCCTCTCCAGAAGCGCCGTCCTGACCTCCGGCGCGACTTCGAGCCGCCAGGCCCGCCCGGGGTTCGCCCGCGCCTCTTTCAAGACCGCGCTCAGCGCCTCGAACGCGATCGTCGCCGCACTCTTTCGCCGGCCGTCCTCATCGAGAAGGGTTTCGGCGAGAGGCCGGCTTTTGCGCGGGCGCACCAGCTCCAAATGGCCGAGACGCGTCCAGCCGAGATCGCGCGGCCCCGCGGGGTCGGCGGCAAGCGCCTCGGCAAGCGCCCTGCGCACCCGCTCGCGCATCCCCTTCCGGTCGAGCCCGACAAAATCGACGATGATGCCGCCGCCAATCCCTCTCAGCCGCAACTCGCGCGCGATCACGCTTGCCGCTTCGATGTTGACGCGAAGCGCCGCCTCTTCGGCCGATCCCCCTTCCCGCGTGCCGCTGTCGACATCGATCACGGTCCCCGCCCGCGTCGTCTCGATATGAAGGGCGCCGCCCGAGCCGAGCGCAAGGGTCGGGGCGAGGGCCCGCTCGAAAAGGGCGTCGAGATCGATTCCCCATTCGTCCTCGGGCCGGTATGCGACCGCGGCGTCCGGGAATGCCGCGCGCAACTCCGCGAGCGCGGCATGATCGTCGGCGAAGACCTGCGAGGGCGTGCGCGGCAAGCTGGCGGCAAGCGCGCAGGCACGGGTCGCGGCCGGCCAGATCCGCGCGGGCGGGTCGAGGCGCGCTGCGCTCTCCCCGATCTCTCGCCAGAGGGAAGCGAGCTCGCCCGCCTCCGCGAGGAGGGCCGAAAAAGGCTCCGGCGCGAAAATCCTGAGCCCGTTCCCCTCCCCGCACGAGGCTTCGAGTCGCAAGCGCTCGGCGGCAGAGAGAGCGCTCGCACCGAAGATCCCCCCGCGGCCGGCGCGAAATTCGAGATGGTGGCCTTCGAGAAGCGCGCGCATCGTGACGCGCGGGGCTTTCCCGGCCTGCCCTTCGCGCCGCACCTGGACGAGGACGCGCGCGCCTTCTTCGGGCTTCTTCCCTTCGGGCAAGACTTCGCCGAACGGGAGAAAGGCCGGACGCTCGCCTCCGAGATCGACAAAGGCGGCGGCAACGGCGGGCGCAAGGCGCACGACGCGCCCCAAATGGACGCTCCCGACCTCCCGGCGGTCGCCGCGCTCGACGCAAAGAGCCGCCGCGGCCCCGCCTTCGAGGAGTGCGGCCCGCCATTCTCCCGGGCCGACCCTTATGACGAGTTCGCTCGACACGCCCCGTGATACCCGTTGCCCGAAAGAAGTTGCCGCGTCTCGTAAAGCGGCAAGCCGACGATGTTCGTATAAGAACCCGAAATCCAGCTTACGAACGCCGCCGCGCGGCCCTGGATCGCATAGCCTCCCGCCTTCCCCCGCCACTCGCCGCTTTTCAGATACGCCGCGAGTTCCGGCTCCGAGAGCCTCTTGAAGGCAACAAGGCTCAGAACCCGGCGGCGCGCGACCCGCCCCTCTGGGGTCGAGAGAACGAGCGCGCCGTAAACGCGGTGTCGCCGCCCCGAAAGGCGCTCCAGGCAAGAGCGCGCCGCCCCTTCTTCGCAGGGCGCCGGCAGGATGCGCCGGCCGCAGGCGACAACCGTGTCGGCGGCAAGGACATAGGCGCCCGGATGGCGCGGCCTCACGGCCTCGAGCTTTCTCTCCGCAAGGCGCGCCGCCAAATCCTGCGGCCGCTCGCGCGGAAGCGGCGTCTCGTCGATGCCGGCCGGATCGATCGCGTCGGGCTCGAGGCCGATCTGCCGCAACAGCGCGAGCCGGCGCGACGAGGCCGAAGCCAGAACGAGCGCAGCTCTATCCATCCTTCGATCCGAAAATCACCCGCGCCGCTGCAATACCGAAATGAGGGTGAAGAGACGCCGCGCGGTTTCATGATCGACGGCCACCTTGGGGGCGAGTTCCGCCAACAGCCTTTCCGAGCCTTCGTTGTGAAGCGCCCGCCGGCCGAAGTCGATCGCTTCGAGCCCTCTCAACTGCGGACCTTTGAGGGCCTCATTGTAGCTGTCGCACAAATTCAGATACTCGCGGATAATGCGGCGCAAGGGCGCCAGCGCGAGAAGGACCATCTCGCTCGAACCGTCCGAGCCCGAGCGAATGGCGATTTTGAGACGCGCTTCCTCGATCCCGATCCGCAAATGAAAGGGGCCCGACCGGCCCGAAACCGGGGCAAAGCTGTTCTCGGAAAGAAGGTCGCAGATCGCCGCCGCGCGCTCCTGCAGGGTCTCGCTTTTGCGGCCGGTACAGCCCTCGTCATCGAGAGAAATTTCGGCGATCCGGTGCAATTCTCCGCTCATCGCGGTCCCTTCACCCTCCCGGCCCGAGGCGCAGCCGCAAGGAAAGCGCATGCGCCGAAAGCCCTTCGGCCTCGGCGAGCCGGATCGCCGCCGGCGCGAGCGCCTTGAGGCTTTTGTCGTCGCAGCGCACGAGCGAACTGCGCTTCAGAAAGTCGAACACGGAAAGGCCGGAAGAAAAACGGGCGCTGCGCGCCGTCGGCAGGACATGATTGGGGCCGGCAATGTAATCTCCGATCGCCTCGGGCGTATAGCGGCCTAGAAAAATGGCGCCGGCATGGCGCACTCGCGCCGCAAACGCGTCGGCGTCTTCGAGCGCCAGCTCCAGATGCTCCGGCGCCAGGCGATCGACGATCGCCGCCGCCTCCTCGAAGTCCCGCACGAGAAGGATGGCGCCGTTCTTTTCCCAGCTCGCGCGCGCGATCGCCTCGCGCGGCAACGCCTCGAGGTGCCGCTCGACCGCCTTCTCGACCGCGCCTGCAAAACCCGTGTCGTCGGTCACGAGGATCGCCTGCGCCGCCTCGTCGTGCTCGGCTTGCGAGAGCAGGTCGGCGGCGATCCAAGCGGGGTCGTTCCTGCGGTCGGCGACGACAAGGATCTCCGAAGGCCCCGCGATCATGTCGATGCCGACGCACCCGAAGACGCGGCGCTTTGCCGCTGCCACATACGCGTTTCCGGGACCGACGATCTTGTCCACGGGCGCGATCGTTCTCGTGCCGTAGGCGAGAGCCGCCACCGCCTGCGCGCCGCCGACGCGGTAGATCTCTTCGACCCCGGCGATCCTCGCCGCGGCGAGAACGAGCGGGTGGAGCAGCCCTTCCGGGGTCGGCACCGTCATGACGAGGCGCTCGACCCCGGCGACGCGCGCGGGAACCGCGTTCATCAGAACCGAGGAAGGATAAGCGGCCGTCCCTCCCGGCACATAAAGCCCGACGGCCGCGATCGGCCGCCACAGAAGGCCGAGCCGCACGCCTTCTGGATCGACGTAATCGATGGCGGCCGGCAATTGGCGGCGGTGAAAGCTTTCGATCCGCTCCGCCGCGAGGCGCAGCGCTGCGACCAACTCGGCGGGAGCGGCGGCGGCCCCTTCCGCAATCTCGCGCTCCGACAATCGCAAGGAAGGGGCGCAGAAGCGATCGAATTTCTGCGTGTAATCGAAAAGCGCCTCGTCGCCGCGCTCGCGCACGTCCTCGATGATCCGCGCGACCGCCTCATCGACGTCTGCGGCGCCCTCGCGCTTTTCTTCGACGAGCCGGCGGAATTCCTCTGCAAACGCCGGATCGCCGGTAAAGAGCCTTCTCGGCATCGTTCTCTGCCCTCATCCGCGCGGCGCGCCGACCGCCCGGCGAAACCGCTCGATCCAGCAGCCGATCTCCTCGGGCCGGGTTTTGAGCGCCGGCCGGTTGACGATGAGGCGCGCGCTCACTCGCGCAATCTCTTCGATCTCGACGAGCCCGTTCGCGCGCAAGGTCTCGCCCGTATCGACCAGATCGACGATGTGGCGGCAAAGACCGAGACGCGGGGCAAGCTCGATCGCGCCGTTCAATTTGATGCATTCCGCCTGCACGCCTTTGCGCGCGAAATGGCGGCGCGTCGCTTCGGGGTATTTGGTGGCGACGCGGACATGGCTCCAGCGCCTCGGGTCTTCGGGCTCGGCGGCTTCGGCGCGCGCCGCGACCATGAGACGGCAATGCCCGATATCGAGGTCGAGCGGCGCGTAAATCTCGGAAAAGTCGAATTCCATCAGCACGTCGTTGCCGGCGATCCCAAGCTCGGCCGCGCCAAAGGCGACAAACGTGGCGACGTCGAAACTGCGCACGCGGATGAGCTCCAAGAGAGGCTCGCTCGTCGAAAACCGCAGGCGCCGCGAATCCGGGTCCTCGAATGCCGGCTCCGGCTCGATGCCGGCGCGGCGCAACAACGGCATCACCTCGGCGAGGATGCGCCCTCTCGGCAACGCCAGGATGAGCCCCGCGCTCATATCGTCTCCCCGATGTCGTGCGCGGGGCGCCAGAGGGCGGGCCACGGTTCGCCCAAGTCTTTGACGCGGCAATCGATGCGCGTCACTTCCAGACGCACGATCGCGCCGGCGGAAAATTCGAGAATTATCGCCGCCTTTCCCGCATCGACTTCATAGCGGGCGGCGAGCAGGCACAACAGCCGCTCGCGATCGCCTTTTTGGAAGCCGCGATAGGTGACCGCTTCGACCCCGCCAAAGACAACCCCGGCAAGCGCCCGCTCATGCGCAACCGCGGGACGCGGCTTCCCCCTTTCCCAAAGAAAGCGGTTGGCGACCAGCATGAACCTCTTCTCTTCGGGGAAATAGGCGAGGTCGCCCACAAGCACGAGCGAATCTTGGAGGCAGGCCGAAATGACGCTCAGATCTTCTTCGTCCTCGGCCCGCAACTTCAAAGAGAGATTGGCCGGTTCAGCCGCCATCGCCCACCCTCTCGATGCGCGCGCCGCAGGCGGCGAGCTTTTCTTCGAGGCGCTCGTAGCCGCGGTCGAGATGGTAGATGCGGTTGACGATCGTCTCGCCTTCGGCGACGAGGCCGGCGATGACGAGCGACACGGAGGCGCGCAGGTCGGTTGCCATCACCGGCGCCCCCAAAAGATGCTTCACCCCGCGCACCACCGCCGAGGCGCCATGGACGCTGATGTCCGCCCCCATCCGCGCGAGTTCCGGAACGTGCATGAAGCGATTTTCGAAAATCGTCTCGGTGATCGTCGAGGCGCCCTCGGCAACCGCCATCACGGCCATCATCTGGGCCTGCAAATCGGTGGGAAAACCGGGATAAGGCGCGGTCGTCACATCGACTGAAGTGAGCGCGCGCGACCCTGCGCAGACCTCGATCCCATCCTCCCTTTCGGTGAGCGCGACCCCGGCCGCTTCGAGCGAACGCGCGAGCGCCGCCAAGAGACCGAGCCTCGTCCCGGTGAGCGTGAGCCGTCCTCCGGTTGCGGCCGCCGCCATCACGTAGGTGCCGGTCTCGATGCGGTCGGGGATGATCGCGTGATGGGCGCCATGAAGCTCCCCAACACCGAGGATCCGCAAACAACCGCTGTCGATCCCTTCGATCTTCGCTCCCATGGCTTGCAGGCAGCGCGCAAGATCGCCGATCTCCGGTTCGCGGGCGGCGTTGATGAGGCGGCTCTCGCCTTCGGCCAGGACCGCGGCCATCAGCAGATTTTCCGTCGCGCCGACCGAGACGCTCGGGAAAACGATCTCGGCGCCCTTCAAGCCCTTTGGCGCGCGCACTTCGATATAGCCTCCCTCAAGCTCGACGACCGCGCCCAGGCGTTCGAGGCCTTGCAGATGAAGATCGACCGGGCGCGTGCCGATCGCGCATCCGCCGGGCAGGGAGACGCGCGCATGACCGCAGCGCGCAAGCAGAGGCCCCAAGACGAGGATCGAGGCCCGCATCTTCCTAACGAGATCGTACGGGGCAGTGGTCGAGGCGATCTGCGCGGCGTTGAGTTCGAGCGGGCCCCTGCTGTCGCCATCGCCTTTCCTGCGGCTGACGCCAACCCCGTGCTGGGCGAGAAGCCCCGCCATCGTCGCGATGTCGAGAAGCTCGGGCAGGTTCGTGAGGACGAGGCTCTGGCGCGTCAAAAGGCTCGCCGCCATCAAAGGCAACGCCGCGTTCTTGGCGCCGCCGATCGCGATTCTGCCCTCGAGCGCTCGGCCGCCCAGGATGCGGATTTTGTCCATGACCCTCTGTTCCCGCCGCCGGTCGCTCGAATCGACGACGGAGCACGGCGCGCAACAAAGCTTTTACGCGACAAAGAGGGATGGCTCAAGAATCGCGCTCAGGCTTCTTCTCGGCGTTTTCTTGCCGCGCCCGCTGCTGTTCCTTGCGGCGGCGCAGGTTTTCCCGGAGCGCATCGGCAAGCCGCGCCTCCTCTTGCGCCCGCTCCCGCTCCTTTTGCGGCGTCACGCGAGGACGTTCTTTCATGAACCGAAAGATGAGGCGAGCGCGCCCGCCGTCAAGAACCTCCGCCGAAGCCCTCCCCCTTGATGGGGGAAGGTTGGGTGGGGGTGAGGCCGGCACGCCCTACCGAGGAAAGCGTCACGCGAGATCGGCGAGCAACGGCTGA
>JAKAOO010000024.1 GCA_021812165.1 Pseudomonadota bacterium | reverse complement strand
CAGGCCCCTCCCGCGCCGCTCGCTCGCCAGCGCGATCGAGGGCGCGCTCCCTCGCGGCGCGGGTCCCTCCCGTGGACTACCGGGACGAGCTGCGCCACTGCCAACCCGTTCACCATGTCCCCGAACATCCGTTCACCATGTCTCCGGCCTTTACACCTGAAGGGCGGAGAGGGATGTGTACCGATCAACAAGATGTTGCTTAGGGGCGGACGGCGCGAAGCGAACCCTCACCCGGTTACGCTCGATGGTCGGCCGGACGACAGAGAAATCCCTGAGCGCCGCCGAACGAGGCTCGCATGACCTTTGCTTCGATGCGGAGCGCCGCGCGCGGGTCTTGACATTCGCTCCGCAGCGGACCAACTCGATATGAGCCCACCCCACTAGGGGTGGATAGGCCCTGAAACCTCACCGGGGAAAGTCCGATGATCACGAAATTGCGCATATCCGGAATGACCTGCTCCCATTGCGAGATGACGGTCAGGAACGCGCTTCTCGCGGTTCCGGGCGTCAGCCGGGTGGTCGATGTCAGCAAGGACCGCGGCGAGGCGGTGGTCGAGGGCTCGGCGCCGATCGCGGCTCTCAAATCCGCCGCCGCCGACAAGGGCTACGAGGTCGGGGCGGTCGAGTGAACGCCCAGCACAAAGGCCATCTGCATCTCGATCCAACCGTCCGCGAGGATGCGCGCCGCCGCCTGCTTTCGGTGAAGGGGCACTTGGAGGGCGTCCTCAAAATGCTCGAAAGAGACGATGTCTATTGCGTCGACGTCTTGAAGCAGATGAGCGCCGTCGAAGGAGCCGTCAGCAAGGTCGCGAGCCTCGTGTTGCGCTGCCATCTCAAGAATCACGTGGCGACCGCAGCGCTCAGAGGAGACACGGACGCTCTCGTCGACGAGCTGATGGAATACCTCAAATACAGCCGCTGAACGCAGGAATCGACAGAAGGCGGGTGCGCGGCGGACCGGGAATCGTCCGAGTTCCCTCCATTTGGCGTCTTCGTCCCGGCGCCCTCTTCTCGCGGGTTGAAAAGGAATGACGGAAGAGTTGAATTTTCGGGTTGACGGCATGAGCTGCGCCAGTTGCGTCGGCCGCGTCGAGCGCGCTCTCAAAAAGGTTCCGGGCGTTCTTTCGGCGAGCGTCAATCTCGCGACCGGGCGCGCCCGCATCGGCTTTATCGACGGCCGCACCGATTTCGCCGTCATTGCCGCCGCCGTCGCAGCGGCCGGGTACGAGGCGAGGCCGCTCGATGAAAAAGCCGAAAGCATCGACAGCGAGCGGGAGGAGCGCGAACGCGAGATGAGCGGCCTCTTCCGCGACCTGCTTCTCGCGGCGCTGTTCACGATCCCGCTCTTTCTCGTGGCGATGGCGAAATATCTGCCGGGCGTCGACAACGGGATGCTGTCGTTGCTGCCGCAGCGGGGCTGGATGGTGATCGAGCTTATCCTCGCCTCGCCCGTGCAGTTCTGGGCCGGGCGACGCTTTTACAGCAGCGGATGGAGTGAATTCAAGCACCTTGCGCCCGGAATGAATTCCCTCGTCATGCTGGGTTCGAGCGCCGCCTATTTCTATTCGACTCTGGCGCTCGCCGTGCCGCAGATCTTTCCCGAAGGCTCGGCGAACACGTATTTCGAAGCCGCGGGCGTCATCATTACCCTCATCCTTCTTGGGCGCCTCATGGAGGCCGTCGCGCGAGGGCGCACCTCCGAAGCCATCAAAAAGCTGATGCGATTGCAGGCGAAGACGGCGGTGGTCGTCCGCGACGGCCGCGAGATCGCGGTTCCGATCGCAGAGGTCGCGGTCGGCGACGTGATCCAAGTCCGCCCCGGAGAGCGGGTGCCGCTCGATGGCGCGGTGATCGAGGGCAAATCCTTCGTCGATGAATCGATGGTGAGCGGCGAGCCCCTTCCGGTCGAAAAGGCGGCGGGCGCCGAAGTCATCGGCGGCACCATCAACAGAACCGGCGCCTTCCGCTTCCGCGTCACGGAAGTCGGCAAGGACACCCTTCTCTCCCGCATCATCAGGATGGTCGAGGAGGCGCAAGCGACGAAGCCCGCCATCCAGAGGTTCGCCGACCGCATTGCCATGGTGTTCGTGCCGACGGTCATGGCGATCGCAGGGGCGACCTTTCTTCTCTGGCTTTTCTTGGGACCCGTCCCGGCCTTGAGTTTCGCCTTCGTCACGGCGGTGTCGGTGCTTTTGATCGCCTGCCCTTGTGCGATGGGGCTGGCGACGCCGACGGCGATCATGGTCGGCACCGGCAGGGGCGCCGAGATGGGGATCTTGTTTCGCCGAGGCACCGCGCTCGAAACCCTCGCCAAGATCGACACCGTCGTCTTCGACAAGACCGGCACTTTGACCCTCGGCCGGCCGCATCTCACCGATCTCATCGCGTTGGAAGACGGCGCAAGGATGGCGGAGGGCGCCTTGCTCGCGGCGATCGCGGCCGCCGAAGCAAAGAGCGAGCATCCGATCGCCGAGGCCATCCTCGAAGCGGCCTCGCAAAAGGGATTGGAGCTCCCGGTTGTGGAGGATTTCCGCGCCGAACCCGGATACGGGATTGCGGCGAAGGTCAACGGGCGCTTGCTTCAAATCGGCGCCGACCGCTTCATGAAAAAGCTGGAGGTTTCGCTGAAGGACGCCGCCCTGCACGCGGAAAAGCTGGCGGAAGCGGCGAAGACCCCGCTTTACGCCGCCTTCGACGGCAAGCTTGCCGCCGTGCTCGCGGTCGCCGACCCGCTCAAGGAGGGTTCGCGCGAGGCGGTTGCGGTATTGCACGGCCTCGGGCTCGGGGTGGCGATGCTGACCGGCGACAACCGGCGCAGCGCCGAAGCGATCGCCGAGAGCGCCGGCATCGACCGGGTTCTGGCCGAAGTGCTGCCCGATCAGAAGGCGCGCGAAGTGATGCGGCTCCAAGGCGAGGGCCGCAAAGTCGCCTTTGTCGGCGACGGCATCAACGATGCGCCGGCGCTCGCTCAGGCCGATGTCGGCATCGCTATCGGCACCGGCACCGATATCGCGGTCGAAGCCGGCGATGTCATCCTCGTGTCGGGCGATCCGCGCGGCATCGTCAACGCCGTGATGCTGTCGCGGCGGACGCTCCAGACCATCCGGGGTAATTTCTTCTGGGCTTACGCCTACAACGTTTCGCTCATCCCACTCGCGGCCGGGGCTTTGTACCCGCTCTTCGGCGTCCTTCTGAACCCGATGCTGGCCGCCGCCGCGATGAGCCTTTCGAGCCTCTTCGTGGTGACCAATTCGCTGAGGTTGCGGCGCTTCAAGCCCGCTTTGGCGCGCGCGGGCGAGCCCTGACCGTCCGGCTTTGACCTGGATCATGGTCGAAAACGTGCCGGCGCGGTAACGAGCGGTCGCGGGCGAGAGTGCGGCGTGCGCATTCTGCACACTGCGTGGGGCCAAGGAACAGGAAGCAGACTTCCACGGGTAAAGCACGATCTCGCGGGAGCAAGCGATGACGGATCGCAAAGCGCAACGATTGCGCGAGCAAGTTTCGCAGAATTTGGCGCCGGCCGGAGACGTTGCCGAACGCAGCCGCTCCGATGAACCAACCGCCGCCGCGCCCTCCCACGCGGGCCACGGCGGCGCTCGCGATGAGGCCATCACCACTTCTCCAAAGCATCCCGAAGTCGAAAGCCTTTCGCGTGGTCTTTGCCCGGAATGCGCCCTGGAGCTGAAGCCTCGCGCGGCAAAGCGCGTCGAGTGGACCTGTCCGATGCATCCCGAGATCGTCCGCTCGCAGCCCGGGGTCTGCCCGAAATGCGGGATGACGCTCGAGCCGCGCGAGGTCGCCGCGGGAGCGCAGGAAGAGGAGAAGGCCGAGCTTCTCGCCATGACCCGCCGCTTTTGGTGGAGCGCGGGGCTCTGCGTGCCGGTCGTCGCTCTCGGGATGACGACCTTCGCTCCCCCGGTGCCCTCGGCCTGGGTGCAGCTCATCTTCGCCACTCCCGTCGTCCTTTGGGCCGGATGGCCGATCCTCACGCGCCTATGGGCCTCGCTCCTCAACGCCAGTCCCAACATGTTCACGCTGACGGGCCTCGGCATCGGCTTTGCCTACGGCTATAGCGTGATCGCCGTCGTCCTTCCCGGCATCTTCCCCGCCGTCTTCCGCACCGAGGGCGGCTTGCCGCCCGTCTATTTCGAGGTAGCGGCGGTCATCACCGCCTTGGTGCTTTTGGGCCAGGTGCTCGAACTGCGCGCGCGCAGCTCGACGAACGCGGCGATCCGCGATCTTCTGGGGCTTGCTCCGAAAACGGCGCGCCGCGTCAACGCGGACGGCTCGGAGGAGGACATCCCGCTCGCCGATGTAGAGATCCGCGACCATCTGCGCATCCGGCCGGGCGAGAAGGTCCCGGTCGACGGCATCGTCGTCGAGGGCAGTTCTTCGATCGACGAATCGATGATCACGGGAGAGCCGATCCCCGTCGAGAAGACAGCCGGAGAGCGCGTCATCGGTGCGACGGTCAACGGCACCGGCTCCCTCATCATGGAAGCGCAGCGGATCGGCAGCGACACGCTCCTCGCGCAGATCGTGCGCATGGTGAGCGAAGCGAGCCGCAGCCGCGCCCCGATCCAGAGGCTCGCCGATTCGGTTTCGGCCTATTTCGTGCCGGCGGTCGTCGCAACCGCCGTAGTGACGTTCGTCGCCTGGTACTTTTTCGGCCCCGTGCCGGCGCTCGCTTACGCCATTCTCAACGCGATCGGCGTCCTCATCATCGCCTGCCCCTGCGCCCTTGGCCTTGCGACGCCGATGTCGGTCGTGGTGGCCTCGGGGAAAGGCGCGACGTTCGGTGTCCTCTTCAAGAACGCCGAAGCCATCGAAACCTTGCGGAAGGTCGATACCCTCGTCACCGACAAGACGGGAACCCTGACCGAGGGGCACCCGCGCTTGGAGGATGTCATCGCTCAGGGTCCGGGCGGCGAGGAAACGGTGCTGCAACTCGCGGCCTCGCTCGAACGCGGCAGCGAACATCCGCTCGCCGCGGCGATCGTCAAAGGGGCCGAAGAGCGCGGTCTTGAGCTCTCGCAGGTCGCCGATTTCACAGCGATTCCCGGCAAGGGCGTGCACGGCCGGATCGCCGAGCGCCGCCTCGCCCTCGGCAACGATGCGCTGATGGGCGCCCTCGGCATCGACATCGCATCCTCCGCGTCGGCGGCGGAGCGCCTGCGCAGCGAAGGGAAAACGGCGATGTTCGTCGCGATCGACGGTAGGCTCGCCGGTCTCGTCGCGGTCGCCGATCCGATCAAGGAGACGACCCCTGCCGCGATCGAGGCGCTGCACGAGGCGGGGATGCGCATCGTCATGCTGACGGGCGACAATCAGACGACCGCAAACGCGGTTGCGAGCCGTCTCGGCATCGACGAGGTCGTCGCCGACGTCCTTCCCGACCAGAAGGCGGAGATCGTCAAACGCCTGCAAGCCGAAGGCAGGTTCGTCGCGATGGCGGGCGACGGCATCAACGACGCCCCTGCCCTCGCCCAGGCGCAGGTCGGGATCGCGATGGGGACCGGAACCGACGTGGCGATGGAGAGCGCCGGCGTGACGCTCGTCAAGGGGGACCTGCGCGGCATCGTTCGTGCGCGGCATTTGAGCGAGGCGACGATGCGCAACATGCACGAGAACCTCGTCTGGGCCTTTGCCTACAATGTTCTCGGCATTCCGATTGCCGCCGGCGTTCTGTTCCCGCCTTTCGGCATTCTTCTTTCGCCGATGATCGCCGTGGCCGCGATGACGCTGAGTTCGCTCTCCGTCATCGGCAATGCCTTGCGCCTCAGAGGCGTGCGCGTGTGAGCCTCTTCGAGTCGCGGCGGCAATCCCAGCTTGAGGGAAGAGGATTTGAGGGATGTCCATGCCCATCTCCACAAGAGCTTCGGGGTGACCGGGCCGATCTCTTCAGGCTTCGGATCGGGAATCCCTTGCGGCAGGCGGTCGCGCATCTCAAGGGGAGAAGGAAAGACATGCGGCAGAAAGGACGCCATCTTGTTCTGGAAAGCCGGCTCGAAGCCTTGGCGGAGCGCATCGAGAAATTGAGGCGAAAGCTCTCCGCAGCAAAAGGCGGCGCGAAGATCGAGGAGCTCGGCACTATCGCGGAACTTGAAGACCGGCAAAAGAAGCTGGCGGGCCGGCTTCAGGAGTTGGATCGCGAAGGTCCGGGCATCGGATCGGACGTCAAGGCGGAACTCGAAGCGATGACGGATGATCTAACGGGCGCCGTCGAAGATTTTATGGTCTGGGCGGATTCGGGTTTCGCCTCTCGTCCGCGGCCGCCGAAGCGTTAGATTTCCTGAAGGGCCGCTGGCCGCTCGCGCCATGGCCGCGATCTGCCGCGGCGAGCGATCAGTTCTTCTCACCGTCCATGCCGGCGTTCAGCGCAGCGAGGTCCCGAAGCCGCGCGGGATCGACGATCCGCAGGTGCCGCCGATCGTGGAAGGCGATGAGGCCGCGGGTTCCGAGCGTGCGGAAGGACCGGCTTACCGCCGCGAGCGTCAGGCCCAGATAGTCGGCAATGTCCGAGCGGGTCATGGGCAGGGAAATTTCCGTATCGCTCTCGCGGCGGGCTTCCTGCGATCGGGCGAGCATCAGAATGAAGAGGGCGAGCCGGGTGAGGGCGCGGTGCGGGGCGATCATCAGCGCGTGGCGCTGCGCCTCCCGCAGCTCGTGGCAGAGCTTCAGCAACAGGTGCCACTCGAGGGTCGGATCGCGGCGAAGCAGCGCCTCAAGCGCCGCGATCGGCATCCGCCAGGCGACGACCGCGGTGACCGCCTCCGCCGTGTTGACGTAACGGCCTTCCCCGGCGAGCCCGAAAAGGTCGTCGGGGAATAGGAATGCGAGGACCAGCCGCGAACCGTCAGCGCTCGTTCGCGAGGTCCTGACGACGCCTGACGAGATGTTGTAGACCGCTTCCGCGCGATCCCCTTCCCGAAACATCAGAGTGCCGCGGCCGAAGCGCACGCGCGACGCGATCCGCGCCAGAGCGATCCGCTCGGGCTCGCTCAGGAGATAGGAGATCTTGCCGCCCGAGGCCTCGCGAAAAGGGATCGCCGAGATCGAAGGACGACGATCGCCGGCGCTCGGATATGGGTTCTGTTCTCTGCCGGACATCTCGACCTCGCTCGCGCCTGTTTTCGCGCAGCAGCGTCATCCTGCTCGCTTATTTGGATCTTGTGCAGCGTGCGTCGTTACGACGCAAGCCGATCGGCGGCGAGTTTGATCGCGATCAAACTAAGGGCGGCGAGCCGAGTTGCCTTGCGCGTTATCGCGCGTTCTTAATGGAAGGGGAGGAGAAAGACGCATGCCCAATCCGCCAATTTCGGCCCGCAGCGGCGACCCGCCCTCCGCAGCGCTTCACGAGATGACGGAGTTGCTGACAGCGGTCGCCGGCTACACCGCAGCGGCGCGCCGGCTCCTGAAACTCGACCATCCAGAGGACAGCCGGCAGCTCGCGGAGATCCTCGACAAGATTTCGGCCCAGGCGGACCGGGCGAGCGCGATCGTTCTCCGGCTGCGTCAGCATCTACCGGGAGATGTGGCCAATCCCCCCGAGCGCCGCCCGCCGCGTTAGAGCCTGAAGATGCGTGTGGCGTTGCCGCCGCGCACGGCGTCGCGCTCTGCCGCCGGCAGCGAGTCGACGCGCGCGAGACAGCCCGCCATGTCGCCGATGTTGTGCGGGTGGTCGGATCCGTACATGACCTTGTCCGCGCCGCCGACTTCGATGCAAAGCCGCAACGCTTCGATCCGATAAGTCACCGAGTCGTAATAGATGCGGCGAAGATAGCGGCTCGGAGGCTCCGAGATCTTGGTGCGTGCGGCGCCCATTTTGTCGAAGCACTGATCGAGACGGCCGGCGATAAAAGGCAGCGTCCCCCCGGCATGGGGCGCGATCAGCTTCAGATTGGGATAGCGGTCGAGAAAGCCGTCGAAGATCATGCGTGCGAAAGCGAGCGTCGTGTCGAACATGAACCCGACCGAGGCGATGAGATTAAACGCGCGCAGATCGAGGTCGGCGGTGCCGGGGGGCGCGGACGGATGAACGAGAACCGGCAGCCCCTCCTTGTCGATCGCCTTCCAGATCGGCGCGAAATGCGGATCGGTCAGAGACCGTCCGGCGATATTGGCGAGCACCATGACGCCGACCGCGCCCAAGTCGAGCGAACGCTTGAGCTCCTCGACGGCGCGTTCCGGATATTCCCAAGGGAGCGAGGAGAGCCAGCGGATGCGACCCGGATAACGGCGCTCAGCCTCCGCCATGTCGTCGTTGACGATGCGCGCCGCCTCGAGGCTCGCCTCCGGCCCGCCCCAATAGACGTTGGGGCAGGTGAGCGAGACGATCGCGAGGTCGACCTTTGCCGCGTCCATGCGCGCGATCCGGTAATCGCAATCGAAATGTCCGGGCTGGAGCGTCATGAAGGGAGCGCCGTCGAGAAAAACGCCTTCGACGCCGTCGAGGGTCGCTCGCACCTCGTAATGGGGTTTGCCGTGCCTCCTCAAAAGCTCGAGCCAGTCGCGGTCGAGCATATGCGCATGCACGTCAATGGCGATCATGGCTCTTCCTTTTCACGGCCCGTGCAGCGGACGGCAATTTCGCTTTCTAGGCAACGACTGCGCGTGCGACGACGCGCGGCGCGGTCTCCCTCACCGCCAACAGCGTTCCGGCGACGACAATCTGGCTCGCAACCGAAAGCCACAAGGTTGCCGCCAGAGTGAAGTGATCGGCAACGACGCCGCCCAATGCCGGCATCAAGGTGCCGCCGACGATCACTCCGAAGAAGTTGGTCATGCCGAGCGCCGCGCCGCGCAGTTCGTCCGAGACGAGTTCGCTGACGCAGGTGGCGAGGACGATCGGCAAGAGGCCCGAGCCGAAAAAGCCGCTCAGCCCCAAAAGCAGCTGCATCCCCGCGAAGCCGTAAGCGCCGGTGATAAAAAAAGCGAGCGATGCCGCGCAAGCGAGCGCGCTTACGATCACGATCGGCTTGCGGCCCGCGAAGTCGGAGAGGAGCGGCAAAAGCAGCTGGCCGGCGGCGCCGGCGAGGCCCCACGCCGACATGATCTCTCCCGCCTGGATCAGGCTGAAGTGGCGCATCTTGGTCAAAAACAGCACGTCGAAGCCGTAGTCGAGAAGCAACCAGGTGAGAACCGCGCAGCCGGCAATGGTGATCGCCAGCATCGAGGGGTCGCGCAAAAGACGCGCACTTTGCTGCCAGTCGATCCGGCGGTGCTGCACGCGTCTTGCGGGCTCGCGCATCAGCGCGAACAAGGCGATCCACACGAGGATCCCGGCGGCGGCGATAATGGGGAAAACCCACCGCCAGCCGAGGGCCACCGTCAGATGGGTAATGATGAGGGCGCCGAGGCCGGCGCCGACGAAAGTGTATCCCGCGGTAAAAATCCCCTGGTTGAACCCTCGCCGTTCCGGCGTGGCGTCCTCGCCAACCGCCGCCTCGCCGACGGACCACCCAACCCCGTCGCCGATGCCGAGGAAATCGCGGACAACGAACATCGACAGAAAGTTCCACGCGGCCCCCATCGCCGCGGTCATCAAAAGCATAAAGCCGACGGCGGGAAGCAACACTTTGCGCCGGCCATGGCGGTCGGAAAGCCAACCGCCAATCCAGCTCGAAAAGGCCCAGGTGATCGAAGTGCCCGATAATAAAAGCCCCGCCTGCCACAACGCCATGTGGAATGCGGGGACGATCTTGGGAAAGATGAAGCCGATCCCGGCCCGGTTGAGGCCGACGAGTCCCCAGAACAAGACGAGGATAATCAATATGCCGTATTCGTAACGCTTCGATCGGCCTTCTGACATCGCATTCCCCCCAATGGATTCGTTTTTCGGAGAGCCTCGCCAGAAGGCATCTCCGACGGCCGCTCTTCGCTGCCCAAACTCCGCGTCGGCGCCGCGTCGCGCTTTGCGAGCGCGGACGAAAACTTGACAGGATGACCCTGTTCTTTGCCGCGGAACCCGTGTTGCCTGTTGCTACAAGCCTTGAACCTTCGAGTCAAGAAGAAGGCAACACCCGCTGGATCCTGTCCGCGCTCTGGCCCGCACGCGGCGCCGCCTGCGAGCGCACCGTGCTGCAATACCCGCCAGCATGATCGAAAGCGATCTTGACTCGGCACAGCTCCTTCCGATCGACGGGCAGGATCCCCTCCTCGGTCAGAGCCCGCCAATAACGACATGAGGCCTCGCCCGCTCTGCTCTTGAAAAGAATGCGAAGCACGCGCGGGTCCAGCGTCCTCCTAACAGGATGCGGAAAAACCCCCTGTCGTTCCGGGACGGCCCGTGAGGGCTGGGCCCGGAACCCATGAACACAGGCCAAACCATTGATTTCGCGGGCCTGCGTTCCTGGATTCCGGGCTCGCGGCCTGCGACCGCGCCCCGGAATGACGACATTCCAGCGTTCTTCCGCATCCTCCTAAAGTCCTTCGCGGAGGACGGGGTTCCCGAGGGTGCCGATGCCGGTGATCTCGATCTCGCAAAGATCGCCGTGCTTCAGGTTTTTGGGCGCGCCTTCCGTCCCCATCCACACGACATCGCCTGGATAAAGCGTCAGATAGCGCGACATCCGCGCGAGGAAGGTGGCGACGCCGAAGATCATGTGGTTGGTCCGGAACCGGTCGGTTTCGACGCCGTTGACGCGCACGATCGTTTCGAGCGCGTCGAGATCGACCTCCGTCTCGATCCACGGCCCCATCGGCTTGAAGGTATCGGCATTTTTCGCGCGCCACAGCGTGCGGTCCTCTCTCTGCCAGCCGCGTTCGCTCACGTCGTTGCCGATCGTGTAGCCGAGGATAGAGGAAAGCGCGTCGCTCTCGGAGAGATGCTTTGCCTTTTTGCCGATGACCGCGACGAGTTCCCCCTCGTATTGCACTTCGTTGCCGGCATCGGCGGGAATGACGATCGGTTCGCCATCGGCGATCAAAGCATTGTTGGCGCGGTAGCCGATGTCCGCGGCTTTCGGCAGATTGGGTTGCGTGCCGTGTTTCTTCGCCATCTCCATCACGTGCTCGGGGTAGTTGAGACCGGCGGCGTAAAAGGTTCTTGGCTCGACCGGGATGAGGAGTTTCACCGCCTTGCGAGAACGCCGCGTTCCGGTCCTCTCGTAGCCGGCAAAGGGATCGCCCCGCACCTCGAGGATGTCCTCGCCTTCGAGGATCCCGTAAGCCTTTTCTCCATTCCGCTCGTAGCGTACCCAGCGCATCGTCTCGACCCTTTCGTAGCGTCATCCGCGGGGAGCGACCCTAGCGCGAGCGCTTCGCGGACGCCATCCTCTCGCGCGGTCTCGCAAAGGCGGCGCAAAGGGGAATAAAATGTCGCAGACCCATAGGGGCCGCACGGCGAAGGAGAATCCCCCTCCATGATCGAAGGTTCAAGAGCCCACCCGCCGCTCGGCAAAAGAGAGCGCCTCAAAGAAATCATCCGCGCCGCTTCGCTGCTGCACGAGGGGGAGTTTCGCCTCGCGTCGGGGGTTTCGAGCAATTATTTCTTCGATCTGAAAAAGACGATGTTCGATCCCGAGGGGGCGGCGCTTCTCGCCGATTTGCTGTTCAACATGGTGAAGGAGGAGGAGGTCGGCTTTATCGGCGGATTGGAGACGGGCGCCATTCCGCTCGTCACTTTGATCTGCCGCCGCAGCTGGCCCGAAAAGCCGCTCTCCGGCTTCTTCGTGCGCAAGGAGAAGAAAGGCCACGGCACCGACCGCGCGGTCGAGGGCCTCCTCGCCGCCGGCAAAGGCGTCGTTCTCGTCGAGGATGTGACGACGACGGGCGGCTCGGCGATGGCGGCCGTCGAAGCCGCGCGGCGAGCGGGCGCGAGAATCGTCAAGGTGATCACCGTCGTCGACCGTCTCGAAGGCGCTGCCGAGAATTTCGCTCGGGAAGGGCTGCGCTTCGAAGCGCTTTATACGCGGCGCGATTTCACGTGAGGGAGGCGAGCGCAAAAGCCCCTTCTCTCCCTCGCGCCGACGCCTTATCATCAAACGCGCGCGGGTGTAGCTCAATGGCAGAGCAGAAGCTTCCCAAGCTTACGACGAGGGTTCGATTCCCTTCACCCGCTCCAACAAGATCAAGTGCTTAAAAGCCCATCGCTCGTAGCCCTGCCAGTTTTTGGCACAATTTGGCACACTCGACGGCACGGGGCACGGTGACGGTTCGCCCCGGCCGACGGCGATCACGTGCGAATGGTGTCTTTGATTGCCCAAAGTCCGATGCTATTTTGCCGATCCTGTCCGGATGAGAGGCTGTGGCGGCCATGCGCGTCGGTCGATCGGATGCCGCTCTAAGCGCGGTCTCGAGCGTGGCGCCGCTCGCGGCCTGAGGGGTCCGCCCGCGTCCATCCGAAGGGGGAAGATCGGTGTCGCAAGTCCTGGGCAAGCCGCTGCTGCGAAAAGAAGACCCGGTTCTGCTCTCGGGGCGCGGCCGCTACGCCGACGATCTGCCCGTCCCCAATGGGACCGTTCACGCACACATCATCCGCTCGCCTCATGCGCACGCAACCATCCTGCGCATCGACGCGAGCGCCGCACTCGCCGAGGCCGGAGTATGGGCGGTCGTGACCGGAGAGGATGTCCGGCGGATTTCCGACCCCTTCCTCATTGCCTTGAAGCCGCAGATCAACCAGTGGTCGCTCGCGGTCGAACGCGTCCGGTATTTCGGCGAACCGGTCGCGCTCGTGGTCGCCGACACCCGCTATCTCGCCGAAGACGCGGCGGAGCTGGTGCAAATCGACTACGAGCCGCTGCCGGCGGTGGTCGATCTTGAGGCCGCGCGCAGCCCGTCGGCGCCGCTCCTCCATCCCGAGGCGCGGACGAACGAGATTTCCGTCCGCCGCTTCTCCTATGGCGATCCCAAAGGCGCCTTCGAAGGCGCCGATGCCCGCGTCGCGCTCACTCTCGACTATCCGCGCAATTCGTTCACCCCGATCGAATGCTACGTCGTGGTCGCGGAATATCGGCCGCACGAGAAGAGCTATGACGTGCTCGCGAATTTCCAGGGGCCGTTCAGCACACATGCGGTGATGGCGCGTGCGTTGAGGGTGCCCGGGACCAAGCTGCGTCTTCGCATCCCTCCCGACAGCGGCGGCAGTTTCGGCATCAAGCTCTCGATCTTTCCCTACATTGTGCTCGCCGCACTCGCCGCCCGCATCACGGGGCGGCCGGTCAAATGGGTTGAGGACCGGGCCGAGCATCTCGCCGCTGCCAGCTCCGGACCGAACCGCATCACCGAGATCGAGGCCGCGGTCAGGAAGGACGGCCGCATTCTCGCTCTGCGTCTCGACCAGATCGAGGATTACGGCGCGTTTCTGCGCGCACCGATGCCGGGACCGCTTTATCGCATGCACGGCGCGGTGACGGGCGCCTATGACATCGCCAACGTGGAGGTGACGAACCGCGTCGTCCTCACCAACAAGATGCCGGCCTCGCTCATCCGCGGTTTCGGCGGCCCGCAGCTTTATATGGCGCTCGAACGGCTGGTGCAGCGCATCGCCATCGAACTCCATCTCGATCCTCTCGAGGTCATCAAGCGCAATGTGATTGCGCGCGAAAAGTTTCCCTACAAGGCCGCCGCCGGCGCGCTCTACGATTCGGGTGATTATCTGCGCGCGGTCGAACTGGCCGTCGGCAACGGCCGGCTCGAGGATCTGAAGCGCCGCCGCGACGTCGCTCGCGCGGCCGGCCGGCCTTATGGGATCGGCTTTGCCGCCATCGTCGAGCCCGGCATGTCCAACATGGGCTACTTGTCGACGCTGCTGACGGCCGAAGCGCGCGACAAGCCCGGCCCGAAGAACGGCGCCATTTCGATGGCCACCCTCAACATCGATCCCCTCGGCGCCGTTTCCCTGACCGCCGACGTCACGGTCCAGGGCCAGGGCCACGCGACGGTATTGTCGCAGATCGTCGCCGAGCAGCTTGGGCTCAAGGTCGGCGACATCACCGTGATTCTGGAATTGGACACGCTCAAGGATGAGTGGTCGATCGCTGCCGGAACCTATTCCTGCCGGTTCTCGCCCGGTGCGGCGGTGGCCGCGCATTTGGCCGCGGTCCGCATGCGTGATAAGCTCGCGGAAATTGCCGCCAAGCAGCTCAACATTCTGCCAGACGACGTGGAGTTCGCAGACGGCATGATCGGCAGCCGCAACAATCCCGACAATGCCTTGCCGTTCGGACGCGTCGCCGGCACTGCGCACTGGTCGCCGGTGATGCTGCCCGAGGGAATGCCGCCGGGCCTGCGCGAAACCGCGGTGTGGTCGCCGCCCGGACTCGAGCCGCCGTCGAGCGAGGACCGGGTCAACACCTCGCTCACCTACGGTTTCGTCTTCGATATGTGCGGTGTCGAGATCGATCCCTTGACCTTCGAGGCGCGGGTTGACCGCTATGTCTCGATGCATGATGCCGGCCGGCTGCTCAATCCGCTGATCGCGATGGGGCAGATGCGGGGCTCCTTTGCCCAGGGCATCGCGGCGGCGCTTTATGAAGAGTTCGTCTACGACGAGAACGGCGCATTCCTGTCCGGCACCTTCGCGGATTACCTGGTTCCGACGGTCGGCGAAATCCCGCCGGTGGAGATCCTGCATATGGAGACGCCGTCCCCGTTCACGCCATTGGGCGCCAAGGGGATCGCAGAGGGCAACTGCATGAGCGTGCCGGCATGCATCGCCAATGCCATCGCCGACGCGCTCGGCGTCAAGGACGTCCGGTTGCCGGCGACTCCGCGGCGGCTGCACGCGCTGATGGCCGCAGCCGAACCGAAGCGGCCGCCGCCGACTTCCCGGGGCGGCCGGTGAAGCCGCGCAAGTTTGCCTATATCCGGCCGGACACCGTGGACGAAGCGGTCGCCGTTCTCGGCGAATATGGCGACGACGCCAGGATCCTCGCCGGTGGCCAGTCGTTGATGGCGATGCTCAATCTGCGGCTCGTGGAGGCCGCTGCCCTCATCGACATCGCGCGCATCCCCGAACTCGATACTATCCGGGTGGCCGGCGACAAGGTGGAGATCGGGGCGGCCGTGGTTCAGAACCGGCTCCTGGCGTGGCCCGATCTCAAATCGAGGCTTCCGCTTCTCGGCGCGCTCCTGCCTTTCGTCGGCCATTTTCAAACCCGGAACCGGGGGACGGTGTGCGGCTCCATCGCCCACGCCGATCCCAGTTCCGAAATCCCGCTCTCGCTCGCCATGCTGGGCGGCGAGGTCGTGCTGCGCTCGCTTCGCGGCACGCGCGTTCTGGCGGCGAGCGATTTCCAGCGGGGAGTCCTCACCACCGCGCGCGAGCCGGATGAACTCGTGGCCGCGGTCCGGTTTCCCGTGGCGCCTTCCCGTCACCGCGTGGCCTTTCGCGAGGTGGCGCGGCGGCATGGGGACTTCGCGATCATCGCCGTGGCGGCCATGGTCGAGGACGCCGGCGCCGTCCGCCTCGGGGTCGGCGGCATGACCGGTGCTCCGGCAATCCGGCGCATCGAAATGAACGGCGGCACCGCGGCGCGGGATGCGATCGAGACTCTCGCGTGGGACCTCGAAGGGTTCGAGGACATTCATGCGTCTGCCCGATTGCGGCGCGACATCCTGCGCCGCATCGGCCCTGTCGTCATCGAAGAGGCTTGCCGATGCGCCGCGTGAACCCCGACGAACGCGCGAAGATCGCCTTTTGGCTCAACGGCCGCAGGGTCTCCGGAGAGGCCGAACCGCGCATGCTGCTCACCGACTTCCTGCGCCATGTCCTCGGCGCGACCGGCACGCATGTGGGCTGCGAGCACGGGATCTGCGGGTCCTGCACGGTGCTCATCGACGGGGTGGCCCAGCGCGGATGCCTGACGCTCGCAGCGCAGGCCGAGGAGAGGGCCGTCACCACCGTCGAGTCGCTGGCAGGCGCGGACGGTGCGCTCAATGCGTTGCAGACGGCGTTCCAGAAGCATCACGCGCTGCAGTGCGGCTTCTGCACGCCGGGAATCCTGATGTCGTTCACGGATTACTTCGCGCGCAATCCGAATGCCTCGGAGGCGGACATCCGCGCGGTCCTCGGCGGCCATCTGTGCCGCTGCACCGGCTATGCCGGCATTGTCGAAGCACTGGTCGAAGCATCCCGCTCCGGCAACCCGGCGGCATGAAACAAAGGGAGGTGTTGATGGCGACGGAGAAATATCGCGAACTGGTGACGATCGGCGGCAAAAACGTGGTGCTCGCGCACCATGAGCCGCC
The DNA here is from genome assembly GCA_021812165.1 of Pseudomonadota bacterium. Lineage (GTDB taxonomy): Bacteria > Pseudomonadota > Alphaproteobacteria > ATCC43930 > CGMCC-115725 > AP-15. Next base: position 9,159 of record JAKAOO010000024.1, on the reverse strand, counting down.
GGTGGTCAATGCCGGGGTTCTGGAAAACGCCGACATTTTTCGCCTGATCAATATCTTCTCCGAAAAGTTCACCCCCAGCAACCTCGACAAGGCCGACGGCACGCCGTTGCGGCTCTATGCCTCGGACCGGGTGAAGGTCGACGTCTCCAAACGCCGAAAGCACGACATGTCCTTCTGGCATCGCAATGTCGATGCGCACGAGATCATCTTCTGCGTCAAGGGCGCGCTGAAGTGGGAAACCGAGATGGGCACCGTCACCATGCATCCGGGCGACATGTTGTTCATCCCGAAGGGCATCGGGCATCGCTCGATGCTGTGCCCGGATTCGAGCGACGACAACGTTCTCCTTGAACTGAAGATCGCCGATGACCTCGCCTATGTCGGCGAGCCGAAGTGAACGAAATTGAGCGAAGAAGCCGATCTCGTTCTCTCGGATATCGACTGGCTCATCACCGTCGATAACGGCAGGCGGGTCATCCGCGATGCCGGCATCGCGGTAAACGAGGGTAGGATCGTCGCGGTCGACAAGTCGGCCGAGATCGTCAAGCGGTATTCGGGAAGGCGCAATCTCAGCGGGCGCTCCAGGGTGGCGACGCCGGGGTTTATCGATTGCCATCTGCATTCTTCCTTCCAACTGTCGCGCGGGCTCGCCGACGAGGCCGGCGCGCAGTCCTTTCTCTTCGAGCGGATGTATCCCTACGAGGCCGCGCTCGAGGGCGAAGACGTCCGGGTGTCTGCCACCTTGGCCGCGGCGGAACTCTTGAAGCACGGCGTGACCTGCTTCATCGATCCCGGCAACTATCATCCCGAATCCTCGATCGAGGGAGCCTTATCGACCGGCATCCGGTTTATCGTCTCGCGCTCGTCCTTCGACCTCACCAAGTCGGTGCTGGGGATCCTCCCCGATCGCATGATCGAGACGACAGGCGTGGCGTTGGAGCGGGCGGAGGAGGTGCTCTACCGCTATGCCAAGTCTGGCAATCCGAAGCTTGGGGCCAGCGCCTGCTTTCGCGGCCTCAACAACGCCTCGGATGCGCTGATCCTGGGGCTGAGGAAGCTTGCCGACCAATACGCTACCCTGCTGCAGACCCACGCCTGCTTCAGCTACTCGACGCACGACTCAAGCCTCGCCCGCACCGGCAAGGCCGAGATCGAGCGCCTCGAGGCGCTCGGCGTGATCGACGAGCGGATGCTGCTCGTCCATTCGGGATGGCTCGAACCCGAGGAGGTTGCGATCATCGCCAGGCGCAAGCCGTCGCTCGTCTGCGCGCCGAGTTCCAGCCTTCACAACGGATACGGCAACTTCCTCTTCGGCAAGCTGCCCGAGTTGATGGCGCTCGGCGTCAATGTGGCGATCGGCTCGGATCATGCGAGCTCCGGCATCGTCGATATGCCGCAGGAGATGCGTCTCGCCTGCTGCTGCTATAAGGAGACGCGCGTCAATCCGCGGGTCATGCCGCCGGAAACGGCACTCGAAATGGCGACGATCAACGGCGCCAAAGCCACGTTGTGGGGCGACCGCATCGGCAGCATCGAAGTGGGAAAGGAGGCCGATATCGTCCTCTTCGACACCCGCCGGCCGGAATGGCAGCCTCTGCTCAACCCGGTCTCGAACCTCGTCTACAGCGCGACCGGCGATTCGGTACGCGATGTCTTTATTGCCGGCGAGCAGGTCGTTGCCGACGGCCATCTGACCTGGATCGATGAAGGCCGGCTTTTCGAAGAGGTTCCGGCTGCAGTGTCGCGTTTCAAACAACACCTCAAATTCGATTCAATGATCCAGTTGCGCTGGCCCGTGTCGTGAGCCGGCAAGCCGTCGGCCGGTGGGCTTGGACTCGGTAGACCGCAATACCGCCTTGGCGAGCGGCTGGAGAACCGGGCGCGGCGCGGTTGCCGCCGAGCTGCGGAGGAGACGATGACGGGGGTCTTTGGCCATCACCAGTTGAAGCTGCCGTACCGGCCGATTGCCGACTTGTTCGCCCATTATCGCGCCCGCGATCCGCGCAAGACCGCGATTGTCGATCTCGATTCGGGCTCAGAGATCGATTTCGGCGGGCTTGATCAAATGACCACGGACATCGCCGCCTATCTCAAGGGTCGCGGCATCGGCAAGGGCAGCCGCGTGTTGCTGCTGTCGGAGGAAAACCTCGAAAAGCTGCTGATCTGGTTCGGGGTGTGGCGGCTCGGCGCCGTCATTTGCCCGATCAACATCGAGATCAACGAAAAGCAGATGGCCGAGGTGACGGCCGCGATCGATCCTGCCCTCATCTTCCATCACAAGGACATCGACTGCGACGCCTTGGTCGGCGGCGCCAAGTCGCCGCGGATCCGGTTCGGGTCGTGGTCGCCGGCCGGCGCCGTCGATGCAGAGGATCATTTTTTTTCGGCCCTGCCGCGCGGGCGCAGCCCCGACGAAATCCCGGAGCGCAATCTTGCGCAAGACATCTCGTGCATATTTTGCACCTCGGGGACGACGGACAAGCCGAAAATCGTGGTTTACGACCACGCCGCCTACTGGCTGAACGGGCTCTCGACGCTAGAATTCCTCGGCCTTGGCGAAGACGACCGCACCCTCGAATACCGCTCGTTCGGGTGGAACTCGGCGCAGATTCTGAGCCTGATGCCCTTCTTGCAGAAGGGCCCGACGCTCTGCATCGCCAAGCGCTTTTCGCACCGCCGCTTTTTCGAGTGGATCGAGAAATACGGAATAACCTTTGCCGCGGGCGTGCCCACGGTCGTGAGCATGCTGCTCAACACGCCGCTTGGCACCACGGCAAAGGATATCCCGACCTTGCGGCTCATGACCTGCAGCACCGCGCCGTTGACCGCACAGCAGTGGACCCGGTTCGAGGCCATGTACGGGGTCACACTCTTACAGCTCTACGGCATGTCGGAAGCGGGCTGGATTTGCGGCAATCGCCATTACCGCCGGAAGATAGGCACGGTCGGCCTTTCTGCGCTTCACCAGGAGGTCGAGATCGTCGACGCCCAGGGAAGGCCGTGTCCCCCCGGGGTCGAGGGCGAGATCACCGCGGGCGGGCCACAGACCGCGATCGGCTACCTGCGCTATGACGGCACGATCGAACCGGTGCGCGGGAAGCGGATAAAGACCGGCGATCTCGGGATCATCGACGCCGATGGCTTCGTCCGCATTACCGGCCGCAGCAAGGATCTGATCATCCGAGGCGGCGTCAACATCGCGCCCATGGAGATCGACGAGGTCCTGCTCAAACATACCGGAATTCTCGATGCCGCCGCGGTCGGAGTTCCCGACAAGATCTATGGCGAGGAAGTGGTGTGCTACGTCGTCGCCAAGGACGAGAATCTGGACGAGGCGAGCGTCCTCGATCACTGCCGGAAACATCTGCCGCAGGCAAAAATGCCGAAGCAGGTGATTATCGTTCCCGACTTGCCGAAGAACGATCGCGCCAAGGTGCTGCGCGACAAGCTGAAGGAAGACTGGAAAGCGCGAATGGAGGCGCGGGCGTAAGCGCAACGCGTTCGCCGGCGAAAAATTCGCCGCCCTCACGTCGTCGGACCGCGCTAGCAGGATGCGGAAAAACCTCCTGTCATTCCGGGACGGCCCGTGAGGGCCGGGCCCGGAAACCATGAACACAGGCCAAGCCATCGATTTCTCGGGCCTGTGTTTATGGATTCCGGGCTCGCGGCCTGCGACCGCGCCCCGGAATGACGACATTCCAGCATTTTTCCGCATCCTGCTACGGCTGCGCCACGCCATGCTTACTGAGGAACGCCAGGACTTCAGCGAGGCACGCATCGGGCTTTTCGATTTGGAGCATGTGGCCGGCTCCGGGGACGAAGCTGTGGTCGTAGCCGTTTTCCACCCCGAGCGCCTGATTGGCGCGCGCCGAAGCCGGTCCGATGCCGGGATCAGCGCCAATGAGCTTGACCGGCCCCGGGAATTCGCTGGCCTTGGGCCACAAATTCAGCGTCAAGGCCTGTTCGTAGATGCCCGCTTCGTTTTCGGGGTCGCACACGAGCCTCCACCCCTCTCCCTTCGGGTCCCTGCGCAATACCGATCGCGCCATCAGCGCGTGGACGCCGGGAATCCACAATCTGGTCGCCCGCGAATTGAGGTACTCCGCGGTCATTTCGTCCACGCTCGCGAACCGCGCTCGTCGTCTGCGCGCATAATCCGCCAGCCGGGTTTCGAATACCACCATCGCATCATGGAGCGGATGGTCGCGCGGCGGCACGCTCGGGGGATCGAACAGCACGAGTGCGTCCCAGCGCCAGCCGATCTCCAGCGCATGCTTCTGCGCCGTGCGGCTCGACATCGAATGGAAAATGCCGACCGTCTTCTTGCTGCCGAATTGCGACTCCACGTTGCGGAGAACCCGCTCAAGGTCGCGGCTGAGCTGGGCATAGACATGATTGGGCGGGTCGGCCGGGACGTTCTGGCCGTGGTTGCGGAAATCGAATACGAAGAGATCGTAATTGAGGAGCTGCCTCCAGAACGGGAAATACCCGTCGGCGGCAAAGCCGTTGCCGTGCGTGAACAAGATGCGCACGCCGTGCGGATTGCCGTGCCGTCTCACGCGAATCCTCGCGCCGTCCTCCAACGCCACCTCGAACGCGGTGCTGGGAGCTGGAAGCTCAAAATGCATGGTTCTCTCCGCTTTCGAACAGGGCGCGCGCAAAAGGGACTTGCAGTCCATCCTCGTGCGCTCCGGGCAGCCGTCGGGCAAGACCTTGGGCCGTTCGACCCGCCGCCGTTGCAGAAGCAAATTCGAAACGCTGAGTAAAGCCGATCGATGCCCAATGCAAGGATAAGGCGGGGATCGTGGCGGTGGAAACCTACCAGGATGCGGAAAAACCCTCTGTCATTCCGGGACGGCCCGTCAGGGCTGGGCCCGGAAACCATGAACACAGCCCAAGCCAATGATTTCGCTGGCAGTGTGCATGGATTCCGGGTTCGCGGTCTGCGACCGCGCCCCGGAATGACGACATTCCAGCATTTTTCCGCAACCTAGAGCCCCTTCGCCGGCAGATGCCGCTCTCCCTCCTCGAACAACCCGCGGCCGAGAGCGTGCGCCTCCTCCACCCCTGCTCGGAAAAGTGATCCGCATCAAGGGTTGCGCGTGCGAGGCCCGAATGACGCTCTTTGGAACCTCGACAAGTTGCACGATTGCCGCTTAAGATTGATTGTGCGCTCAGGGGTCGAATCGCGCCCTTTGGAATAAATGGGGGGAGAAACGAACCAATGCCGCTCCAAAAAGAACGTCCCCATGTGATGGCGAACATGGCCGAAAAGGCAGCTGCCGGAAACGGGCAGCGATCTGACGTTGCCCGCCGCATTCCCTACGATGACCTGCGCGGCTGGATCGCGGAAGCGAAGAAGCTCGGGGAAATTCGCGAGGCGAAGGGTCTCTCTTGGCAGGAGGACATCGGCACCGCTACGGAACTCCTGATGCATGACGAGCATGCGCCCTGCGTCGTCTTCGAAGACATTCCCGGCTCTCTGCCGGGCAGCCGGGTACTCGCCAATTTCTTTGCCGGCCGGCGCCGGAACATGACTCTCGGCTTTCCCGTCGAACTCTCCAAGGTGGAGCTGAGCGAGGCGTACCGTTCGCATTACATGGCCGATCTGCGGCTCATCCCGCCGAAATTCGTTGCCGACGGTCCGGTGCTCGAGAACGTCATGACGGAGGCGGCGATCGATGTGCTGAAGTTTCCGACACCCAAATGGCATGCGCCGGACGGCGGGCGCTACATCGGCACCGGCTCCTTCAACCTCACGCGCGATCCGGACGAGAATTGGGTCAATTGCGGCACCTATCGGGTCATGATCCACGATGAGACCTCGCTCGGCTTTTACATTTCGCCGGGGAAGCATGGCCGCATCCATCGCGACAAATGGGCAGCCCGCAACGAGCCGATGCCGGTCGTCGTGGTCTGCGGTGGGGACCCCTTGACCTTTCTCATATCGAGCACCGAGGTCCCTTACGGCGTCTGCGAGTACGACATTGTCGGGGGCATCCGCGGCGCGCCCGTCGAAGTCATCAAGGGGCCGGTCACCGGCCTGCCCTTCCCCGCCAGATCCGAGATCGTGATCGAAGGATTTTGCCGGCCCGGCAACCATCGGCCGGAAGGGCCTTTCGGCGAATGGACCGGCTATTACGGCAGCGATATCCGCGACGAACCGGTTCTCGACATCAAGGCCATCTACCATCGCAACGATCCGATCCTCTTTGGCTGTCCGCCGCAGCGCCCGCCGGACGAGCAGGCGCGTTATCGTGCCGTCATGCGATCGGCGCTGCTGCGCGAGGAATTGGCAAAAGCCGGCATCCCCGACGTCACCGCGGTCTGGGCGCACGAGGTCGGCGGCTCGCGGCTGCTTCTGGGCGTCGCGTTGAAACAGCGTTATGCGGGCCATGCGAGGCAGGCCGGTCACGTTGCCTGCCAATGCCATGCCGGCGCTTATTGCGGCCGCTACGTCATCGTCGTCGACGACGATATCGACGTTTCCGATCTCGACGAATTGATGTGGGCGGTGTGCACGCGCTCCGACCCGGCGACCTCGATCGACTTCGTCACCAACGCCTGGAGCACGCCGCTCGATCCCCGCATCGAGCCCGAGCGTCGGGCGCGTGGTGACTTCACGAACAGCCGGGCGATCATCGACGCCTGCCGCCCCTGGTATTGGCGCGACAAATTCCCGATGGTAAACATGCCCACGCACGAGGCTCGCCGGATCGCACGCGAGCGGTTCGCTCACCTGCTGAAATAGGCCCGCAGGTCAAAACCGCATGCGATGCGTCAGACACGCGCTCGGGGAGGCAAGATGAAGCGCCTGATCGTCGGCATGACCGGCGCCAGCGGATCGATCTACGGCGTTCGCCTGCTCGAGGCGTTACGCAACAGCGGCGTCGAGAGCCATCTCGTCGTCAGCAAGTGGGCGCAGCAAACGCTCGAACACGAGACCGGGATGACGTTGCGGCAGCTGTGCGCCCTCGCCTGCGCAAGCTATAACCCGGGCGACATGGGCGCGAGGATCTCCTCGGGATCCTTTCTCACCGAAGGCATGGCGGTCATCCCGTGCTCGGTGCGCAGCCTCGCCGCCATCGCTCACGGCACGGGCTACCATCTCGTCCATCGCGCCGCGGACGTGATCCTCAAGGAAAAGAGGCGCCTCGTCCTCGTGGTGCGCGAGACGCCCCTCAGCGAGATCCACCTCGACAACATGCTGCGGCTGGCGCGGATGGGCGTCACCATCGCGCCGCCCGTTCCCGCCTTCTACAGCCATCCGCAGACGATCGAGGATATCGTCGATCAGACGGTGGCGCGGGTGCTCGACCAGTTCGGCATCGATATCGACTTCAAGGGCCGCTGGGATGGCCGCATGAAGGTTGGGGCGGGCGCGAACCACGAGCGAAATGAGAAGTCTGCGTGAAACGTGAAACCTGCGGGACGACGATGGACACAATTCCCACTTCAGCGAAGACGGCCGAGAGGAGCCATGTCACCAGCCTTCGCGCGACGCTCGAATGGCTCCGCGAGGGCGGCGACCTGATCGAGACCGCCCGCGAGGTCGACCCCGATCTCGAAATCACCGGATTGCAGAAGCATATGGACGGGGGCCCTCCGGTGCTCTTCCACAACATCAAAGGCATGCCGCATGCCCGCGCGGTGACCAACCTGTTCTCGGACATCGCCGTCATCGACCGGATGTTCGGGTTCGCCGACGCGCGCGACCGCACGAAGAAGCTCGCCTACGCGCTGACCCATCCTCTGGCGGCGACCGAGGTGCCGCAATCGATGGCGCCCTGCCAGGAGGAGGTGATCACGGACGACCTCGACGTCAACAAGTACATCACCGCGATCCGCCATACCGCGCTCGAACCGGAGCTGACGATCGGCTCCGGCATCTCCTGCGTCGTCGGACCCTATTTCGGGGGCGGCAGCCACATCGGCTACAACCGCATGAATTTCCGCTGGGGCAATGTCGGCACGCTGCAGATTTCGCCGGGCTCCCATATGTGGCAGGTCATGACGGAGCATTACCACGACGACGCCGCGATCCCGCTCACCCTGTGCTTCGGCGTGCCGCCCGCCTGCACGCTCGTCGCCGGAAGCGGCTTCGATTACGTCGTTCTGCCCAAGGGCTGCGACGAGATCGGGGTCGCCGGCGCCGTACAGGGGTCTCCGGTGCATCTCGTCAAGGCGCGCACGGTCGACGCCTGGGCGATCGCGGAATCGGAATATGTTCTCGAAGGCTATCTCCATCCGCGCGACAAGCGCTACGAGACGCGGCAGGCGGAAGAGGCCGGCAGGCAGGGAAAATTCCCCTTCCACCCCGAATGGGCCGGCTACATGGGCAAGTCCTACAAGGCGCCGACCTTTCATGCGAGCGCGTTGACCATGCGCAAGCGCGCCGGCAAGCCGCTCCTCTTCCTGCTCAGCGTCCACACCTCCGACGATTCCAACATCGATACGACCGTGCGGGAGGCGGCGATTTTCGAGCTTTGCGAGCGCCTGCAGCCCGGCATCATAGAGGATGTCCACATCCCCTTTTGCATGACCGACTGGGGCGGCTCCATCATCCAGGTGAAAAAGCGCAATCGCATCGAGGAGGGCTGGCAGCGCAACTTTCTGGCCGCCATCCTCGCCTGCTCGCAGGGCATGCGTCTCGCCATCGCGGTCAGCGAGGATGTCGACATCTATTCGATGGACGACATCATGTGGTGCCTGACGACGCGCGTGAACCCGCACACCGACATCCTCAACCCGCTGCCCGGAGGCATCGGCCAAACCTTCCAGCCGGCCGAACGCATGACCGCGGGCGAAAAACAGTGGACGGCATCGAACACGCGCTTCGAAGGCGGGCTCGGCATCGACGCCACCGTGCCCTTCGGGTACGAGCAAGACTTCCACCGTCCGGTCTATCCGGTCGACCGGGTAAAACCGGAAGACTTCTTCAAACCGGAAGACATCGCCAAGGCCAAGGCACGGATGCAGGGCTGGGTGCTGTCTCTAGCCCGTACCGGGCGCTAGGCAGGATTGCGGAGCTGAGCACACAACGTTCCCTCTCCGCCCTTCGGTGTAAAGGCCGGAGACATGGTGAACAGGTGTTCGGGGACATGGTGAACGGGTTGGCAGTGGCGCAGCTCGTCCCGGTAGTCCACGGGAGGGACCCGC
>JAKAOO010000226.1 GCA_021812165.1 Pseudomonadota bacterium | reverse complement strand
GAATTCAATGGGCGGTCCCCGGTATTTGTCGAAATCGGGAAGGACGTTCGAAGCCTTGACGGTCTCGGTGGGGAATGCGATCGGGGTGCCCGCGCGCCGCGCTCCCCGGGCTTCGGCGACCGCCGCGCCGTCTTCCGTCACGAGAAGGCTCGCGACGCCATTGAAGGCGCGAGCGCGCGCGACGTACTGGCGGACAACCGCGACGCAGGTCGTCTCCCCGGCCCGGATCGCCCGGTGCAACTCGGCGATCGTCGCTTCTTCGAGACGGAAGCGCCCCCTCTCTGCGCTCTCTTCTTGCCCCATTTCCCCCTCCCTTCTCGCCGCCGCTCTGCCGAGAGCGTAGCACCATCAAGAGGCCGCGGAAAAATCCGCGATTGTTGTCATTCCGGGGCGCGGTTGCAGGCCGCGAACCTGGAATCCATAAACACATGCCAGCGAAATCAATGGTTTGGCCGGTGTTCATGGGTTCCGGGCCCGGCCCTCAAGGGCCGTCCCGGAACGACAGGGGGTTTTTCCGCACGTCTCAGAGCTCGAAAAGCTCGGGGAGGGTTTTGACGATGCGATCGGGGCGGACCCGGCATTCGGGCCGCAGTCCCGCGCGGGAGGAGAGGAGGGTCAAATCACAGCCGGCTCACCGGCGCCAAGGCTTTTGCCGGCGACGCCCTTCGACGCCGTTCGACGCCTTCAATAAGGGGATCTTGAAAAACCGGGCGTGGCCCAGGGGCGAGAGGCGGCGGCGGCCGGCGGCAAACGGCGCGCGGCGTAGGGATAGGGGGCGCGTTGGAAGGTGATCTCGACGCGCCGGTTCTGCGGCTCGCGCACACCCCGCGCCGTCGGCACCCGCGGATTGCTCTCGCCGAGACCGCGCACCGCCATCTCGCCGCGCGGCACTCCCCGCCGCATGAGCGCGCTCGCGACGGCGTTGGCCCGGCGCAGCGAGAGACGCACGTTGTAGCCGACCGGGCCCGAAAGATCGGTATAGCCGTTCACCCGGATCCTGACCGGCGCTCCCGACCTCCAATCCGCCGCAGCCCGGCGAATGACCGTCATCCCGGCCGGCGTGATGGCATACCGGTCCCAATCGAAAAAGACGAGATACTCCCGCGGCGCCGGCGGCGGAGGCGCATTCGCGGCGAACGGCGCGACCGGGCGCATCGGCGGCGGGGGCGGCGGCCCGTAAATCGCAAAGGGCGGCGGCGGAAACGGTGGCGGCAGGCGGTAGAAGGCGGGCGGCGGGAAAGGACCCGGCCGATAAACGGCCGCAAAATGCGGCCTCCAACGCGCTCGCCCGCGCATCCAAGCGTTCGCGCTCGGCATCGCTGCCGTCACCAGCGCCGCCGCCAGGACGCCGAGAACAACCGCCTTTCGAGCCGACTTGCGGCCAATCGACGTGCCGCCGCCGAGACCTCTCATGATCCCCTCGAAGCGCCGTTACGCCCGCGATATACGCCGCGAGAGGCTCAAAATCTCCCGCCAAAGGGGCGGAAAGCGGCGGTTTTGCGATGTCAATTTTGGGACCGCGCCAGGCTCTGCGGGCGCGCGCGCCAACGCGCAAAAAGCGGACCCGGCTATAGACGCGAAGGGCTTTCCATCCTCAAAATCGCGGCCTTGCCGTTTGGAGGAGAAAGCCATGAGCGTCGTCACGGTCGAAAAAAATGAGGCGATCTCGATCATCGCCATCAATCGCCCGGAAAAGCGGAACGCGATCAACAACGAGGTGGCGAAAGCGCTGCAGCACGCCTTCCTCGATTTCGAGCGCTCGGAAGAGAGGGTGGCGATCCTCACGGGCACGGGCGGCCGGGCCTTTTCGGCGGGCGCCGACATCACGGATCTGCCCGAGCTGTGGCGCGCGGTTCCCGGAGTCGGTTTCGAGGCGAAGAAGCCCATCATCGCCGCCGTTTCCGGCTGGTGCATGGGAGGCGGCCTCGTCCTCGCGATGATGTGCGACCTTCTCGTCGCCGGCGAGAGCGCAAAGTTCTCCTACCCCGAGGCGAAGATCGGCATCACCGGCGGGATGATCGCCTCTCTCGCGGCGCGCATCCCGCATAAGATCGCCATGGAGATCATGTTGCTCGCGGAGCCGATCGGAGCGCGGCGCGCCTATGAAGCGGGTCTCGTCAATCGCATCGTCGCTGACGGCTGCGAGCGCGACGAGGCGCTCCTTCTCGCCCGGAAGATGGCCGCCCTGGCGCCGCTCGCCCTTTCGACCCTGAAGCGTCTTGTCGTGGAGCACGTTCTGCCGGCGGGGCCCTCCGAGCTTGCCGCCCGTTTTGGCGCCGAACTCGCCGCGTTGCGTGCGAGCGAGGACGCCGCCGAAGGAATCCGCGCCTTTCGCGAAAGGCGCGAGCCGCGCTACAAGGGGCGCTGAACGGCGGGCACCGGCGGCGCTCCGACCTGAAGCAACTGTTGGAGCGCGCGCAAGCGCTCAAGACGCGCGGCCTCTCTCGCCGCGATGTACTCGCGATAAGCGCGTCGATCCTCTTCGCCGACGCTCGCCTGGGTCGGGACGGCACACACCGTCGGGCAGCGGGTGATGGCCTTGGTGCGCAAATAGGCGGCGAGAGCCGCTTCATACTCTTTTGGAGACATAAGCGCGGCACCTGATAACGACGTTTTTTCCCCTATAACGGCGCAAGGGTTAAGGATGGGTTATGCGAAAAGCAGAAGTCTTATCCCCTCCGCCGCGGCAGGCCGCTGGTTTTTCCCCGGAGCGGGACGATATAGTTGGCGGCAAAGGGCAGAGGACAGGGCGCTTTTGCGGTTGAGCGGATCGGGACTTTGGTTGCGCTTCTGGGGGGTGCGGGGCAGCATCGCCTGTCCCGGCCCCACGACTGCGCGCTATGGCGGCAATACTTCCTGCGTCGAGATCCGTTGCGGCGAAAGGCTCCTCATCTTCGATGGCGGTACGGGGCTGCGCCCGCTCGGCAAAGAACTGATGAAAGAAAGCCGGGCGCTCGAAATCGATCTTTTCTTCAGCCACACGCATTTCGATCACATCGTGGGCCTTCCGTTTTTTGCGCCTTGCTACGATGCGGAAAGCCGGATCCGCGTCTGGTCCGGCCATCTGAAGCCTCCTCTCGGGATCGAGGCGGCGTTGAGACTCATGATGGCCCCGCCGCTTTTCCCGATCCCGCTCGGCAAATTTGCCGCACGCCTCGACTTTATCGACTTCGCGGCCGGCGAAGAACTCATGCCGTATCCGGAGGTGCGGCTTTCGACCGCGCCTCTCAATCATCCGGACGGCGCCACCGGGTACCGCCTCGAATACGGCGGCAAAAGCGTCGCCTTTGTGTTCGATACCGAACACCGCCCGGAAACGCGCGACCGCGAGGTGATGCGCCTCATCGCCGGCGCCGATATCGTAATCTACGACAGCGCCTATACGGATGCCGAATATCCCGCGCACCGGGGCTGGGGACATTCCACATGGCAAGAAGGCGTGCGTCTCGCCGAGGCGGCAGGGGCGGGCCTTCTCGTGCTCTTCCATCACGATCCGGCCCACGACGACGCCTTTCTGGATCGGGTCGCTTGCGAGGCGGCGAAGCGTCGCCCGGGAACCCTCGTCGCGCAGGAGGGGATGGTTCTGCGCCCGTGACGGGCGAGGCCGCCCTTCTCCCTCTTTCTCTCAATGATAGGGGTCGGCGGCGTCGCGCAATCCGTCGCCGAGAAAATTGAACGCGAGCACGGTCAAGACGACGTTGACGACCGGCAGCATCAGCCACGGATAAAGCGCGACCACATTGATGTTCTGCGCCTCGTTGAGGAGCACGCCCCAGCTCGTCATCGGCGGTCGCAGTCCCAATCCGAGAAACGAAAGCGCCGTCTCGCCGAGGATCATGCTGGGAATGACGAGGGTCGCCGAGGCGATCAGATGGCTCATAAAGTTCGGCAAGAGATGCCGGCCGATGATCCGCGCCGGCCGCGCCCCCAAAAGCAGCGCCGCGGTGCAGAAATCCTCCTCGCGCAGCGCCAGAAGTTTTCCCCTGACGGCGCGGGCGAGGTGCGTCCACTCGATGAGAGCGAGGATGATGGTGATGCCGAAATAAACGAAGAGCGGGCTCCACGTTACCGGCAGGATCGCCGAAAGCGCCATCCACAAAGGCAGGTGCGGGAAGGACTGGATCACCTCGATCGCACGCTGGATCAGCATGTCGATCCAGCCGCCGTAATAGCCGGCGATCCCGCCGATCACGATGCCGAGGGTGAAGCTCACCGCGACCCCCAAAAGCCCGATCGTCAGAGAAATCCGGCTGCCATAGAGGATGCGCGAGAAAAGATCGCGGCCGAGCCGGTCGGTCCCGAAGAGAAAAAGCTGGCCGCCCTTCTTCGGGCAGAAGAGATGCAGGTTCCCGCGAATGAGGCCCCAGAGGCGGTACGAGTCGCCGCGGCAAAAGAAACGGATCGGCTCCACCTTGCGCGGATCGGGGGTATAGACCCGCTTTAGATTTTCGAGATCGAGGTGATAGTCGAAGCCGAGAACGTAGGGGGCGGCGAGGCGGCCATGCAGAAAGAAGTGAACCTTCTGCGGCGGGGCATAGATGAAAGCGGTATGGCGCGCGTCGAGCCCGTAGGGCGCGAGGAATTCGCAAAACGGCAGGGAGAGATACATCGCCAAGAGAAAAATGCCGGAGACGACGGCGAGGCGGTGGCGCGAGAACCGCAGCCACATCAGCCGCCATTGCGAGGACCGGTAAAAGCGCTCCTGCGCAGGCGTCATCGCCTCGACCGCATAGGGGTCGAAAGGCGTGCTCGAAACGTAGTGCTCGAGCGCCATCCCGCCCTCCGCGCCGCCGCGCCGGCTCATCTCTCCGCGCTCGCCTGCAACCGGATGCGGGGATCGAGAAACGCCAGCGCCAGGTCCGAAACGAAGACGCCGACTACCGTCATAAAGGCCATGAAGAGGAGGAACGAGCCGGCGAGATACATGTCCTGACTGCGCAGCGCCTCGAGCAGCATCGGCCCGGTCGTCGGCAGCGACATCACCACGGAAACGATCACCGCGCCTGAGATGATCTGCGGCAACAGCGAGCCGATATCGCTGATGAACGGGTTGAGGGCCATGCGCAACGGGTATTTGAAGAGGAGCTTCAGGGGCGGCAGGCCTTTCGCCCGCGCCGTCACGACATATTGCTTTTGCAGTTCGTCCAAGAGGTTGGCGCGCAAACGGCGGATCATGCCGGCCGTTCCGGCGCTGCCGATCACGATGACCGGGATCCACAGATGCGCGAGCACGGAGGCGAGTTTCGCCCAGCTCCAGGGCTGGCCGAGAAAGCGCGGAGCCATCAAGCCGCCGATCGAAATTCCGAACTCGACATTGGCGAAATAAAGAAGGACCAACGCCAGCAGAAAGCTCGGCGTCGCCAAGCCGAGAAAGCCCAGAAGGGTCAAGAAATAATCACCCAAGCTGTATTGGTGGGTTGCCGAATATATTCCGATGGGGAAGGATACGACATACGTAAACAATAGTGTGGCGAAGGATACCAGAAACGTCAGAAACAGCCGGTCGCCGACCACCTGGTTGACCGGCAAGTTGTAACGGAACGAATACCCCATATTCCCGCGAAGGAGCCCTCCCGCCCATGTCAGATATTGCCGCCACAGGGGCTGGTCGAAGCCGTATTCGTGCTCCAGGAATTGGATCTTCTTTATATCGGTAGTTTCTCCGGTGGCTTGC
>JAKAOO010000225.1 GCA_021812165.1 Pseudomonadota bacterium | reverse complement strand
ATCCGCTGATGGCGGCCGGCGATCTCCCGCATCATTTCAGGCTTGCCGCGACGGAGTTGCGCTCCCTTATCGACCGCACCCGATTCGCCATCTCCACCGAGGAGACGCGCTATTACCTGAACGGCATCTACCTGCATGCGACCAAAGCCGGCGATGTCGAGGTGATGCGGGCGGTCGCGACCGACGGTCATCGCTTGGCGCGCATCGAAATGGTGTTGCCCGAAGGCGCCGGCGGGATGCCGGGCGTCATCATCCCTCGGAAGACCGTTCTCGAACTGCGCCGACTCATTGAGGAAAGCGATGCGGAGATCGCGATCTCGCTTTCGGAAACCAAGATCCGTTTCGCGGTCGGGGGAGAGGAGGGGGAAGCGACCCTCACCTCGAAACTCGTCGACGGAACTTTTCCGGAATACGACCGGGTGATCCCCACAGGAAACGACAAGATTCTCGAAGTCGAATGCAAACCCTTTGCCGCGGCGGTCGATCGGGTCTCGACGATCTCGACCGAGAGAAGCCGCGCCGTAAAGCTGACGATCGAGAAGGGGAGCCTGACGCTGTCGGCGACGAGCGCCGAGCAGGGCACCGCCGTCGAGGAACTCGAAGCGCGCTATACCGGCGAGCCGATCGAAATCGGTTTCAATTCGCGCTATCTCCTCGACATCACCGAGCAGATCGCGGGCGAGGGCGCGCAGTTTCTGATCTCCGACCCGGCGTCGCCGACGATCGTGCGCGACAGCGGCGAGGGAAGCGCGCTTTACGTTTTGATGCCGCTGCGGGTTTGATCGGCAGGCGCCTTTCGCCGAGTGCCGAACGCACGCCGAGGACGGCCCCGGAAAGACACCCGAATCGGCCTCTCACGCTGGCGGTCGGCCTCCTCTCTCCCCATATAATGCTCATGCTCACCGAGGAAGCGGAGGCCCCGAGCGGCATCGATGCGGCGGTCTCCGAACCGGGGCGTGTGGGCCTCACTCGCTTGGTTCTGACCGATTTCCGCAATTACCGCGAAGCGCGGCTGCGGCTCGATCCGGGGCCGGTCGTGGTGATGGGTCCAAACGGGGCCGGCAAGACCAATCTCTTGGAAGCCGTCTCGCTTCTCGCCCCGGGTCGCGGTCTCAGAGGAGCCCGGCTTGCCGAACTCGATCGGCGAGAGGCCGCGGACTCCCCGTGGGCGGTCTTCGCCCTCCTCCAAACTCGCTCCGGCGAAGTCCGGATCGGGACCGGGCGCGAGGCTCTCGCCGCAAAGGGTGCCGCGCGGCCGATCGAGCGCCGCGTGGTGCGCATCGACGGCGAGACGGTGAGAAGCCAGGCGGCGCTCGGCGAGCGGCTCGGCGTCACCTGGCTGACCCCCGAGATGGATCGACTTTTCCAGGGCGGACCCTCCGACAGGCGGCGGTTTCTCGATCGATTGGTGCTCGCTCTCGATCCCGCTCACGCCGCGCGCGTCGCCGCTTATGAGGAGGCGCTGCGCGAACGATCGCACCTGTTGCGCGAGGGGCCTTTCGACAAGGCCTGGCTTTCCGCGCTCGAAGAGACGATGTCGCGAGCGGGGGTCGCGGTCGCAGCCGCCCGGCGCGATGCGGTCGAACGGCTCGATCGCATCTGCGCCTCTTCCGAAGGGCCTTTTCCCCGCGCCCGCCTTCACCTTTTGGGCGCGGTCGAGGATTGGCTTGCCGAGATGCCGGCTCTTGCGGCCGAGGAAGCCTTCAAGGCCGTGCTTTTCGAGAACCGCGGCGCCGATGCGGAAACGGGCGGGGCGGCGACGGGCCCTCATCGCTCGGATCTGAGGGTGCGGCACGGCGACAAAGGAGTCTGCGCCGAGCTTGCCTCGACCGGCGAGCAAAAGGCGCTTTTGATCGCGATTCTCCTCGCTCATGCGCGTCTTGAAACCGAGATCCGCGGCGAGCCGCCTCTCATCCTCTTCGACGAGGTCGCCGCACATCTCGATTCCGCCCGCCGTGCGGCGCTCTTCGCGGCGCTTTTGCGGCAGGAAGGCCAAGTTTGGCTCTCGGGCACCGAAAGAGCGCTCTTCGAGCCGTTGCGCGGGGAGGCTCAGTTCCTCGCGGTCCGCGACGGCGTCCTCACCGCCGATTTTCCTTGAACCTTGAACGCTCCAAGCGAGCGCAATCGCAACCGGAGAGAGATGGCGAACCAACCTTCATCCGATCCTGCCGTCGCGCCCAGCGCAGCTCTTCCACCCCCTCGCGCCGCCGGCGGGATGAACAGGGTGGCGAACGGCGAGGACGAATCCTACGACGAGCACTCGATCGAGGTGCTTCGCGGCCTCGAAGCGGTCAAGAAGCGCCCGGGGATGTATATCGGCGACACCGATGACGGCTCGGGCCTGCACCACATGGTCTACGAAGTCGTAGACAATGCCATCGATGAGGCGCTCGCCGGTTATTGCGACACTGTCGCCGTCGTTCTCAACGCCGACGGCTCCTGCACCGTCACCGACAACGGCCGCGGCATCCCGGTCGGCACCCTCGAAGAAGAAGGGGTCTCGGCGGCGGAGGTGATCATGACCCACCTCCATGCCGGCGGCAAATTCAACCCGCGCGCGTACAAGGTCTCCGGCGGCTTGCACGGGGTCGGCGTATCGGTCGTCAACGGCCTGTCAGAACGGCTCGATCTCAGGATCTTCCGGCAGGGGTCGGAATGGTTTATGCGCTTCCGCGACGGCGTGCCGGAAGCGCCGCTCGCCGAAATCGGGCCGGCCTCGCTTTCTCCCCCCGGCTCGGGGCGCGAAGGCTCGGTGACCGGCACCGAGATCACCTTTTTCCCGAGCCCCGTCACCTTCAGCAAAACCGAGTTCGACTTTACGACGCTCGAACACCGGCTGCGCGAACTCGCTTTCTTGAATAGCGGCCTCACATTGGTCCTGACCGATTTGCGCGGGATCGAGCCCAAAGAGGTGAAGCTCCATTTCGAGGGTGGGCTCGACGCGTTTCTCCGCTATCTCGATCGCTCGAAACAGGTGATCCATACGCCGCCGATCGCGATCCGCAGCGAACGCGAAGGCACGATCGTCGAAGTCGCGATGGAGTGGACCGACAGCTATCACGAGACGATGCTGTGCTTTACCAACACGATCCCGCAGCGCGACGGCGGCACCCATCTCGCCGGCTTTCGCGCCGCGCTGACGCGCACCATCAACGCCTATGCGAATTCGAGCGGCATCAGCAAAAGGGAAAAGGTCGCGCTTGCGGGAGAGGACATGCGCGAGGGGCTGACCTCGATCCTTTCGCTCAAAGTGCCGGATCCGAAATTCTCCTCACAGACGAAGGACAAGCTCGTCTCCTCCGAGGTGCGCCCGATCGTCGAAGGGGTCGTCGGCGATCGCCTCCAGCAATGGTTCGAAGAACACCCCGCCGACGCCAAGAGGATCGTCGCCAAGGTCGTCGAGGCGGCGGCCGCTCGCGAAGCGGCGCGAAAGGCGCGCGACTTGACGCGCCGCAAAGGCGCCCTCGACATCGCCAATCTGCCGGGCAAGCTCGCCGATTGCCAGGAGCGCGACGCAGAGCGGAGCGAACTCTTCATCGTCGAAGGCGACAGCGCCGGAGGCTCGGCAAAGCAGGGCCGCGATCGCCGCTTTCAGGCCATCCTGCCCTTGAAGGGCAAGATCCTCAACGTCGAGCGCGCGCGCTACGACAAGATGCTCTCTTCGGCCGAAATCGGCACTCTGATCGCGGCGCTCGGCACCGGCATCGGCCCGGAGGATTTCGATGCGGAGAAGGCGCGCTACCACCGCATCATCATCATGACTGACGCCGACGTCGACGGCAGCCATATCCGCACGCTCCTTTTGACCTTCTTTTTCCGCCAGATGGTGCCGCTCATCGAAAAAGGCTTTCTCTATATCGCGCAGCCCCCGCTCTATCGCCTGGAGCGCGGCAAAGAGAAGGCCGTCTATTTGAAGGACGACCCGGCGCTCGAAGCCTACCTTCTCGGGGCAGGGCTCGAAGGGGCGGTCTTTATCGAACATGACGGAGTCGAGCGCGCGGCGGGCGATTTGCGCCAGCTTCTCGACTGGGCGCGGGCGGAGCGCCGCCTGATCGAGGCCTTGGCGGCAAAGGTGGGCAACCGCGACGTCGTCGAGCAGGCGGCGATCGCCGGCGCCTTCTCGGCGCTTTCCTCAGGCGCGCCGGAGCGGGCGCGCGAGGCGGCGGAACGCACGGCCCGGCGTCTTAACGCTCTCGCCTCCGGCGCGCAGTGGTCGGCCGAGGTGACGCAAGCGGGCGGGCTTCTTTGCCGGAAGAGAGCCGAAGGAAGCGAGGAGCGCACCCTTTTGGAGCCGGCGCTTTTGCGCTCGGAGCCGGCGCGCCGCCTTGTCGAGGTCGAGGCGCGTCTCGCCGAGACCTACGGACAAGCGGGAACGCTCAAGGCGCGCGACAAGACCTACCGGGTGACCGGACCTTCGAGCCTCTTCCAAGGAGTGATGGAGGCGGGTCGCCGCGGCATCGAGGTGACGCGCTACAAGGGGCTGGGCGAGATGAACCCCGACCAGCTTTGGGAGACGACGCTCGACCCCGAAGCGCGCTCTCTCCTGCAGGTCAAGGTAAACCACGCCGATCTCGCGGAAGAGACCTTCTCGACCCTCATGGGCGACCTCGTCGAACCCCGCCGCGAGTTCATCCAACAGAACGCGCTCTCGGTCGCGAACCTCGACGTTTGAGGCGAGTGGTAGGAAACTAACAAAGGATGCTTTCCAAACCAATCAGTGAGATTAAAAGCAAAGATATTGCCGATCTTTGTGCCCGCGGCGGCGCATATGAGTCCGGTACGCTGGAATTTAAGCGCGAGTTGCCGGGCAGGGACGGCAGGCCCGATCCCTGGATGAGCGGCGGCGAGTTCTCAAGTTACGCCCGGGATCGGTTATTCCGGGAGATCGTCGCGTTTGCGAATTCGCAGGGCGGTACGCTGGTTCTGGGGATCGAAGAGACGGAAGATCGGCCCGCGCGGGCACGCGCAATCTCACCGATTCCGCGCGTCCACGAACTCGCAGCCCGCCTCGAAGAGGCCGCACGAGCCTGCATTGAACCTAGCCTCCCATCGCTGCTTATCCGTGGGGTTGTCACCAAAAGGAGCGGTGTCGGGATCGTGGTCTTCAGGACAGTCAGATCGCCCTTTGGTCCGCACAGGGTCGCAAGTGATGGGCACGCATTCATTCGTCGCGGAGCGAGTTCCGTAAAAATGACGATGCGGGAAATCCAGGATCTCACGCTGGATCTCGCGCGCGGCGCAGACCGGCTGGAAATGCAGCTTGCGAGCCGGCACAAGGCTTTTACAGAATGGTTTCACCATTTGCGCCCCGGAGAAAAAGGGGGGCTACGGGTGACCGCGGTCCCAATCGGAGATTTGCCGCTAATCGGGCGAGTGGCCGAACCACCGAACCGCATCCCGCTCAAAACTCGCTTCGTTGCGAGACTCGGTGACAGCAGCCCGGTCGCGATTGATACCCCAGCTCCGCACCGCACGCGCCCGATTGTTAGAGGGCTGCGCTACTATTCTGCATTTGACGATCGCGGCCTTCAGCTAGACGTCTTTGACTCGGGTCTCGTAGACTTTTGGTTTTGGCACTCGGCAGGCTCTAGTACCTAGTTGCGTAAATGCGCGTATTTGGATCGCGGGTGTTTTGAGAAGACGACCTGCTTTGTCCATTCGAAGGGGTGAGCATCTTGATTGTA
>JAKAOO010000023.1 GCA_021812165.1 Pseudomonadota bacterium | reverse complement strand
CGATCTGCTCTCTTTCTCGCCGCCGTCACCGACGCTCTCAACCGCCTCTTCTCGAACACCTTTGCGCCGATGAAACTCGCCCGCGATCTCGGTCTCGCTGCGGTGCATCGCGTGCCGCCTCTGAAACGCCTCTTCATGCGCCAGGCGATGGGGATCGCGGGCGAGCTGCCGCGCCTTGTCCGCGGCGAGCGGCTGTAGCTCAAATCACGATCTCTGCGACCCGTGCCGCGAAGGGGCGCGCAGTCGAGATCGCCGACGCGGCATCGATGCCGAGCCCCTTCATCGGGCTCCTCCGCTCAGCGCCCCTTGAAGATGGGCGGCCGCTTTTCGAGAAACGCGGCGGCGCCCTCGCGGTAATCCTCGCTGTCGAGCGCCTGCCGGATCAAGGCTTCGAGTTCATTCCTGCGGTCCTCGGCCTCGCCGTCGGCGAGCGCCTGCAGGACGGCCTTCGATCCCCGGATGGTGAGCGGCGCATTCGCGATGATCGCGTTCGCGAAAGCCATCGCCTGCTCAACGACATCGCCCTCTACGACCGCATCGCCAAAACCCATGCGAAGGGCCGCGGCGGCATCGAACAACTCGCCGCCGTAAAGAATCCGCTTCGCATGGGCGAGGCCGACGACCTCGAGCAAAAGCCGGCACTCCGCGATCGAGTACATGGTGCCGAGCCTCGCCGCCGGAATGCCAAAGCGCGCACCGCTATGGAGCACGCGGAAATCACAGCCGAGAGCCAAAGCACAGCCGCCACCGACGCAAAAACCCGCGATCGCGGCGACCGCGGGCTGCGGCAGCGCCCGCAGCGCCTCGTAAGCGGCCTCGACCTCGCGCTCATAGGCGGCGCCGCTTGCGCTGTCGGCGCGCAGCCGCGGAAACTCGCTGATATCGGCGCCGGCGCAGAAATGGCCGCCGGCACCCGTCAGGATGACGAGCCGCAACTCCTTTTCCCGCCCGAGCGCACGGAAATTGCTTGCGAGATCGCGCCAAGCCGCGCGGTCGCAGGCATTGCGTCGCGCAGGACGACTGATCGTGACGATGGCGACCGCGGGCCGCGGCCGACTGACCACAATCTCAGACACGGCCGCCGCTGTCTCCTTCTGTCTTTGAGGCCGCGACTCTATCAGGAGAGGCGCTCCTCAAACAACCTGACTTCGGGTGGCTGACTTCGGGTGGCTCGGCACTCACAAGAGCGCGCCCATGCCGGGCGCACCAAAAGAGAGGGGGAACCGCCGAGGCGGTTCCCCCTTTTCGGTTTTAAGCGGCGCGGATCTCGCGATGCGGCCCGCGGTCGTCAACCCACCTTTTTTGCCAGCGTCAGCCCGACGTATTCGGTAACGCCGTTGCGATCGAGAAGCAACAACGCGCTCTTTTTCGGCGACTTGACCGCCTGTTCGAGCTTTTGCGCGGCTTCCTTCGGGGTGTGAACCGGCTCTTGATTGATCGCGATCACGACATCGCCTCTATTCAAGCCCGAATTGTCCGCCACGCTTCCGCGATCGACACGGCTGATCACGACGCCGTGCACGTTCTTTGGAACATGCAATTCGCTCCGCAGCTCTTTCGTCAAAGGGGAAAAGTGCATGCCGAGAGCCGAGGCGCCGGCGGCAGGGGTGGCTCCTTCGCCCTGGTAAGCGGCGACCTGCTCATTGTTCTTCATCTGGCCGAGCATGGCCGAAAGCTGAAGTTTTTTGCCGTCGCGCCAAACCGCCACCGATGCCTTCGAATGGGGGGCCGCGGCGGCGACGAGACGCGGCAGATCGCGCAGCTCTTTCACCGGGGTTCCGTTGAAGGAAAGGATCACGTCGCCTTGCTTCAGACCGGCCCGCGACGCCGGGCTGTGCGGTTGAACGAGCGCGACGAGTGCGCCCCAATGATGTTCGAGGCCAAGGCTCGCGGCGATTGCCGGGGTCACCTGCTGGATCTGCACCCCGAGCCAGCCGCGTTCGATCTTGCCGTTCTTGATGAGCTCGGCGACGATCGTCTTCGCCTCGTTCGAGGGAATGGCAAAGCCGATCCCGACACTGCCGCCGTTCGGCGAATAGATCGCCGTATTGATGCCGATCACCTGCCCTTCCATGTTGAAGGTCGGACCGCCGGAATTGCCGCGGTTGATCGGGGCATCGATCTGGAGGAAAGAATCGAAAGGCCCGTCATTGATGTCGCGCCCGCGCGCCGAGATGATCCCGCTCGTCACCGTTCCGCCAAGCCCGAAGGGGTTGCCGACCGCCATCACCACATCGCCGACCTCGGCGGCGTTGCTGTTCCCCCAGGCGACATAGGGAAGCGGGTGGTGCGCGTTGATCTTCAAGACGGCGAGGTCGGTCTTGGGATCGCGGCCAACGATCTTGGCCTTATATTTCTTGTGGTCTTGCAGGATGACCACGACGTTGGCGGCGTCGGCAATCACGTGGTTGTTGGTGACCACGTACCCTTTTGGACTGATGAAAAAGCCGGAACCGAGAGCGATCCGCTTCACCGGCCCGCCGGGAAATTGGTGGAAAAAGGGAGGCGTGCCGCCCTGACCGTTCTGGCCGAAGAAACGGCGCAAAAATTGGTTAAAGGGCGTATTGGGAAAGTTCTGAAACGGGACGACGTTCGGCTGCTCGGAGACCGCGCCCGTCTTCTGCGCTTGCGTAACCGAAATATTGACGACGGCCGGCAGGACCTTTTTGACGAGAGGTGCAAAGCTTTCGTGCTGCAGCAACGCCGCTGTCGGTATTGCTGTTGCCGGTCGTGCCGTTGCGGGTGCGGGTCCGTTTTCGGCCCAAACTACCGGTGCGGCCACAAGCGCCGCCCCCAATATGAAACCGAGCGCCGCCGTCCGAGCCGTCTTCAGCCATGATTGGCGGGCCGTTCCCGCCTCTCCTTCTGTCATTCTGACCTCCACTCGAGCGAGCGGGCGCACCCCCTCGCTCCCCATCGATGTCCCGAAACACCCCGCGCCGGATCACAGCCGGGCGGCCCTCTAGAGCAGGTAAGCCAAATATAAAGGAGGCAAGGTGACAGACGAGTTTCGCACCGATGAACTCGCTGTAACCTGCCGATCCCCAACCTTGAGCCTCCCGCTTTCGCAGCGGCGGCGGCATTTTGCCATATGACGGCTGTAGAGCGAAGCCTCGGAAGACGAGCGGGCGCGCGGCGCTCCGGGTGACCCGCGGGGCAGCCGGTGGACCGCATTTCTAAGTCGCAGCGACCCTTTCGGGGAACCTGCTCCCATCACTTTTTGTTACACGCGCGGGGTTGCGGCACGCGTTGCCGCGCCGTCCTCAGGCCGCGGGATCCCTGGAGGCAAATCAAGGGAAACCCGGCGCGAACGGAGCCGGAAAGCGGCATGGAAAATCCTCGTTCCTGCGACGAAGAGGCCGGTTCGTCCAAAACGCGCCAGGCGCCGTCGCGCGCGGAAGAACCGGAGCTTTCGGCGGCTCTCTCGTTTCTCGCCGCGGCGGTTGCCGCCGAGCTGCGGCGCGCGCAGAGGCGCATCGCCGCTTTTGCAGCAGGGTCTCTTGGGAAAACCCGTCTTTGGGCGCGCGAGGCTCGGCCGGCGGTCGCGGCGGCCGCGCTCCTTTCGCTGAGCGCGGTCGCGACTGCGCGAAGAATGGTTTCGGTGGCGCCGCGCCTGCGGGCGGAACGCCCCGCTTTTAACCGGCCGGCCGGGCCCCGCCGGTTCCACCGCCTCCGCCGCCTCCTCTTCGTGTTTCTTGCGGTCCTCGCCACCGGCTTTGTCGGCGCCGTTGTTTTTCTCGGCTATTGCGCGTTTACGCTGCCTCTGTCGGGAGGGCTCGCGGCTCCCGCCACTCCGGCGGAGATCATCTTCGAGACCGCCGACGGCAAGCCTTTTGCGACCCGCGGCGTCTATAAAGGGCGCCCCGTCACCTATGCCGAGCTGCCGAAAAACCTCATCGAGGCCGTGGTGGCGATCGAGGACCGGCGCTTTTTCGAGAATCCCGGGATCGACCTCTGGGGCATCGCTCGGGCGGCGGTTCACGACATCCTAACCGACTCCGAAAGCCAAGGCGCCAGCACAATCACCCAGCAGCTTGTGCGCCTCACCTTCCTTTCGCCACAGCGAACGATACGTCGCAAGGTGCAGGAAGCGATGCTGGCGCTTTGGCTCGAAACGCGGCTCAGCAAGAAAGAGATCCTCGCGCGCTACCTCAACGCCGCCTATTTCGGCGCCGGCGCCTACGGCATCGACGCCGCCGCCAGGCGCTATTTTGGCAAAAGCGTGCGCTCGCTCAATTTGAGCGAGGCGGCGATGCTCGCGGGTCTCATTGTGGCGCCCTCCGCGCTCGCGCCGACACAGAACCTCGCAGGGGCGCAACGGCGCGCCGACACGGTGCTCCGGGCGATGCGAAGCGTGGGCTTCATCAACCGCCGCGAGGAGGCGGCGGCCGAAGCCCATCCGGCGGCGCCAAAGGTTTCGCCGGCAACGCCCCAAGCAAAGCCCGACGAAAACTATTTCGTGGATACGGCCGAAAACGAGGTCAAAGGCCTGCTCGGGACGCTGCCGACCGATCTGACCGTTCGCACCACGCTCGACCCGCGCCTGCAACAGGCCGCAGAGAGCGTCGTTCAGCGCGGACTCGCCCGCGAGGGGCGAGCCCGCCATGTGGGAGAGGCGGCGCTTGTCGCGCTCTCGCCCTCGGGCGCCATCCTCGCCATGGTCGGCGGCCGCAACTACGACAAAAGCCGGTTCAACCGCGTAACCGAGGCGCGGCGGCCGCCCGGCTCGTTGTTCAAGATCTTCGTATATCTGACGGCGCTTGAACAGGGCTACACGCCGCAAAGCGTCATGGTCGACCAGCCGGTCGCCATCGGCAACTGGCACCCGCGCGACTACGAGCGCCGCTATCTGGGTCCGGTTACGCTCGAAACCGCGTTTGCGCAATCGATCAACACGGTTTCGGTGCAGCTCGCGCAAAAAGTCGGGATCGAGAATGTCATCAAGACGGCGAGGAGCCTTGGCGTGCGTTCGCCGCTCGAACCCTTTCCAAGCCTCGCCCTCGGCAGCGAGGGGGTGACGCTGCTCGAAATGACCCGCGCCATGGCGGCGATCGCGGACGATGCGAAAAACCTGAAGAGCTACACGGTCCGCGCCATCTATGCGCACCATAAGACGCCCCTTTACACCCACGAGGCGGCTCTTTTAGGGCGGCCGAGCTGGAACGACTCTGAGATGAAGGAGCTATTGCGCGCGGTGGTTTCAAGCGGTACCGCCCGGAACGCGGCCCTTTCTGTCCCGGTCGCAGGCAAGACAGGAACGACGAACGATTACCGCGACGCGTGGTTCGTCGGCTTTACCTCCAACTTCGTGGTCGGGGTCTGGGTTGGCAATGACAACGACAGCCCGATGCGAGGGGTCGTGGGCGGCGATTTGCCGGCAAAGATTTGGCACGATTTCGTCGCCAAAGCCGAGCGCATCCGGGAAGAGGAGGCGGAAGGCCCCAGGGTCGCCGCGGCGAGGGCGCCTTCGGCTCTTCTCGCCGATGGGGTAATCGAGGGCGTGCCCCTTGTTCTCGACACGGGAACGTTGGTTATCAACGATCGCACCGTTCATCTCGCGGGTGTCGAAGGGGAGAGCGGCAAAGCGGCGCGGGATATGGCCCGTTACATCGCCGGGCGGCAGGTGACGTGCGAACCTCTGGGTGGGGCGGGCGGCTACCGGTGCCGGGTCGGAGGCCACGATCTCGGAGACGTCGTCGTCTTCAATGGCGGGGGTTTGGCGGCGGCCGACGCCTCGCCCTCGCTCAAGATCGCCGAAGAGGAAGCGCGCGAGGCCGGGCGAGGGGTGTGGGCGCGGTGACCCGCGGACGCCTTCCGCCCGCCCTTTCACCGCGATAGATTGCCCCAAAGCGCAACCATGAAAACAGCAAGGAGGAGAGAATGAGCCGCTATCGCGAGATCGCACCCGAGGCGCTCAACGAAGCCCAGCGCCGCGTCTACGACCTGATCGTCGCCGGCCGCCGCGGCCAGGTGAGGGGACCGTTTTCAATCCTGATCCGCGCGCCTGAGATCTGCGAGCACGCGGCCAAGCTCGGAGAGCATTTGCGTTGGGGAACCTCGCTCCCGCCGCGTCTTTCCGAGCTTGCGATCCTTTTGACCGCCCGTTTCTGGCGCGCCCAGTACGAATGGCATGCGCATGCCCCGCTCGCGAAAAAGGCCGGGGTCTCGAGCGCGGCGATCGAGGCGATCCGCCGCGGCGAGACCCCGAGCTTTGCCGCCGAGGAGGCTCTCGTCTATCGCCTTGTGACCGAACTCCAAAAGACGCAAAGGCTTTCGGATGCGGGCTTCAACGAGGCGATCGAGGCCTTGGGCGAAAAGGGGCTCATCGAAATCGTCGCCATCATGGGCTACTACAGCTTGATCGGCTTGACCCTCAACGCCTTCGCCCTGCCGCTTCCCGCCGGCGCCACCCCGCCTTTCCCGGAATAGGCCTCGCGCATTTCCGCACGACGCGCTGAAAGGGGACATCGTGTCCCTTGGGGCCTCGCCGCGAGGCGAAAGGTGTGACCGTAATCACCGTAGTCCGCTATGCCAGGAGCGCCGCGATGCGCTCGACGAACCGGCTTGCCGTCTCGATAGCGGCGGCGGCCTGCTCGGGAGGGATCACGGCATCCGGACCGAGCTCGTAGTCGGCAACCGCTTTCATGTTGAACGATTGCGGCAAGAAACGGCGCAGCTCCGCATCGACGCGCGGCTCGTCCTTCGTGAGCCGAGCGAATGCGACGTGCGCGCCTTTGTGCGTCTTCGCGTCCTTGCCCGTGCGCTCAGCAATGAGAGCCTGCGCCGCATGAAAGGCTGCGAGATAGGCGTCGCGGGCGGCATCCTCGGAGACACCCGCCGCCAGGATGACCCGGCCTCGCATCAGACATACGCGGGCCTTGTCGAGGTGCTCGGCAGCTTCCGGCGTCATAAATTGATGCCTTCGCGGCGGATTTCCCCCATCAGCGAGGTGCGATCTTCATAGGACCCAGCCCGATAGGGCATGGCATGAATGAAGGCCTCGTCCTCGTAGAGGATGTCGGTGACAATCGGGATGATCTGATCCACCTCCTGCCAACGGTCGGTGAGGTCTTTGAGGAACACCGCTACGTCATAATCGGAATCCTCGCGGGCCTCGCCGCGCGCACGGGAGCCGAACAGAACCACTCGCTCAAGCCGTTCTCCATAAAGTTCATCGAGGGCTTTGCGGAAACGCTTTAGAACCGGATCGTCGGCAGGGCGGGCGGACATGGCGATTTCTCCGTTCCTGGAAACGAGAATAGCACGCTTACGCCGCTCGCGGTGCCAGATGCGCCACCTTGGGCATCGCTTCCTTGGCCGGAATGCGCATCGATTCGCGCCACATCTGCGGAATTTTGCCGTAATCGAACCAGAAGAGGAGAAGCGAGCCGAAGCCGCCGACTTCCTCGTACATGCGCTCGGTCTTCTCGACGACTGCTTGGGGTCAGCTGCCGCGAAGTGGAAACGAGGTCTGCCCGCTCTTGCCATGGGTGGGGGCGTCCTCCCATATCGGGGTGGCGAGCGCCGCGCGAAAAGACTAAAATGCGTGCCGTCTCGTCACATCCGCAGCCGATTCGGTCTTATCGCTTCATGATCGTCATTCTTCTCGTCGTTCATGTCCTCATCATCATCGCCCTCGTCGGCGTTGTCCTCATGCAAAAGAGCGAGGGCGGCGCGCTCGGCATCGGCGGTGGCGGCATGTCCGGGTTCATGACCGGACGCTCGACCGCCAATCTCTTGACCCGGGCGACGGCGATCCTCGCCGCGCTTTTCATGACGACGAGCGTGCTTCTGGTCGTACTCAGCAATCAGCACCCCTCGCCGCGCTCGATTCTCGATACAGGGACGAAGACGCAGCAGGCGCCCTCTACCCCGGCGCTGCCGACCCTGCCGCCGGCGGCTCCTCGCCCGGCGGCACCGCCTGCGCCTGGCGCGCCGAGCGCGCCGCCCGCTCATTGACGCATGGGCGCAATGAAGAGGTTTGCGGTGGGATCTCGCGGGAGGTTGCTGTAAGTTCCCGATTCCATGACGCGGTTTATCTTCATCACCGGCGGCGTGGTCTCTTCCCTCGGTAAGGGTCTTGCTTCGGCGGCGCTCGGCGCGCTCCTGCAGGCGCGCGGCCTCAAAGTGCGGCTCCGGAAGCTCGACCCCTACCTCAATGTCGATCCCGGCACCATGAGCCCCTATCAGCATGGGGAAGTCTACGTGACCGACGACGGCGCCGAGACCGATCTCGATCTCGGACATTATGAGCGCTATGTCGGGGTTGCGGCGCGTAAGAGCGATTGCGTCACCACGGGCAAGATCTATTCGACCGTGATCGGGCGCGAACGGCGCGGCGAATATCTGGGCGCCACGGTGCAGGTGATCCCGCACGTCACCGACGCGATCAAGGAGTTCATCAAGGCCGATCTCGACGGCGAGGATTTCGTTCTCTGCGAGATCGGCGGCACGGTCGGCGACATCGAAAGCCTGCCCTTTCTCGAAGCGATTCGCCAACTCGGCAACGAGCTCGGCCGCGAACGGGCGCTCTTTGTGCACCTGACGCTGGTGCCGTGGATCGCCTCGGCGGGCGAACTCAAAACCAAGCCCACCCAGCATTCGGCAAAAGAGCTTTTAGGCGTCGGCATCCAGCCCGACATTCTGCTCTGCCGCTCCGAGCATCCGATCCCGGCCGCCGCTCGGAAGAAGATCGCGCTGTTCTGCAATCTCTCCGAAAACCGGGTCATCCCCGCTCTCGACGTCGACACCATCTATGCGGTGCCGACAGCCTATCACGCCGAAGGCTTCGACCGCGAGGTGTGCCGGCATTTCGGCATCGAGACGAAAGAGCCCGATCTCGGCCCCTGGCAGGACGTCGTCGCCCGCGTCCGCAAACCCGAAGGGCGGGTCAACGTCGCCATCGTCGGCAAGTACACGAATCTGCCCGACAGCTACAAATCTTTGGCCGAGGCGATGATTCACGGCGGCATCGCCAACAATGTCGGCGTCGATCTCGATTGGATCGACGCCGAGGTGTTCGAAACGGAATCGGAGGCGCTGCGCCAGCTCGAAGGCGTGCACGGCATCCTCGTTCCCGGCGGTTTTGGCGAGCGCGGCTCGGAAGGCAAGATCGAAGCCGCCCGGTTTGCCCGCGAACACCGCGTCCCTTATTTCGGCATCTGCTTTGGCATGCAAATGGCCGTCATCGAAGCGGCGCGCCATCTCGCCGATCTGCCCGAGGCGGGCTCGACGGAATTCGGGCCGTGCCGGCATCCGGTGGTTGGTCTCATGACCGAATGGATGCGCGGCAACACCCTCGAACGGCGTAACGAGGAAAGCGACCTTGGCGGCACGATGCGCCTCGGCGCTTACGAGACGATCCTCGCTTCCGACAGCCAGGTCGCCAAAATCTACGGCACGACCCGCATCAGCGAGCGGCATCGCCACCGCTACGAGGTCAATATCGCCTACAAGGGAAGGCTCGAAGCGGCGGGTTTGCGCTTCTCCGGCATGTCGCCCGACGGCCTCTTGCCCGAGATCGTCGAGCTTCCCGATCATCCCTGGTTCGTCGGCGTCCAATTCCACCCCGAGCTGAAGTCGCGCCCGTTCGAGCCGCATCCGCTTTTCACCTCGTTCGTCCGCGCAGCCGTCGACCAGTCGCGGCTTGTGTGATGTTCCAACCTGCCGCTCACCCTCCCCCGCCTCCCGGCGCGGGTCCAACCCTCTCCCCGCTTGCGGGGAGAGGGTTGGGGTGAGGGGCTGCATAGCGGGAACTTCCTAATGCCGTCTCGCCACGTTTCGGTCGGCGAGTTGACGCTCGGCAACGATTTGCCTTTGGTCTTTATCCTCGGCCCGAACGCCCTCGAATCGCGCGCTCACGCGCTGGAGATGAGCAAGGCGCTCGCCGAGCTCGCAGGCAGGCTCAAGATCGGCGTCATCTACAAGACCTCGTTCGACAAGGCGAACCGTTCTTCGATCCATGGGGCGCGCGGCATCGGGCTCAAAGCCGGGCTGCCGATCCTTGCCGAGGTGCGCGAAGCGAGCGGACTGCCGGTGCTGACCGACGTGCACGAACCGCAGCAATGCGCCCCGGTCGCCGAAGCCGTCGATCTTTTGCAGATCCCGGCGTTTCTTTGCCGCCAAACCGATCTGCTTCTGGCGGCGGGTGCGACGAAAAAGCCGATCAACGTCAAGAAGGGCCAGTTCCTCGCTCCGTGGGACATGAAAAACGTCGCGGAGAAGATCGCCTCGACCGGGAACGAGCGGATCCTCTTGTGCGAGCGCGGGACGAGTTTCGGCTACAACACGCTCGTCAACGACATGCGCGCTCTGCCGATCATGGCGCAAACGGGCTATCCGGTCGTTTTCGACGCCACCCATTCGGTGGCAGAGCCGGGAGGGCTCGGCGATCGCTCGGGGGGGAACCGCGAATTCGCGCCGATCCTGGCGCGCGCGGCGGTCGCCGTCGGCATCGCCGCCGTCTTTATCGAAACGCACCCCGACCCCGACCGCGCACCCTGCGAGGGGCCGACCATGGTGCCTTTGAGAGCGCTCCCCGAACTCCTCGAAACCCTCCTCGCTTTCGACCGCCTCGCCAAGGCCCGGCCGAGGAGCATGATGTGATTCTCCAATCACGGCTTGACTCTGGTAAATACGATACGTAAGTACGGATCGTGCGGTTCACCTGGGATCCGCAGAAGAACCTTGCGAACGTTCGCCGGCACGCGATTGCCTTTGGGGATGCGGTCCGGATCTTCGAAGGCCCGACCGTCGAGCGCGTCGACGATCGCTTCGACTACGGAGAAATTCGTGTCTACGCCATCGGGCTGGTGAACGGAATCGAGATCACGGTCATCTACCCAGACCGGGAGAACGAGGAACGACACATCATTTCCGCATGGAGGTCGGAGCCTCATGAGCGGCGGAACTACTGGCAAAACCTCGAAGGCTGAGCCCGAGACGGACTGGCGGCGATTGCGCCGGATGACGGACGAAGAGGTCCACGCGGCGATCCTCGAAGACAGGGAGGTAAGGCCGACGGACGAAGATTTCTGGAAAAGTGCCCGGCTCGTCATACCGCAGCCCAAAAAGACGATCACGATCCGTCTCGATGCCGACGTGCTGGCATGGTTCCGCCGGCAACCCGGCTATCAGACGCGAATCAATGCGATACTGCGCGCGTACATGAACGCGCATGCGGAACATCGATAGCCTGAAACGGATTGGATCTTTCCGGCTCGCCAAGGCCCGACCGGCCGCTCCGCTCTGAAGGGGCTCAGGGGGCGCGTTCGGCGACGAGCATGTAGTGCTCGGGGGTCTGGCGCCGCATGTCGAGTACGCGAAAGCCCGCGTCTTCGCACCAGGCTTGCACCTGCTCCGGCGCCAGCCGGTGCTCACGCGGCGCGCCTACTTCGCACGGACCCTGCGGATGGAATTCGGCGACGACGATGCGGGAATGGGGCGGCAGCAAACGATAGAGGTTGCGCAGAAGGGCGGCGGCATCGTCGGCATGGTGCAGGACCATCGTGCAGAGCGCCCGGTTCGCTTCGAGATCCTCCCCATCGAGTGTCGCAGCGTCCGCGACGAGACGCCGCACCTGGGAAACGCCGCGCTCCCTTTGCAGGCGTTCGAGATGCGCGAGGGCTTCGGCCGAACGGTCGATCGCATAGACGAGCCCTTGCGGCCCCACCCGCTCGGCGAGAACGAGGCTCACATAGCCGGGCCCCGCGCCCACTTCGAGCACCCGATCGCCCGCCTTGAGAGCGAGAGCATCCATCCACTCGGGAACGAGATCCGCCCGCTTCATCTGCCGCGCGTAGACCTCGTCCCAGCTGAGATGGCTCATGTCCTTTCGGAAAGGTTGCTCCACGACTTGCCTCCACTACCAACGAAGGGGGTGATCGACCGGGCCCTGAGCCCGAGTGCGCCGTCGCCACGCGTCACCGACGCTGGCGCCCGTCAGAAAAGACGGCCCGTCGAATTCAGCTATCGATGTCCTTCCCGAAGAAAGCGCCTTTAGCGCTCACCGGTCGAGGGTGTCGCGCATCGTCGTGCCGATCGCCGCCGGGGAAGGCGCGATGATCACGCCGGCGGACCGCAGCGCCTCCATCTTGTCGGCCGCCTTGCCTTTGCCTCCCGCGATGATCGCGCCGGCATGGCCCATTCTGCGGCCGGGAGGCGCAGTCACACCGGCGATAAAGCCGACCACGGGCTTTTTCTTCCTTGCCCTTTTGAGGAACTCCGCCGCCTCTTCCTCGCCGCTGCCGCCAATCTCGCCGATCATGACGATCCCTTCCGTCTCCGCATCGGCGAGAAACATCTCGAGCACGTCGACAAAGCTCGTTCCGGTGATCGGATCGCCGCCGATGCCGACGCAACTCGACTGCCCGAGCCCGGCCGCGGTCGTCTGCGCCACCGCCTCATAAGTGAGCGTCCCCGAGCGCGATACGATGCCGACCCGGCCGCGGCGATGGATGTGTCCCGGCATGATGCCGATCTTGCATTCGCCGGGCGTGATGACCCCCGGGCAGTTCGGTCCGATGAGACGCGATTTGCCGCCCGAGAGGCTGCGTTTGACCGTGACCATGTCGAGCACCGGAACCCCGTCGGTGATGCAGACGACGAGCGGGATACCGGCATCGACCGCTTCGAGCATCGCATCGGCGGCGAAAGGCGGCGGTACGAAAATGACGCTCGCTCGGGCGCCGGTGGCGGCAACGGCTTCGCGAACCGTGTTGAAGACGGGAAGATCGAGATGGCGCGTTCCGCCTTTCCCCGGCGTCACCCCACCCACCATTTTCGTTCCATAGGCGATCGACTGCTCGGAATGAAAGGTTCCTTGCGCGCCGGTGAAGCCTTGGCAGATGACGGTGGTCGAAGCGTCTACGAGGATCGCCATCAGCGCGCCTCCTTGACGGCCCGCACCACCTTCTCGGCGGCATCGGCAAGGTCTTCCGCCGTGACGATCGGCAAGCCCGATTGCTTGAGGGCTTCCTGGCCCAGCTCGACATTGGTGCCTTGCAGCCGCACGACGAGCGGAACCCTGAGGCTTACCTCGCGCGCGGCGCCGACGATCCCCTCGGCGATGACGTCGCAACGCATGATCCCGCCGAAGATGTTGACGAGGATCCCTTCGACATGCGGATCGCGCAATATGAGCTTGAACGCCGCCGCCACCCGCTCGCGCGTCGCTCCCCCTCCGACGTCGAGGAAATTCGCAGGGCGTCCGCCATAGAGCTTGATGATGTCCATGGTCGCCATCGCCAGCCCTGCGCCATTGACCATGCAGCCGATATCGCCGTCGAGCTTGACGTAACTGAGCGCGTGGCGCGAGGCTTCGAGTTCGAGCGGGTCCTCCTCGTCCTCATCGCGCAACTCCCGGATCTCGGGATGGCGAAAGAGGGCGTTGTCGTCGAAAGCGAGCTTGGCGTCGAGTGCGAGGAGGTCTCCGCCCTCCGTCACCACCAAAGGATTGATTTCGGCGAGAGCCGCGTCGAGATCGTGAAAGGCCCGATAAAGGCCGGTGACAAACCTGACCGCGCCATCGATCTGGCCGCCTGAAAGGCCGAGACCAAAGGCGATGTTGCGGGCGTAAAAGGGCTGAATGCCGGTCGCCGGGTCGATCGGCGCTTTGAGGATCTTCTCCGGCGCCCGCACCGCCAGCTCCTCGACCTCGACCCCGCCTTCGGTCGAAGCGACGAGCGTCACCCGCCCGCTCGCGCGATCGACGACGAGCCCCAGGTAGAGCTCGCGCGCGATCTCGGAGGCTTCCTCGACATAGACGCGCTTCACTTCGCGTCCTTCGGGCCCGGTCTGCGCCGTGACGAGTTTCTTGCCCAAAAGGGCGCTCGCCGCTTCGGCCACCTCCTTTTCCGAATGGACGAGCCGGACGCCGCCCGCCTTGCCGCGCCCTCCGGCATGGATCTGCGCCTTCACCACGAAGCGCGGGCCGCCGAGGCGGCGCGCCGCCGCGACCGCTTCCTCGGCCGTGTAGGCGACCGCGCCCTTTGGGACCTTGACGCCGAATTGCGACAGCAGCTCTTTCGCTTGATATTCGTGGATATTCATCGGCTCCGCTCTGCGAGGGCAAAAAAAGCCCCGCCCGCCTCCCGCAGTGCCGACGAAGCCCCGCTCAAAGATACCATCCGAGCCCGCCCGTGCAAACGCCGGCGGCCGTCAAGTCACTCCTGCAGACCTCGAGTGCGTTTCAGATCCGCATCTTCTTCACGGCTTCGACGAGAGCGCGTACTCCCGCGACCGACTTCTCGAAAGCCGCGCGTTCTGAGGGCTCGAGCGGGATTTCGACGATGCGTTCGACGCCTCCCGCGCCGATCACCACCGGAACCCCGACATAAAGATCCGTGACCCCGTATTCGCCTTGCAAATAGGCGGCGCAAGGCAGAACCCGCTTCTTGTCGCGCAAGTAAGAGGCCGCCATCGCGATCGCCGAGCTCGCGGGTGCGTAAAAGGCCGAGGCCGTCTTCAAAAGATTGACGATCTCGCCGCCGCCGCCGCGCGTGCGCGCGACGATCTCGTCGATCCGCTTCTCGGTGATCCAGCCCATCGTGACGAGATCGGGCAGAGGGATCCCCGCGACCGTCGCATAGCGAGGCAGAGGGACCATGCTGTCGCCATGGCCGCCCAAGACAAAGGCGCTCACATCCTCGACGGAGACCGAAAGCTCTTCCGCGAGGAAATAGCGGAAGCGGGCGCTGTCGAGCACGCCCGCCATGCCGACGACGCGCTGATGCGGGAGGCCGCTTGCCTCCCGCATCACATAGACCATGACGTCGAGCGGGTTGGTGACCGTGATCACGAACGCCTGCGGCGCGTGCTCGCGGATCGCTCTGCCGGCGGTGGCGACGACCTTGGCGTTCGTCTCGATCAGGTCGTCGCGGCTCATCCCGGGCCGGCGCGGAAGGCCCGCGGTGACGATGACGACATCGGCGCCGGCGATCGCGGCATAGTCGTTGCTGCCGATGAGACGCGCGTCATAGCCTTCGATCGTCGAAGCTTGGGCGAGGTCGAGCGCCTTCCCTTCGGGGACGCCTTCGAGGATGTCGAAGAGGACGACGTCTCCGAGTTCCTTGAGCCCGGCGAGAAAAGCGAGAGTGCCGCCGACTTGTCCCGCTCCGACGAGTGCGATCTTGCTGCGTGCCATCCTTGATCCCCCACTTCTTTCCGGGGTCGGCCTCTTAGCGCGTTTCGCCGAGCCCGGCAAGGCGGGCTTCGGACGAATCAAACCCTGAACCATGCGGGACACGCAGGCTTGAACTTCGCAGGAACAAGTGCAATATTTGCACTCAGGGGGCGGGATGCCGACGATCCAGCGTTTCGGGGCGGTGAGCGTGAGGATCTATCCCGACGATCGCGACCCGCCGCACTTTCATATCGTCGGTCCCGATTTTCGGGTCAAGGTGCGCATATCGGATCTGACCGTGATCGCCGGTGAAGCGCGCCCCGCCCAGATTGCCGAAATGGTCGCCTGGGCAGACGCGCATCGTGAGTTCTTGGCGCTCAAATGGGTCGAATTGAACGAACGAGGCTGAGGATGCCGAGAAAGACCCTTCCACGAATCGCCGCCCTGAAGGCGGGAGAGCGGCCGTGGACCTTGTCGATTCGCTGGGAACAAGGCGGCGAAGCCGTCGTCGACGTCTCGGGCATGATCGAGAAGTTCCGGGTCTACGCCCCGTTGCGTGACGCCCCCGAGCTATTCCGGCAGGTAAAGCTCGGCGAATACGGTGCCGACGCCGTCTGGTCGGATGAGATCGACATGTCCGCCGACACGCTGTGGCGCCTTGCGCGGGAGCAGTCGGGAGTAACGATGAGCGCGGGGGAATTCCGCGATTGGCGCCAGCGGCATGGCTACACGCTCGACGCGGCGGCAGAGGCGCTCGGAATCAGCCGCCGCATGGTTGCGTATTACGAGGGTGGCGACCGCCCTATTCCCCGCGTGGTCGCGCTTGCGACGAGAGCGCTAGACGCCTTGTGCCATGAGGCTGGAGCGGAACCGGCCGGCCTCCGCGCACCCCGACGGGATAATTCGCCAGCCGGAACCCGTCTCGCACGGCTTTCCGGGCGATCCGGAGCGTGATCCGATACTGAGGGCCCGAAAGGCGACGCTCAAAGAATTCTGGCAATCCCTTCTGCCCAAGGCGTCGACAAGC
This sequence comes from Pseudomonadota bacterium, assembly GCA_021812165.1. Classification (GTDB taxonomy): domain Bacteria; phylum Pseudomonadota; class Alphaproteobacteria; order ATCC43930; family CGMCC-115725; genus AP-15. Next base: position 9,381 of record JAKAOO010000023.1, on the reverse strand, counting down.
ACGAGGTACCATCGCAAGGAAAGCGGTAGGGTCATCACCAGCAAGGCGCCGTCCAAGCACCGAGCCATCGCCCCTCCAATGGATCTCTGTCATATTCCATCGCCACGCCTCAGACGGCATCCGGTGGCCGCGCGAGGACGGGCAAGGCGCCGGCGATTTCGGCCCTCTGGCGCGGCAGGGCGCCCGGGTAGCCCGCCTGCAGGAAGGCGATCAGCTTTTCCCGGACTTCGCAGCGCAGGTCCCAAAGCTCGCCCGCGTTGCGCGCGCTCACGAGAGCGCGCAGCTCGACCATGTTTCCGGGCGTTCCGGTCACCTGCAAAACCACCACCTTGCCGTCCCAAAGCTTGCTTTCCCGCGCGATCTTTTCGAGTTCGCGCCGCACCTCATCGACCGGGACCGTGTAATCGACGTTGAGAAGAACGGCGCCCAACAGCTCGGGGCTCGCATAGGTCCAGTTCTGGAACGGCTTTTCGATAAAATACGTAAGCGGCAGGATGATGCGCCGCAGATCCCAGACGCGGACGACGACGTAGGTGCTGGTGATGGTCTCGATCCAGCCCCATTCGCCCTCGACGATGACGGCGTCTTCGAGCCGGATCGGCTGAGTGATCGCGATCTGAACGCCCGCGAGGAGGTTGCTCAAAGCGGGGCGCGCGGCAAGGCCGAGGACGAGGCCGGCAGCGCCCGCGGAAGCAAAGAGCGAGACCCCGTATTGGCGGACCTGTTCGATCGTCATCAGCGCCGCCGCAATCGTGACGACGACGACGAGCGCGTTTGCCGCGCGGCGCAGAATCTGCGTCTGGGTGATGTGACGGCGCCTGCCGACTTCATCCGCAGGTCGCCGCGTCAGGTGACGCAGCGCAAGGTCGGCGCCGAGATCGACCGCCTTTGCCGCAGCCCAGCCGAGGCTCAACACGAAAGCGATCAACAGCCCGTGTCCGACGGCGTTCTGCGCCGCAGGTGGCAGGCCGGCAACCGGCAGCGTCGTGCCGAGTCCGAATATCACGACGAAGGCGCTCGCCGGCCCTGCGGAACGCAGGAGAAGGTCGCGCAAGAACGGACTTTTGCGTCCGGCCAAATGTGCGATCCGCGCCGTAAACCAGCGGTAGATCACAAAGAGAAGAAGCGCCACCACGATCATCAGGGCGGCGCCAAAGACCCAAGCAGGTACGGTCGTCTGGATCAAAGAGCGCAGTCTCGACACTCTTGCGGCTTCCTTCTTCTGAGCGGCATGGCGGGAAAGGCCCCCCCTTGGCCTCGACCCTGACCATGTAATCTCCCTTTTTCTCGCGAAAAGCCGCGAACACGCCGCGCCGCCCCTCGACGTGCCGAGGCCGTGGCGCCGACGCTCGCCGCGCCTCTCTGCAAAGCGCAAGGGCGATCCGCACGAACACTGCACCGCACGCCGCGCTCCTGCTAGATTGGGCTCTCGCTGCGGGGTGAGGCGCTCTAAAAGGATGCGGAAAAACCCCCTGTCATTCCCGGACGGCCCGTGAGGACCGCGCCCGGAATGATGGCGTTCCAGCATTTTTCCGCAGCCTGCTCTAAAAGGAGCACGAGAATGACGGAACTCATATTTCGCGACGATGCGTATCTGCGATCCGCGACGGCGCGCGTCATCGCGGTCGACGGGCGCGGCATCCGCCTCGACCGCACCGTTTTTTACCCTCTAGGCGGCGGCCAGCCTGGCGACAAAGGCGCCTTGCGCCTCGACACGGGCGAGACGATCGCAATCGCCGATACGTTGAAGGGCGATCTCCCCGACGAAGTGATCCATGTGCCGGCTCCCGGCATGCCGCTTCCCGAAGCAGGGACCGCCGTTCTCGCCGAGATCGACTGGGAGAGGCGCCACCGTTTGATGCGCATGCACACCTGCCTTCACCTCCTCTGCAGCGTCGTCCCCGGCGCCGTCACCGGCGGCCAGGTCGAAGACGGCAAAGGGCGCCTCGATTTCGACGTTCCGGGCTCGAGCCTCGACAAGGAAGAGATCGGCCGCCGGCTCAACGCGCTCGTCGCCGCCGCGCACCCGGTTCGAGCGCTCTCGATCAGCGATGAGGAGCTCGCGGAAAAGCCCGATCTCGTCCGCACGATGCGGGTCCAGCCGCCGCTTGGGACGGGGCGGGTGCGCCTCATCGAAATCCTCGGCGTCGATCTTCAGCCTTGCGGCGGCACGCACGTCCGCACGACTGCCGAGATCGGGCCCGTTCTCGTCGCCAAGATCGAGAACAAGGGCCGGCAAAACCGGCGCGTCAATCTCGCCTTCGCGGGTTGACCCTGAGGCGAGGATCCGCAATGGCGGAAATCGAGGACACCATCACCTATCTCGAAATGTTGGCGCGTCCGTCGGCGCCGCGCCCGCGGCCGCCGCTCGACGTCTTGGCCCTGATGCGCGCCGACCCCCCGACCGTCTCTTTCTACCGGTATCTTTATGACGCCGTCGGCGAAAAGTGGCTGTGGTTTGAGCGGCGGCGCCTCAGCGAAGATGAGCTTGCCGCGATCATCCACGATCCGGAGATCGAGATCTACGTCCTTTACGTTCGCGGCGTCCCGGCCGGCTTTTTCGAACTCGATGCGAGAGAAAAGAGGGAAACCCGGCTCTCCTATTTGGGCCTCATCCCCGAGTTCATCGGCCGCAGTCTCGGCGCCTATTTGCTCTCTGCGGCGATCGACCGCGCGTGGTCGCGCGGGATTGCCCGCTTGTGGCTGACGACGAGCCGTTTCGACCACCCGAGAGCCCTTCAGCTTTATCAACAGGCCGGGTTTGTCGTTTACGCGCAGCGCCGGATCCGCTTCGAGGACCCGCGCCTTTCGGGTTTCCTGCCGAAGACGCTGTCGCACCCGCTCTTGCCGCCGCTCGACGGGGCGTAGTTTGCGCGTTCGCGGCTGTGTTTCTATTTCTCTTGGCCATCTCCGGGCGCGGTCGCGAATAGCCATATCGCTGGGCGGCTTCTCGGTACGCCCGGCGCGCCACGCGATTCCGCGTTCCCCGAAGCGCTTTTCGTAAGCGGCAGGCCGTCTCTTCGAATGAGACTCGGGGCCGGAGCGCGCGGCGCTCAGCCCGACTTCCGGTCGCAAGATTGCGGCTCAGATCGTTCTGCGGACCGTGATCTCCGCTTCGGACGGCGAGTTGGCAAGTACCTCTACCGTCACCACGGTGACGTTGTCGTCCGCCCCTCGTTCGAGCGCGGCGGCGAGGAAATCCCCGGCAGCGGCGTCATCGGCGGCGAGCAGGACTGCGAGCTCGCCCTCGGCAAGCGTCTTCGAGAGGCCGTCGCTGCACAGCAAAAAACGGTCTCCAGGGCGCAAATAGTCGGTCACCTTGTCGAGGACGAGGATCGCGTCGCGGATCCCGACGGCGCGGGTGATGATGTTGGCGTTGGGATGGCCGAACGCTTCCTCGGAACGGATCGCACCGGCGTCGACCAGCTCCTGAACGAGGCTGTGGTCGTGCGTCACCTGCGATAATGTTCTGTCGCGCAAAAGATAGGCGCGCGAATCGCCGGCCCAGAGACAGGCGAAATGGCCGCCGCGCGCCAGAAGGACGACGAGCGTCGAAACCAGCATCGCCTCGGGGCCGCGGCGGCCGGCTTCCTCCAGCAAGCGCTCGTGCGCGCTCTGCACGCGCAGGCGCACCTCGGCGAGGATCTGCGCCGCACCGAGATCGCGTGGCACGGCCGAAAGCGCGTCGGTGAGGATGCGCGAGGCGAGATCGCCCGCCTGATGCCCGCCGGCCCCGTCGGCGACCGCCCATAGGCCGAGATCGGGGCGGTTGACATAGCTGTCCTCGTTCTTCGTGCGCACCGCGCCTTCATGGCTTGCGGCCGAGGAACGGAAGCGCCCCGCCGACTGCAGCGTCGCCGCGAAACGCGCCCAGCTCATGCCGGCGCCCCCCGGATCAAGTCCGGGGCAAGCTCGTCGCGCGCATCGAGCATCGCGGCAAAGACCGCCGCCGCCGGCAGGCCCGCCGTCGTGAACGCGCCTCTTGGCCGGCGCGGCGCGCCCGCGGTCCACCACAAGGCGCCCGCTCTCGGGGCGAGATCCGGCGCGACCCCCGCCGCGCTCGGCGGTTCGGCAATAGCGGCGGCGACCCCCGCAGCAAGCGCCTCCGGGCCAAGATCCTCTGCGACGGCTTCGCGGCCGAGGCGCTCGACGGCGTCGAGAAACCCGCTCCCGGCGCGGATCAGGTCCGAAGGCGCGGCGCCGGCAACGGTGGCGGCGAAGGTCAACGGGAAATACCGTCCAACCCCATCGACGCTCGGCATAAAGAGGCCGATCGCCGCATCGCCTCCGGCAAGGCCCGGCGCCAAGGAAAAGCGCCAGATCGGCGCTTCGAGCCAAGCGGCAAGCCAGTCCTCGCCAAGCGCGAAGCGGCTCGCGGCGAGCATGCGCTTGAGCCACTCGTCCCAGGCGTCGACGAAGCCGCGAGAAAGGCCGAAACGGATAAAGTCGCCGCGCGCCGGGATCTTTCCGTAGCAGCCGGCGACCGCGTCGCGGAACCCCGCTAAAGCCTCGGGCATGCGAAGCCTCGCAACAAACCGGGCGCGAAGGGGTTGAGAACCGAACCGGCGCGCAATTCGAAGCTCACGCGTCTTTCGCCAAGCTCGAACGTCAAGAGATAGCGTTCGGGAGATCCCTTCTCCTCCAGGCTGCCTTCGCCGATGAGGCGGAAGAGAGCCCACGCGCCCGAAGCCTCGATGACGCCGGTGCCGCCCTCGGGCGGCGGGTCGAAGACGAGACGCGCGCTCCCCATCCCGGTAGGGCCGGGCCAGACGATCTCGGTCGGCTGTGACGGACCGTGGGCATAGCGGATCGTCGTGCCGCCGAGTTGGAGCGTCACCTGCTTCGCGCCGCTGTCGAGGCTTACCGGGGTCAGATCGAAGCGCACGCTTGGCGTATTGCCGCCCCCGCCAAAAAAGGCGTCGCGGATTTCCGCCGCCCTCCGGAACTCCGCGAGCGCCGAAGGCGACACCGGAGGCGGGATGCCGTCGACCGCCCGCCCGCGCCAAACGGGCCCGCTCGTATCGACATAAGGGCTGAGCTGCGCATTGAAAAAGCCGTTCAAAAGGCCGCTCGGCGAAAAGAGCTTGGCAAAATCCGCGAGCGGGATGCCGTTCCTCGCGCCGGGGCTGAACGGATAGCGTCCCGCAACCGCGGCTTGGCACAAAAGAGCCGGACCGCCCGCGGCGTTGAACGCTCTCCTCACCTCCTCGGCGGTGCTTCCGGTACGAGTCGCGGTGGCGGCGGCGATCATCGTCGCGATCCAGCGCTTGACGGGCTGCGGCGCCTCGGCCATCTGGGCACGCAAAAGAAGCACCGGATCGCCGCCCGTCGCGCTTGCCGGCGGCGTGCCGGGGGTCGCATTCGCGAGTTGCGCCAGCTGCCGGCGCAGCGCATCCATCGCCTGCGAGAGCTGATCGATCGCCGCGCCGGAGCCGCTGCCGACGTAGGCGCGCAAGGCACGATAGCGCGCGTCGATTTCCTTGCCTGGAGGCGCCGCGCCCGGCGCCGGGCTCACAAACAGCCTTTGGAGCCGCGTCGCCGCGCTTGGGAGCGCCTGCTGCGCCGCGCTTTCGGCGGCCGCTTTCGCCGCCCTCTTGCCGGGCGGCGAGGCGGGTGGCTTCGTCAAGGTCAGCTCGCGGGCGATCGAGGCGAGAAGCGCGCGCATCGGCGATTGCGGCGAGGCGAGCACATAGAGATCTTGCACGCCCTCCTGCGGCGTGCGCCAGGGGACGAGGTCGAGATCGCCGAGCATCGCGTCCCACCGCTTTGCGTACCGGCCTTCATAGAGCGCGATCACGCCCCCTTCGAGATGCGCGACCTCGGGGCTTCGCGGATTGAGTTCCGCGCTTTTTCCCAGGACCCAGCTCTCGCTCGCGACGTCCTTGGCGGCATCGGGGAGGGCCGGCAGAAGAACCCGGTAAAGCCCTTTGACCGTGTAAAAGCCGGGGATGCCGTCGCTCAAGGGCTTGCCCGAGGCGCGGACAAAGAAAGGGGCGCCGGCAGGACCGAGCGCGTCGGAAGGCCGCCACGGCGGCACCGATTGGGCGGCGGAAGAGCGGATCCGCGAATAGACGCGGCTTGCGAGAGAAACGCGGCTGAAGGTTGCGCGCGCGGCGGCGACGAGCGCGCCGTCGAGAGGGATTGCCGGAAGCGGGTTTTCGAAGAGGGCATCGAGATGACGGGCGAGATCCGCGCGCGCCGGGGCCATCGCCGGGCCCGGATAGAGCCGCCGCCAGTCGAGCCGCATCCAGGCGCGCACGAGGTCGCGATCGAGCGGCCCCAGCGCGCCGAGCATCAGATAAACCCGCGTCGCCTCGTAAAGAAAATCCGGCCGATCGAGATTGCCGCGCATCTCCGCTTCGAGCCGCCAGATGAGCCGCGGCAAAAGCACGCGATCGAGCGCGTCGCGGTAGACCGCACGGGCGCCCACGGCAAGCCTTGCCGACTGCGACAAAAGGGGCAGCCAAGAATGCGGCCTTTTGCTCTCGTCGTAGCCGTAGGGGAGACTGCGCGCTTTGTCGAGAAGGGGCAGAATCCGCGGCAGGTCGCCGTCCGCGACGGGATCGAGAGGAAGGGCGGACGCGAGCCTGTCGTATGCCGAAAGCGCCGTGTCCATCGCCACGAGCTGGCGGCGGGCAACGGCGTTTGCGTGCCACAAGAGAGCGATCCCGGCGAGGAGGACGATGGCGATCGCCGCCAAGGCGCCGGCCCGGAAAAAGACCCTCCGGCGCGCGGCGCCGGGCCGTTCCGAAACCAGCATCGCCTCGCCGAAAACCACTTCCTTCATGAGCCGGGCGAGGAAGTAGCTGCGTCCCCGCTCCGGCCGGAGGCTCGGGGCGCGGCGCTGATCGATGCCGAAGGAGCGCGCGAGGAAACCGGTCAGGCGGTCGATCGGGGTCCCTTCCTGGGTGCCGGAAGTCAGATAGAAGCCGCGCAGCATGGGCGCCGGGTCGAGGCGCGAGCCGCCGAACGCCTCGCCCAAAAACTCGCTCAAAGCCCCTTCAAGGCTCGCCACTTGGGCCGGAAAACCGGCGATCAAGGCACGCCGTTCGGGGCTGCGTTCGGCCTGCAAACGGTCGAAAAGGCGCTCATTGAGGCGCTCGACGAGAGCCGCGAATTCGGCGGCGAAGCCGCCCGCCGGCCCGGCGGTGCCCGCGGTCAAGGGAAAGGTCGCGCCCCACACCTGAGCCCGGCGGTCGCGGTCGAGATCGTCGAAGAACTCGGTGAAGCCGGCGACGAGATCGGCCTTTGTAAAGAAGGCATAAACCGGGAGCCGGACCCCGAGCCTCTCTTCGAGTTCCTTGATGCGGCGGCGGATCGCCCGGGCATGGGCGAGGCGCTCCTCGCGCGGCGCGCCGGCGATGTCGGCGATCGCAATGGCGACGATGATGCCGTTGAGAGGCTGTCTCGAACGCGTGCGCTTCAAGAGGTCGAGAAAGGCTTCCCAGCCGGCGCGATCGACCGTCGCGTCCGAATCCTGCGTCGTGTAGCGCCCGGCGGTGTCGATGAGGACCGCGTCCTCGGTAAACCACCAATCGCAAAGACGCGTGCCGCCAATCCCGGCGACCGCGCCCTGGCCCATTTCCGCGGCCAGAGGAAAGCGCAGATCGGCATTGAGAAGCGCCGTCGTCTTGCCGGCTCCGGGCGGGCCAATGATCGCATACCAGGGCTCTTCGTAGAGATACCCTTTGGTGCCGCGCGCCTTTTTCAGCAAAGCCAAGGCCTCGGTCATTTTCGCGCGCAAGGCTTCGGCTTCTTCCGAGGCGGCGCGGGCGGCCGGGTCCGGCGGCGCGGCGGCGACGCCCTCGGTAAGAGCGGCCTCGCGGCGCCGGCGACGAATATCGAAAAAAAGGTTGAGCCCCGCCCACAGCGCAAAGATCGCGAGCACGATTGCGAAGCGCGCGCCCCAGCCTTGGAGCACGGGCAGAAACGGTCCGAAAAACCAAATGAGCGCGGCCAAGAGCGCCGTGCCGAAAAAACTCAAAATCCAACGCCAGGTGGCGAAAGCCCAAGCCATCGCGGTCAGCCCGGTTGGTGAAGGACGATTTCGATCCGCCGGTTCTCTGCGCGGCACTGCGGCGTGTTGTTCGCGGGGCATAGCGGATCGGTTTCGCCGCGGCCTTCGGCGACGACGCGCGCCGGGTCGCCGAGCATCCTTGCGACGATCGCCCGCGCCGCCTTCGCCCGGGCGAGGGAAAGCTCGAAATTGGAAGGAAAAAGGATCGTGTGGATCGGCTGGTTGTCGGTGTAGCCGATGATCTCGATCTTCCCCTTTTCCTTTTTGAGCGCCTGCCCGATGCTTTGGAGCAAAGGCACGAAGCGAGGCTCGACGACCGCGCTTCCGGAAGCGAACATGCCGCCGCTTGGGATGCGGACGAGCGGCGCCGTCGGATTGCAGATCACCGTAACGGGGTACCCCTTCAACTCGTTCTTCAGTGCACTACAGCCTCGGGACGGCGGCGGTGGCGGCGGCGGTGGCACTCGGCGGGGCCGCACAAGCTGCGGCATGTGCGTCGGAGGCACCCGCAGCACTTGCGCGAACACTTTGTCCGAGGCGGCGCCGAGACGCAGCGAGAACCAGACGAAGAGGAGGGCGAGGACAGCAAGGGCGACGCTCGCCACCACCCAAACCGGAATCCTCGCGCGCGTGGCGCGATAAGGCGCCGCAACGCCGCGCCAGTGCGGCGAGAGAGAAGGCTCGGCCGAGGGGCGCTGCCGCACGATCAGAGCATAGGTTTCCTCGCGCAATCGGTCGAGTTCGGCAGGCCCGCGCGGCGACAGCCGATAGCGCCCCTGAAAGCCGAGTGCGATGCACAAGTACATCAGATCGACGACCGGCAGGAACTTGCCCGGGTTCTGCCGCATCTGCGCAAGCAGTTCGAAGAAGCGCTCGCCGCTTCTCACCTCCTGATGAAAGGTCGAGACGAGAGAGCGCGCATTCCAGATCCCGGTGCTGCCCCATGGCGTGTTGAGGACGACGTCGTCGAGAGCAGCGCACAGCGCGTAATGGGCCGGGCGGATGAGTTCGAGCGGCAGGCCCCTTGCGCGCGTCTCCTCTTCAAAGGCGCGCATCGCCTGCACGGCGCGTTCGCGTAGATCGGCGGGATCCGGTTGGTTCAGCGTGTTGCGCAAGCGCGCCAAGAGTTGCAGCAGCGGCGCCGCCGCGGCGACGAGCGGATTGCCCCCCATCGCCACGCTTTCGACCCTTTCCGCGAGCGGCGGCGCGGCTCGTTCCGGCGGTGGCGCGGAAGGCGCGGCCGCGGGCTCGGTTCGCGGGCGGCCACCCGGAACCGGCCTTAAAATAGTGCGGTCGGCATCCTCGGGCTCGGAAAACGGATTTTTGCTCATCCCCCTCGCGCCCCTCGTTATGCGCGAGTCGCC
>JAKAOO010000022.1 GCA_021812165.1 Pseudomonadota bacterium | reverse complement strand
GATCTCGGCCCTGCCGTCAAGAATGTAGGCGGCCGCTTTCCCGCTGTCAGCGCAGAGAGCCTATGCGTTCCGTCGGTAGCGGGTGCACTCGATCCGCAGATGATCGCGGAAATGGGGCCGCAAACGCTCGGTCCAAGGCGTTCCCGCCGCTTCCTTCCAGGGGCGCGAAGAGGGCACTTCGGGCGAAGAAAAGTGATAAAGCGCGACATAGCGCTGGGTCGCGCCTTGCCCGCGATAGCGGCGCGCCGAGAGCGTGCCCGGAACCGCGGCGAGGGCCGGGATGTGCTCCTCATCGTACCATTCGTTGAGCTCGGCCTCGTGCTCGCGCGCGACATTCATCGCGACGAGAAGCATGCCCTCCGCTTCCCGAGGCGCTGTGCGCTCGCCCGGATTGATCTCGACGCCCTCGTAGCGCATCAACGATTTGCAGAAGCCCGTAACGCGCTTTGTCCAGGGCGAGGCGTTTTCGCCCGCGACGGCACGATACGCAGGGCTTTTCAGAACCTCGACGGCGATGAGGTCGTAGGTCGCGACGGAAATTTTCGGCTCGCGGAGCCCGATCCAGCGGTCCCCGTTGAGAAAGCCGGGGATCCGGAGCCTTTCGGGCACGTGCTCCAGATCATACCAATCGTGAAATTCGTCTTCGGGTGCGGCCGAAAAATCCATCGCCGCGATCAGGATGCCTTTTGCCATCTGCCGTTCCTCCTCTAGCTGCGGAATTACCGGATTCGATTAGCTACTCGACAACAGGGGCCGGACACGCACCCTTCCCGGCTCGATCACAACGAGATTCCCCGCGAGCCTCTGTGCGTTTGAGGAAACGACCGCCGCCACCCGGTCCGCCTCCGCCACGTTCGACAAGCGATCCAGTTCCAACAGGAGGATGCCGGGAACTCCCAGCCGTTGGCGAACGACCATCTCGCCGAAATCGCGATCCTCCGTGATGAGGATGCAGCCTTCACGACAAGCAACCGCGATCACCTCGTTGTCGGAACCTCCCGAACCCGGCGCGCCGATGGACGCCACGTCAAAGCCGGCAGCTCGAAGCCGGTCGACGACAAGACGCGAGACGTTCTCATCTGCGAGGAACCGCATCACTCGGCGGCAAGTACGGTCTCATGCTGGAGGTAGTCGGCCGCAAAGGCCAATGCCGCCCGTAAATCCTCTTCCCTCAGTTGGGGATAGGCATCGAGGATTTCCGCAAATGAACGGCCCGCGCCCAACTTGCGCAGAACCACTTCGACGGTGATCCGTGTGCCCTTGATGCATGGCTTGCCCATCATGACGCCAGGATCGGCGGTTACGCGCGCGTGTGGCATATGCCCTCTCTTACTCCCTCGCTGGACCCCGACGGGATCGCCTCGACCCTCTGGGATGAGCGATTATAGCCCAATCCTATGGCCCCTCGCCTATGGACCCTCGGTGGCGCCAAAAACTGGCGCGAGTGCCGTTGGGTCTTTTAAAAAAGTTTACCGACCTCTGAGCGGCGCAGCACCTGCGAAATGCGCGCGGCTCCCGAGCGCCTCTTCGATCCGCAGCCCCTCGTTCCATTTTGCCATCCGCTCCCCGCGCGCGAACGAGCCGACCTTCAATTGCGGAACACCCCAGCCGACCGCGAGATGGACGATCGAGACATCTTCCGTCTCGCCCGAGCGGGCCGAGGCGATCGCCCCGAACCCCGCTTTCCGCGCCGCTTCGAGAGCGCGCTTCGCCTCGCTCACCGTGCCGGCCTGGTTCGGCTTCAGAAGAAGGGCGTTGCAGGCGCGAGAAGCCGCGGCTTCTTCGACCTTCCGGGCGCTCGTCACGAGAAGATCGTCGCCGACGATCTGCACCCTCTCGCCGACAGCGGCGCAGAAGCGCCTCCAGCCTTCGAGATCTTCTTCGGCAAAGGGGTCCTCGATCGAGGCGATCGGATAGCGGTCGAGCCATTCCGTCAGCATCGCCGCCATCTCGCCGCTGTCGAGTGCGCGGCCTTCGAGCCCCAGCCGATAAAGCCCGTTCTCGTAAAACTGCGAGGCCGCGATGTCGAGCGAGAGGAGGATGTCCTCGCCGGGCTTCAAGCCGGCGCGCTCGATCGCTCGCAAAAGCGCGTCGAGCGCCCTCTCGTTCGAGGCAAAGGCCGGCCAATAGCCGCCCTCGTCGGCGACGCCGAAACGCTCTCCGCTCTCGTCGAGGATCGCGCCGGCCGCGCGATAGACTTCGGCGGTCCATTCGAGCGCCTCGCTGAAAGAGGCTGCTCGCGGCGCCATGACCATGAAATCCTGGATGTCGACGCGGCGGCCGGCATGGGCGCCGCCGCCGAAGATCTGGATTTCGGGAAGAGGGATCCTCGCCCCTTCCGCCTCGCCGAGAAGGTAGGCGTAAAGCGGCCTCGCCGCGGCGTTGGCGGCGGCCTGAAGCGTCGCCATCGACACCGCGACGAGGGCGTTGGCGCCGAGCCGGCGCTTGTTGGACGTGCCGTCGAGAGCGATGAGGAGCCCGTCGGTCGCCTCCTGGTCGGCGGCGTCGCGGCCGATGAGCGCGCGCGCGATCTCGCCGTTGATCGCGGCAACCGCCCCTTTCACGTCGAACCCGCCGAGAGCGGCGCCGCCGTCGCGACGCTCGACCGCCTCCGCCTTGCCGGTCGAGGCTCCCGACGGCGCTTGTCCGCGGCCAAAGCCGCCGCCGGCAAGATGAACCTCGGCCTCGACCGTCGGCCGGCCGCGCGAGTCCCAGACGCGCCGGCCTTTGACAGAGGCGATCTGCGTACCCCTCATGATCCGATCTCCGATGCCCAGGCCTCTTTCACCGCGAGAAGACGCGCCGGCGGCGCGAGGAGAAGAGCGCGGGCAGCCCGGCGCACGCGCGCTTTTTCTTTTTCTTCGGTCACATACTCGACGGGCGACTTGCCGTCGATACGCGCGAGGAAGAGACCGGGAAGGAGCCGCGCGGCACGAGCCTCGATCCTCTCGCGCGGCTCCCACGTGACGCGTGCGAGATAGCTCTCCACGAGGCGTTCGAAAGAGAAAAGAAAATCCGCGGCGGCAACAGGGGCCAGAAGACATTTGAGCAACAGATGATTGAGGCAAAAGGCGAGATCGAAAGCGGGGTCGCCGTACCAGGCGCATTCGGCGTCAAGAAAGACGGGTCCCTCTGGGCCAAGGAGGATGTTCTTGGGGCTGACATCGCCATGGACGAGCGCGAGCCTCCTCTCCGCGGTCTCTTGCGCAAGCCTTGCAAGCGCGGGCGCAAGCTCCCGATCCCGGCGCGCGGTCGCGAGGAGATAGGGTTCGAGACGGATCGCCCAAAACGCCTCGTCGGTGGCGAAGGCGCGAGCGATCTCCGCGTCGCCGGCGGTGCCGGCGTGGATCAAGGCCAGCCGCGCGCCGACCGCTTCGGCAACCGCGGCGTCGGCGCGGCCGGCGGCGAGCTCGCCTTTCCACAAAGGGTAGGATGCGGGGTCGAGAAAGCCCATGACAAAAAGACCGGCCTCGGCGTCATGGCCGAGAAGCGGCGGAACCGCTTGCGGAAGGATGCGGGAGACGGTGCGAAACCATGCCCATTCGTAGGCGTTGCGCTCGACCGGCGCCTCCCACAGGTCTTTGACGCGCAGGCGCGGCAAGGCGCGTTTCAAGCAGAGGCGCCGGTCGCCAACCTCGACGAGCCAGATATCCGAGGAGACGCCGCCCGGAAGCGGCCGGCAGCGCAGCCTCTCGCCGGGCCCGATGAGGCCCATTCGGGAGAGCGCCTCTGCAATCCGCGCCGCGTCGAGGGCCTCCTTTACGAGGCCGTCATCGCCCATCGTCGCCATTCTCGCGAGGAGAAGGCGGGCGCGCTCTTTGTCCGAAAAGGACCCGCCGCTCCTCCTCGGTATAGGGCCTCGCACGGCGCAATTCCTTGCCGAGATCGATCCCGGCGCGGACCTTGGGCCGCGCCTTCATCGCGTCCCGCCAGCGCGCGATATTCGGAAATTCGTCGAGCGGCTGGCCCATGTAGGGCGCGATGAGCACCCAAGGGAAAGACGCGATGTCCGCGATCGAATACCGATCGACGAGAAAGGCGCGCCCTTCGAGCCTTCGATCGAGAACCCCGAGACAGCGATGATATTCGTCGGCGTAGCGCTTTCGCGAATAGGGATGCTCGCCTTCGGCATAGTTGACGAAGTGGGAGAGCTGGCCCGCCATGGGCCCGAGATTGCCGACCTGCCAGAAAAGCCATTCGAGGACCTCTTTCTTCGCCCGTCCCTTTTTGGGCAGAAAGCGCCCCGAGCGCGCGGCGAGGTGGATGAGGATGGCGCCCGATTCGAAGACCGGCAACGAGCCCTCGGGCGTGTCGTGATCGACGATGGCGGGGATCTTGTTGTTCGGGCTCACCGCCAGAAATTCCGGCTTGAACTGGTCGCCCTTTCCGATATCGACCGGGATCATGCGGTAAGGGAGGCCGCATTCCTCCAGCATGATGGCGATTTTCCAGCCATTCGGAGTCGGCCAATAGTAGAAGTCGATCATTCCCCCAGCCTCTCTTTCGGCCTCGTCACCCCAAGCTCGAAGAGGCGCGCGATTTCGGCTTCCGAGCAGCCGATCTCGCCGAGGATTTCCTCAGTATGCTCGCCGAGCCCCGGCGCGAGGCGCCGGATGGGCGTCTCCATCCGCGAAAATCGCGCCGCCGGGCGCGCCTGCCGCAGGCGTCCGGCCAGAGGATGCTCCGGCTCGACGACGATCTCCAGCGCCGCGGTCTGCGGATGGCGGATGACCTCGTTTCTCGTCAGAACCGGCGCGCAGGGCACGCCCGCCTTCGTCAGACGTTCGAGCCAGAGTGCCGCCGGCGCCGTCAGCAGAACCTCCTGCGTCATCTTCAGCCGCTCGTTGACATTTTTCTGACGCAGGGCCGGAGTTTCGAAACGAGGATCCGAAAGCCACTCCGGCCGCCCGAGAGCATGAGCGAGCGCCGCCCATTCGCGGTCGCTCTGCACCGCTACGCTCATATACCCCTCTGCCGTCTCATAGATGAGAGAGATATGGCTCGCGGGTTTCTGGCGCGGCAGATCGTCCTCGACGAAGGTCTGGCTTTCCATATCCGAACTCCACAGAAAAGCGAGCACGGCCTCCAGCATCGAAAGCCGCACATGCTGGCCTTCGCCCGTCTTCTCGCGCGCGAGGAGCGCCGCCGCGACCGCCTGCGCCGCGCAGAACGCGGTCAGCTTATCGGGGAGGATCGTGCGCAGAAGGCGCGGCCGCGCCTCGTCCGAGCCGGCTTGGATCGTGGCAAGCCCGCTCATGGCCTGGATCAGAGGATCGTAGGCGGGGTTTGCCGCAAACGGCCCGCGCTCGCCGTATCCGGAGAGCGAGACGTAAACGATCGCTGGCGAAACCCGGCGAACGGCCTCTTCGCCGACGCCGAGCCGCTCGGCCACCCCCGGCCGGAAATTCTGAATGAAAACATCGGCCCCCTCGAGAAGGCGCAGCAAAATCTCCAAGCCTTCCCTGCGTTTGAGGTCGATGACGATCGAGCGCTTGCTGCGGTTGTTGTTGAGAAAGGTTGCGGAAAAGCCTCCCCGCCGCTGCGAGGCGGCGCGCGTATGGTCGCCATCGGGAGGCTCGATTTTGATCACGTCGGCACCCTGATCGCCGAGAATCATCGTCGCGAGCGGTCCCGAGACCATCTGGGTCAGATCGATGATGCGGTACCCTGCAAGCGGACCCGGCATGAGGCGTCCTTTCTCTCCGGGAGGAAGCCCAGGAGCAGGCTCGACCCGGAAACGGAATTTTAACGAGAATAACCGAAACGATAAGACCAGCAGTCGAGCCTTGAGGCGAGGCGATCCATGCAAACGTTTGCCGCATTCCTGCTCGCCGCGGGCGGGGCGCTCGCGGTGTTCTCTTTTGCGCGGCCTTCATCGACGGCCCGTGCGATCTTGTTTACGCTCTTTCTGGCCGTGGTCACTTTGGCGGCGATGGTTCTCTCGGTGCACGCGCTCTTGACCGAGGTGGCAAGCGCCAATTGACGCGCAGCGACAACGCCGCGCGAGAGCGCGGGCGAAAGACGCTCCTGCGCCCTTATGGCCTTTTTGGCCTCCTTTGCGATCATACGGCGGATCACGCTTTCGCCGTTCGGTCGGATGCTGACGACAATCCGCGACAACTCCGAGCGCGCCGCCTCACAAGATCTGCCGCATGGGGCTCGGCCGCTCCTTCCAGCGCACCAACATCTTCCCGCGATTGACCGTTTTCGAGAATATCCAAGCGGCCTTCCTCGCGCATCGCGGGCGCGGGCGCAATTTCTGGTCGCGCTCGGAACGCTTCTACCGCGAGGAAACGAATGCCCTCCTCTTGTCGATCGGGATCGAGCGGCAGGCGAAGAGCGAAGCCGGCGCCCTCAGCTACGGCAACCAGAAGCAGATCGAGTTGGGCCTCGCACTTGCGAGCGAACCGCGGGTGCTTCTTCTCGACGAACCGACCGCCGGCATGTCGGCGAGCGAAACGCACGAAACGATGCGGCTTTTGGAACGGATCGCCGCCGAGCACGGCCTCACCCTCCTTTTCACCGAGCACGACATGGGCGTGGTGTTCGGGATCGGCTTTGTTCCCGAAGACCGCCGCATCTTCGCCGAGCTTACCGTGTACGAAAACCTCCTCGTCGGTTCTCGCGCGGCCGGTCGCGCCGGTCGTTGGACGATTCCCGCCGTGAGCGAACTGTTTCCGGTTCTGAGGGAGCGGCGCGACCAGCGCGGCGGCTACCTCTCGGGCGGCGAGCAGCAGATGCTGACGATCGCGCGAACCCTCCTCGGCAACCCCGAGCTTCTGCTTCTCGACGAACCCTCCGAAGGCTTGGCGCCCCTCATCGTCGAGCTGTTGCGGCAAAAGATCGCGGAACTCAAAGCCGAGGGCGTCACGATCCTCCTTGCCGAACAGGCAGCCGAGGTCGCGTTCTCGCTCGCCGACCGTGTCTATGCTCTGGAGAAGGGCACGGTTCGCTTTGAGGGGCCGGCGCGTCAACTCTCCGAGGATAAAGCCCTGCGCGACCGGCTCCTGGCGCTTTGAGGGAAACGCTGCGGGCTCACTCGCTGGCGTCGCAGCCCTCGCCGATGGCGAGCGCGGCCTCGATCAGCACGCGCATGCGCCGGTCGCGGACGGACGGCGTCCCGCAATAGCGGCTCGGGCGCCGCGCTAGGCCGCACCAGAACCGCCCTTCGGCAAATTCCATTGCCGGGCAGGGCGGCTCCCGCGCGCCGAGAAGCTCGACCGCGAGTGCGCAGAGCACGGTGGCGCAACAGAGTCCGCAGCCGTTGCACGGGTCTCCCTCCGGCGGCTTTCGCGGGATAGCGAGAATGCTGTCGTCCATCCTTCGACCCCCGCCTCGCCGCGCTTCGGCGACCCGACCTCAGGTCACTGAGGCAAGCGATTGCCGCTACAGCGGCCAAACCCGGCGGTGGACGACCCAACGCGATTCGTCGAGACAAAGCTCCCGCAACGGGCAGAAGGGGCATCGCCTGCCGTCGTCGTCCTCTCCCGCTCTCTCGCAAGCCTCGCCGAGAGAGAGGCAGGGAGAGGGATAGGGGACGCGGCGGCAATCTTGCGGTTGCTCAGTCATCTCGCTTTCCTCCTACGGCGCAATGTAGTGCCTTCCCGTAGAAAAGAGAGGCGGCGCAGCGCCGCACTTGGCGATCGCTCTCAGTGGGCGACGAGGACGGGAACCGGCGCTCTTTGGAGGACGCGGCGCGTGACGCCGCCGAAGACCCACTCGCGCAAGCGGCTGTGGCCGTATCCGCCCATCACCATGAGCGCGTTCTCCGCACTTGCCGCGGCAAGAAGCGCGTCGGCGGTGCCGCGGGCGCCGGCCGCGAGCCGCGAAAGGCGGACGCTGAGGCCATGCCAGAGGAGGGCCGCTTCGAGAAGCTCCGGCCGCTCCCCGCCGCCTTCCTGGCCTTCCTCGACCGCAAGGATGACCACCTCCTTCGCTTTTTCGAGAAACGGCATCGCCGCGGCGACGGCGCGCGCCGCTTCCGGCGCGCCTTTCCAAGCGATCGCCACGCGCTCCGGAAGCGCCGGCAAGGGTGCGTCAGGCGGCAGGAAAAGCGGCCGACCGCTCGCAACCAGAACCGCTTCGATGAGATCCAAGGCGTCGTCCTCGTCCTCGCGCGGACGGGCGATGACGACGAGATCGGCGGCGCGTGCGTGCTCGACGACACTATCGCGTTCCGAGCCGGTCTCGCGGTGGAGAAAAGCCGAGGGGCGAAGGGCGGCAGAAGGCGCGCCGGCTTCGAGAAGGCCCTCTTTCGCGCAGAGTTCCAGATAGGCGGCTTTCGCTTTCTCCTCGCGCTCATCGGATTCCTCTTCGATCCGAGAGATGACTTGGTTCAACAAGGTTGCGCTGCCGCTCTCCATGGTGATCGCCGCGGCGACGGCGGCCGCGTCGGGGCGAACGTGAAGGAAGTCGAGATGAGCTCCAAAAGTCCGCGCGAGAAGAAGCGCTGCGCCGAAGGCGGCATCGTCCTTGTCGCTGCCGCGTGCCGGAACGAGAATGCTCTTGATCATGGGTCACCCTCCTCGCTTCGAGGCCTTTCGCCTCCGCGCTTCGCAACCTACCATGGAGCGGCCTCGGGGCGCGCGCGATTGATCCCCGTCATGGAAAGTGATCGCCGAAAGGGATGAGTGGCGCCGCGCCCTCTTCGGCGCCTTTCAAAGAGGGAGAGGTCAAATGGCGACGTACAGGACGCTCGACGATCTCGAGTGCCGCGGCAAGAGGGTGCTCTTGCGCGCCGACCTCAACGTTCCCCTGAAGGACGGCAAGGTTGCCGACGACAGTCGGATCACGCGCCTTGCGCCGACGATCACGGAGCTCGCAGAGAAGGGCGCCAAGGTAGCCGTCCTCTCCCATTTCGGTCGGCCCAAAGGAAAGCGCGATCCGGCCTTCTCCCTGCGCCCGGTCCTTCCCGCGCTCGAGCGCGCGCTTTCCGGGGAGAACGTCCTTTTTGTCGAGGATTGCGTGGGCGAGAAGGCGCGCCGGGTCGTCGCGGCGCTCAAGCCGGGCGAAGTCGCGCTTCTCGAAAATCTCCGCTTTCATCCGGGCGAGGAGGCGAATTCGCCGGAATTTGCGAGAGAACTCGCCGCGCTCGGCGATCTTTATGTCAACGACGCCTTTTCGGCCTCGCATCGCGCACACGCCTCGATCGCCCTCCTCCCCCGCTTGCTTCCGGCCGCTGCGGGAAGGCTGATGGAGGCCGAGCTTCGCGCTCTCGAAAGCGCGCTGGAGGCGCCGCAAAGACCGGTTCTGGCGCTCGTCGGCGGCGCCAAGGTGTCGACGAAGCTCGACCTCCTCGGCAATCTCGTCGGCAAGGTCAATATCCTCGCTCTCTGCGGCGCGATGGCGAATACAATCCTTTTCGCCGAGGGGTTCGACGTCGGCCGTTCCCTCTGCGAGCGGGAGATGGCGGAAAGCGCGGGCCGCCTCCTCGCCCTCGCGCGCGAGAGGAACTGCCGGCTGATCCTCCCGGAAGATGCCGTCGTCGCCGCCGAGCTCTCCCCATCCGCGCCGACGCGCACGGTCGCGATCGCGAGCGTTCCGAGCGACGCCATGATCCTCGATATCGGGCCGCGAACGGTCGAAGGGATCCGCGCGGCGCTCCGCGAGGCGCGCACCCTCCTCTGGAACGGGCCTTTGGGCGCTTTCGAGACGCCGCCTTTCGATCGTGGGACGGCCGCGGTCGCGCGGGAAGTTGCAACGCTTACGCAAGCGGGAAAAATGAGAAGCATCGCCGGAGGGGGCGATACGCTCGCCGCGCTCGCAGCCGCGGGGTGCCTCGAAGGTCTCTCCTACGTGTCGACGGCGGGAGGGGCATTTCTCGAATGGCTCGAAGGGCGCGAGCTGCCCGGAGTCAAGGCTCTCGAACCCATTGATCGAGATCATTCCGGCACATCCCGCTTTCCTTAAGCTTTCTGCGACAAAAGGGAGGAGCCGATGAATGCCGCCGATGTCATGACCCGGAGCGTCATCACGGCGCGGCCCGAGACGCCTCTCGTCGAGGCGATAAAGCGGATGCTCGACCATGGCATCAGCGGTCTCGTCGTGGTTGACGAAAAGGAACGGGTCATCGGGATCTTGAGCGAAGGCGACCTGCTGCGCCGTGCCGAGACCGCAACCGAACGCCGCCGCCCGCGTTGGCTCGAATTCCTCCTCGGCGCGGGGCGGCTCGCCGACGAATTCGTTCGCGCGCACGGTCGCACCGTCGAAGAGGTGATGACCCCCGGCGTCATCACCGTCGCCGAGGATACGCCGCTCGAAAACGTCGTGAATCTCTTCGAGGAACGCCACATCAAGCGGGTGCCGGTGCTTCGCGGCGACAAGCTCGTCGGGATTCTGAGCCGCGCCGATCTCCTGCGCGCGCTTTTGCGCGCGCTTCCGCCCGAGGCTGAGGTCGCATCGGACGACGAGGCGATCCGCGAGCGGATCCTCTCCGAGATCGCAAAGACCGGTTGGCTGCCGCGCGAAGGCATCTCCATCTCGGTCCGAGACGGCATCGTGGCGCTCGACGGCGTCATTCTCGACGGCAAGGAACGCGATGCGCTCCGCGTCGTCGCCGAAAACGTGCCCGGGGTCAAGGCCGTGCGCGATCACCTCGTCTGGATCGAGCCGGTCTCCGGAAGCATCGTCGAGAGCAAGCCCGACGAACGAGAAGCCTAATCAACATCTTGTTGATCGGCACACGCCCCTCTCCGCCCTTCAGGGCGGAGAGGGTTCATCGGGCGCCTTGCACCGCGCATGAACGCGATAGGCACACAGTTGCCGCCCGAGAGTGCGGTTTAAAACTCGATTCGCATCATCGCTCAATGTTATGCATACTGCCCCTCTCGACCCTTAGAGAAAGGCTGCCGCGAGCCACCAACACCAGCAGGTGCAGAGAGCGAGAATGAGTTTGCCTTCGAGACCAGGGCTTTATGATCCTCGGAACGAGCATGATGCGTGCGGTGTCGGTTTCGTCGTCAACATCAAGGGACGAAAATCGCACGAGATCATCAAGCGCGGGCTCGAAATCCTCCTCAATCTCGATCACCGCGGCGCGGTCGGCGCCGACCCGCTCGTCGGCGACGGGGCCGGCTGCCTCATCCAGATGCCCGACGCGCTCTTGCGCGACTGGGCGCAGAAGAAGGGGATCGGCCTGCCGCCGCGCGGGCGCTATGCGGTCGCGATGTGCTTTTTGCCGCAGGACGAGAAAGCGTTCGCGATCGCGACGGCGCATTTCGAACACTTTGTCCGCGCCGAAGGGCAAACCCTTCTCGGCTGGCGCGACGTGCCGACGGATACGGCGGGGCTCGGCGCGCGGGTCATCGAGGCGATGCCGCGCATCCGCCAGGCGATCGTCGCCGCAAACCCGGATTTGACCGACGAAGACGCCTTCTGGCGCAAGACCCTCGTCATCCGCAGGCAGGCGCTCAATCCGGTCGCTGCGCTTGCCGAGAGGCATCATCTGCCCTCTTTGCGAGACTTCTATATCCCCTCCTTTTCGACCCGCACTCTCGTCTACAAAGGGCTTCTTCTCGCCCACCAGGTCGAAAGCTTTTACGAGGACCTCCGAAACCCCCTGACGGTTTCGGCGCTCGCCCTCGTCCACCAGCGGTTTTCGACCAACACCTTTCCCTCCTGGAGGCTTGCCCACCCCTATCGGATGCTCTGCCACAACGGCGAGATCAACACGCTGCGGGGCAACGTCAACTGGATGCACGCGCGGCGCCGGGCGATGACCTCGCCGCTTTTCGGCCCCGACATCGAAAAGCTCGCGCCGCTCATCCTGCCCGGCCAGTCCGATACCGCCTGTATCGACAACGCGCTCGAACTCCTGGTCGCCGGCGGCTACTCGCTCGCCCATGCGGTGATGATGCTGATCCCGGAGGCCTGGTCCGGCCATACCCGCATGGACCCGGTGCGGCGCGCGTTTTACGAATACCACGCGGCGTTGATGGAGCCTTGGGACGGGCCTGCGGCGATCGCCTTTACCGATGGCAGGCAGATCGGCGCCACTCTCGACCGCAACGGGCTGCGCCCCGCGCGCTATATCGTCACCGACGACGACCACGTGATCATGGCCTCGGAAGCCGGCGTCTTGCCGGTCCCCGAAGAGAAGATCGTAAAGAAATGGCGCCTGCAGCCGGGAAAGATGCTTTTGATCGACC
Source organism: Pseudomonadota bacterium (assembly GCA_021812165.1). GTDB lineage: Bacteria > Pseudomonadota > Alphaproteobacteria > ATCC43930 > CGMCC-115725 > AP-15. Next base: position 13,484 of record JAKAOO010000022.1, on the reverse strand, counting down.
TCGAGGAAGAAAGGATCATCGAGGATGAGGAGATCAAGCGAAAGCTTGGCGCGGAGCACCCTTACGAGGCGTGGCTCAAAGCGACGCAGTTCAAGCTCGCCGAGCTGCCCGAGCCGCCGGCGGAGTTTCCTTTGCACCGCGAGCGGCCGAACGACCCTTCGGCGCTCCTCACCCTGAAGCAGGTTTTTGGCTATACCCAGGAAGACATCCAGTTCTTTCTGGAACCGATGGCGACCGAGGCCGACGACCCGGTCGGCTCGATGGGCACCGACACGCCGATCGCGGCGCTGTCGCGAAAGCCGAAGCTTCTTTACAACTATTTCAAGCAGAATTTCGCGCAGGTGACGAACCCGCCGATCGACTCGATCCGCGAAGAGCTCGTGATGTCGCTCGTCTCGATGATCGGGCCGCGGCCGAACCTTCTGGGGCATCAGGCGGGGACGCATTATCGTCTCGAAGTGGCGCAGCCGATCCTGACCGATCACGATCTCGAAAAGATCCGCGCGATCGAAGGGCTCGTCGGCGGCCGTTTCCGCACCCTGACGCTCGATTCCACTTGGCCCCTCGCCGAGGGGCCCGAAGGCTTGGAGACAGCGCTCGACCGGCTGACGAGAGAGGCGAGAGAGGCGGTTCTCGCGGGGCACAACATCCTCGTTCTTTCCGACCGCAGGGTTTCCCCGGAACGGGTGCCGATCCCGGCGCTTCTCGCCACCTCGGCCGTCCATCATGATCTCATCCGCGAGGGGATGCGCACCTTGACCGGGCTCGTCATCGAAACCGGCGAGGCGCGCCAGGTGCATCACTTCTCTACGCTTGCGGGCTATGGGGCCGAGGCGATCAACCCCTATCTCGCCTTTACGACCCTCGAAGAGATGCGCATCGAGCGCGGCCTCTCGCTTTCCGCGGCCGAAGTGCAAAAGAATTATTTGAAGGCCCTGTCGAAGGGCATCCTCAAAGTCATCGCAAAGATGGGCATTTCGACCTATCAATCTTATTGCGGCGCCCAGATCTTCGACGCCGTGGGGCTCAAAAGCGATTTCATCGCGAAATATTTCACCGGCACGGCGACGACGATCGAAGGGGTCGGCCTTTTGGAGATCGCCCGCGAGGCGATCCTCAGACACGAGAACGCCTACAGCGGCAACCCCATCTACCGCGAGATGCTCGACGTCGGCGGCGATTATGCCTACCGCCTGCGCGGCGAGGATCATGCCTGGACGCCGGAAACGATCGCCCACCTGCAACATGCCGTGCGCGGCAATTCGCTCGATGACTATCGCGCCTTTGCCGCCACGATCAACGAGCAGAGCGAGCGGCTCCTGACGATCCGCGGGCTCATGCGCTTCAACGTCGCGCGCGAGCCGTTGCCGCTCGATGCGGTCGAACCGGCAAAGGAAATCGTCAAGCGCTTTGCGACCGGGGCGATGAGTTTCGGCTCGATCAGCCGCGAGATGCACACGACGCTCGCGATCGCGATGAACCGCATCGGCGGCAAATCGAACACCGGCGAAGGCGGCGAGGAGGCGGAGCGCTTCAAGCCGCTTGCCAATGGCGACTCGACGCGTTCGGCGATCAAGCAGGTGGCCTCGGGCCGGTTCGGGGTCACTGCCGAATATCTCGTCAACGCCGACGTGCTGCAGATCAAGATGGCGCAGGGCGCAAAGCCCGGTGAAGGCGGCCAATTGCCGGGCCGAAAGGTCGACAAGATCATCGCCCGGGTGCGCTACTCGACCCCCGGCGTCGGCCTCATTTCGCCGCCGCCGCATCACGACATCTATTCGATCGAAGATTTGGCGCAGCTGATCCACGACCTCAAGAACGCCAACCCAAAGGCGGCGATCTCAGTGAAGCTGGTGTCCGAGGTCGGCGTCGGCACGGTCGCGGCGGGCGTCGCAAAAGCGCGCGCCGATCACGTGACGATCTCCGGTTTCGAGGGCGGAACCGGCGCGAGCCCTCTGACTTCCCTGACCCATGCCGGCTCGCCCTGGGAGATCGGCCTCGCCGAGACCCAGCAGACCCTGGTGCGGAACGCGCTTCGCGGCCGCATCGCCGTGCAGGTCGATGGCGGGCTTCGCACCGGGCGCGATGTCGTCGTCGGCGCGCTTTTGGGCGCCGACGAGTTCGGCTTTTCAACGGCGCCCCTGATCGCCGCCGGCTGCATCATGATGCGCAAATGCCACTTGAACACCTGTCCGGTCGGCATCGCGACCCAGGACCCGGTATTGCGCGCGCGCTTTACCGGCCAGCCCGAACACATCATCAACTATTTCTTCTTCGTCGCCGAAGAAGTGCGCGAACTCATGGCGCGGCTCGGCTTCCGCACCTTCGGCGAGATGGTCGGCCGCGTCGAGAAGCTCGACATGGTGCGCGCCATCGACCACTGGAAAGCGAAAGGCATCGACCTCTCGCGCCTTCTCTTTGAGGAGCCGGCAAAGCCCGGTGTCGCGATCCACAACTGCGAAGAGCAGCAGCATCACCTGGAGCGCTCGCTCGACAATGAACTGATCCGACTGTCGCAGCCCGCTTTGGAGCGGCGTGAGCCGGTGCGGATCGAACGGGCGATCCGCAATATCCATCGCACCGTCGGCGCCACGCTTTCGGGCGAGATCGCGAAGAGGTACGGGCATGCGGGACTTCCGCCCGAGACTATCCGGATCACGTTCCGCGGCACGGCGGGCCAGAGCTTCGGCGCCTTTCTCGCGCGCGGGGTGACGCTCGAACTCTTGGGCGACGCCAACGACTATGTCGGGAAAGGCCTCTCGGGCGGCCGCCTCGTCGTCCGCCAGCCGGCAGAGGCGCGCCGCGAGCCGACCGAGAACATCATCATCGGCAATACGGTGCTTTACGGCGCGATCGCCGGGGAAGCCTATTTCGAGGGCGTCGCTGGGGAGCGTTTCGCCGTCCGAAACTCGGGCGCCGTCGCGGTCGTCGAAGGGACGGGCGACCATGGCTGCGAATACATGACGGGCGGCGTCGCCGTCGTTCTCGGCGACACCGGGCGCAATTTCGCGGCCGGCATGTCGGGCGGCATCGCCTATGTCTGGGACCCGAAGGGGCATTTCGAGGCCCTATGCAACCTCACCTCGGTCGATCTCGAACGCGTTCATGCGGGCGATCCCGACGAGGAAAACGACCCCGAACGGCCGCGTCGGCGCTCGCCTTCCGCCGAGGATTCCGGCATGGGCGATCCTTTGCGTTTCGACGCCATGCGCCTTCGGATCGTCATCGAGCGCCATCATCTTTATACCGGCAGCGCCCGCGCCCGCATGATCCTCGAAGACTGGGAAAATGCGCTTTCCCGTTTTGTCAAGATCGTCCCGCGCGACTACCGGCGCGCGCTCTTGGAACAGAAGGCGGAGCGCGAGGCGGCGCGCATCGCGGCCGCGGAATGACGGCCCGCGCGAGAGGCTTCTCCGATGGGTAAGCCGACCGGCTTTCTCGAATTCGAGCGCGTCGATCGCGGCTACGACAAGCCGGAGGTGCGCCGCCGTTCCTGGAAGGAGTTCTTGAAGCCCCTGCCGGACGCGGAGCTGCGGCGGCAGGCGGCGCGTTGCATGGATTGCGGCATCCCCTTCTGCCATGAGGGCTGTCCGGTCAACAACATCATCCCGGAGTGGAACGACCTCGTCTACCGCGACGAGTGGCGGGCGGCGCTCACCGTTCTCCACTCGACCAACAACTTCCCGGAATTTACGGGGCGTATCTGTCCCGCGCCGTGCGAGGCCGCCTGCACGCTCAATATCGACGACAACCCGGTGACCATCAAAACGATCGAATGCGCGATCGTCGATCGCGGCTGGAGCGAAGGCTGGATCAGGCCGCAATTGCCGGCGCGGCGCACGGGGAAGCGGGTGGCGATCGCGGGTTCGGGGCCGGCGGGGCTCGCCTGCGCGCAGCAACTGGCGCGCGCCGGGCACTCTGTCACCCTCTTCGAAAAGAACGACCGCATCGGCGGCTTGCTGCGTTACGGGATCCCGGATTTCAAGATGGAGAAGCGGCTCATCGACCGCCGCGTCGCGCAGATGGCGGAAGAAGGAGTCACTTTCCGCACCGAGGTCGAGATCGGCAAGACGATCGCCGTCTCCCGGATCCTCGGCGAGTTCGATGCTCTGGTGATGGCGGGAGGCGCCGAATTGCCGCGCGATCTTTCCGTGCCGGGACGCGAGCTTCAAGGCATCCATTTCGCGATGGATTACCTGCCGCAGCAGAATAAGCGCGGCGCCGGAGACAGCGAGGAGGTGGCGGCGCCCTTGGGCACGATCACGGCCGAAGGAAAGCACGTCATCGTCATCGGCGGCGGCGACACGGGTTCGGACTGCATCGGCACCGCAGTGCGCCAAGGCGCGGCCTCGATCACCCAGCTCGAGATCCTGCCCAAACCGCCGTTGACGGAAGATAAGGCGCTCACTTGGCCCGATTGGCCCTTGAAGCTCCGAACCTCCTCGTCGCAGGAAGAGGGCTGCGAGCGCGACTGGTCGGTAACGACGAAACGGGCGCTCGGCGAGGAAGGCCATGTCCGAGCCCTCGAATGCGCGCGTCTCGATTGGGAGAAAGGCGAAGGCGGCCGCTTCGAGATGCGCGAGGTCGCCGGAAGCACGTTCTTATTGCGGGCCGATCTCGTCCTCTTGGCAATGGGGTTTTTGGGGCCAATACGAGCCGGCATGATCGAGGAATCCGGGGTCGCTCTCGACGTGCGCGGCAACCTCAAGGCCAATACGCTCGATTACAAGACCTCGATCCCCAAGGTCTTCGCCGCCGGCGACGCGCGCCGCGGCCAGTCTCTCGTCGTCTGGGCGATCCGCGAAGGCCGCCAATGCGCCCGCGCCGTTGACGAGTTCCTCATGGGCGAAAGCCTTCTGCCAAGGTGAATTTGGGAGTGCGGGCGTCTCGCCCGCATGGTTCGATAAGCAAGGCGACTACCAATGGGAAACCACGCAGGGGAATCCGAAAAGCTTGCCGATTTCGTTAGAAAGCTCGGGGACGAGTTCGAACTGTACAAGCAGATCGACGAAAATTACGGTCATATCGGCGCGACGATTGCGGATGCCGTACTCCAGGCAAACCGGGACTACGAAAAAATCGTTCTGCCCCGGGTCACCACGATACGGAACAAATGGTGCGAAGCGACCACGACGAGCGCTTTGCGAGAGCTTTTGAACACTATCAGCGTATGCCAATTCCTGGACTACCGGAGCAAGGAAAGGGCCGATAGGTTTTTGCGCGTCCTCGATCTTCTTATCGCCGAGGGGATAGAAAATGAGGACGAACTGCGCTGCTGGCTGCAAACGCCGGACAGTCGAAAGAAGCTACGCGCCATAAAGGGCATAGGTCCGAAGACCGCGGACTATTTCGGCATCCTGGTTGGATTGGCCGATGCTGCCGTTGACCGACACCTTTATGCCTTCTTAGACGAGGCCGGCATCTCGTATAAGAACTACGGCGAAGCAAAGGAAATCATAAACGGCTGCGCCGATATCCTGTGCATCGATAGGGCGCGCTTTGATCACAGCATATGGCGATATAGGAGAAAAAGAAGTCAGAGAAATGAGGTACGACGGTGCGACAGCGAGGTCGTCAAGGTGCATTCATGATCGACGCCGGGGAACCCATTATTTCGTCTCGAGAACGCCGGCTCCTAGGGGCTACGAGCCGGCCACCGCAGAGGCGGGCGCCTTCACCGGATCGGCGTAAAATTCGATTTCCCCGCCCTCACCCAGTTGCAGGCGCGTTGTCGCGTTCCAGTGCGCGTCGTCACTCTCCGGATGATCGAGCCGGAAGTGCGCGCCCCGGCTTTCCCTGCGGTTCAGCGCCGCCGTCGCAAGAAGACGACCCAAAAGGGCGAGATTTTTGACGGAAGTCGCGCTTTCGAGTTCGTTGCCGAGCACCCTCTGCGAACTTTGCGCGCTCGGGTCGAGCCGCATTTGCGGCACGTCTTCGCGCTCGATCCGCTCGTACTCGGCGAGCGCCTCGTTGAGCCCTCGCTCTTCGCGGATGGGACCGAGCTTTTGGTGCGCCAGCATGCGGCAATTCATGCGCACATCCGCTTGCAGGGGCCCGCTCTTGCGGCTCAGCAACGCCGCGAGCCATTCGCGCTCCGCTTCCGGGATCGCCTCCTCACCCGCTGCGGCCGCGCTCCCCCTCGCCTCCTTGACGAGCGCCGCCGCTTTTCTCCCGGCACGGCGGCCGAAGACCAGAGAGGCCGAAAGCGCCGAGCCGCCGATGCGGTTGCCGCCATGGATGCCGCCCGCCGTCTCGCCGGCGGCGAAGAGCCCCGCGACCGGCGTCTGGCCGTCGATGTCGATCTTGAGGCCGCCGAGCCAGGTATGGCTTCCGGGCGCCACCTCGAGCGGCGTTTTCCGAATATCGATGCCGCGATGGAGGCAGGTCCTGTAAACGTGCGGGATTTCTTTCTGGATGGCTTCGAATGGAACCTTCGTTGCGTCCATGAAGATGCCGCCCGTGGAGCCGGCGCGCCCGTCGTGGATCTCCTTCGCCATCGCGAGGATCACTTCCGAGCGGGTCGATTTCTCAGCCCTGCCGGGAAAGTAGCGCTTCAAAAACTCCTCGCCTTCCTCGTTTCTGAAGACCGCGCCCGCATTGATAAAGCCCGTCGGATGCGGGGCGAAGCCGAAGAGTTCTTTGGGCGAACAGCACATCGCCTGGAAGTCGATCATCTCGATGCCGACGAGCGGCACGCCGGCCCGAAAGCCCAATACGTAGCCGTCGCCCGTGACCTGCGGCGGGTTGTCGTTGACGTAAAAAAGGCCGCTGCCGCCGCCCGTCGCAAGGATCGTTTCCTGCGCATGGTAGAGGGCGAGCGCCCCTCGTCCGTAATCGACGCCCCAGGCGCCGACGACGCGACCGTCGCGTTTCAAGAGATCGACGACGGCCGTCATCGAATGTTTTTCGATGCGCGCATCACCCCGCAATCGCTTCGAGAGTACCTTGGTGATCATGTTGCCGGTGGTGTCGTGGTGATGGCAGGCTCTGGCCCGCGAATGGGTCGGAAACATCTTGAGATCGAGTTCGCCGTCGGCGCCGCGGATGAATTCGGCCCCCCAGCTTTCGAGATCGCGCACCACCGCGATGATGTCGGTAATCCAGACGCGCGCGAGATCGGGGTCGATCAATTGCCCGCCGTATTTCAAAACGTCTTTCAAATGAAGCTCGGGGCTGTCGTCCTTGCCCATGGCGGCGGCAAAGCCTCCGCGCGCGACCGTCGTCGTGCCGCTCGTCGCGCGGCCCTTGGTGGCCTGGATGCTCCTCACTCCCGCCTCGGCGCAGGCCAAGGCGGCCATCGTGCCGGCCGCCCCGCCGCCGAGGATCAGCACCTCGCTCTCATGCCGCAGAACGGGGATTTCGAGGCGCATCCGCTTTCTCCGCGCTTCTCTCAGGTTCCGGCGATTTCGAGGAATGCGGCGACGCACGCATCGGCGAAGGCGCGGTCGTTGATGTGGAGGGCGAGCGCATCGACGCGCACGGTCCTAAGGTCTCTTCGGAGCGAATCCGCGAACGCCCGGTAATCCTCCGCGACCTTCCAGGGTCCCCTGTCGTTGCCGTCGAGATCGTGGGCATGGCGCTTCGTATGCTCGCTGAAGCCTTCGAGCGGGACGAGGACGCGCACCGGCCCTTTGGCCGCATTGAGCCTTCGCGCAAATTCCTGGCCGAGTTTTCGGAACTCTTCGGAATTGGTGCGCATGAGGAGGTTTTGCGGATTGTACTCTATGAATTCGCGCCGCTTGTAACGCAGCGGCGCCTCGCCAACCCAGAAATTCGCATGGTCGGTCGCCCCGGGCGCGATCACCTGCGGCAAACCGGCCGCGCCCGCGCTCGTGAGTCGCGTCTCGCCGGCGGAATAGACGCCGCCGACGACGAGGTCGGTCAGCTCATGCGTCGTGACATCGACAACCCCCGCGAGTTCGCCCGATTGGGCGAGGCGTTCGAGTGACCTGCCGCCGAGCCCCGAGGCGTGAAAGAGGATGACCTCGTAGCCCAAAGCTTCGAGGCGTTCGGCGACGCGGTTGACGCATCCCGCCGTCCCGCCAAACGAGGAGACGGCGACGAGCGGCGCTCGCTTCGCCTTCCCCTGCCGTTTCGTCATCCAGTTCCTGGCTGCCGCGGCCGCCGCCAGGGCCGCATTCTCCATCACGAGATCGGTGATGCGATTGCGCGAGACATCGCCGATCGAAGGGACCATGACGATGTCGCTTTCGGCGACGTACCACTGCACCGCCGCGGTGGCGGCAACCGCACTCACCATGAATTTAGGGACGAGATAGGGGAGCGCGCGCATGACCGCGCAAGCAAGGCCGGTGCCGTTCGCGCCGCCGAGACCGATTGCGCCGGCGATTTCACCCTTGGCGAATTTATCGAGGAGGATCCTGGCGCCGCCTTCGATCATCGCGGCGGCGGCTTCCGGGCGCGTCTTGGCGCCCAGCGACTGCCACGAAACGCCTGCCGCCTGCGCGACCTCCGCGCCCGAAACCTCGCCCCCGCCGAGGTCGTGCGGCTTCAAGGAAAGGTCGAGGATCCACGGCACCGCCCCGGCCCGCGCGATCGCATCCGCAACGAACCGGGCTTCGCTGCCCTTCGTATCCATCGTTGCCAAGACGGCGATGACCGGTTTCGACAAACCCAAGGCGACCTCAGAGGAGAGTCGTGTCCGCAATCGCGTCACACATGCGCAACGCCAGCATAGCGCCGGCGGCCGCGGTTCTCATGCGGAAACCGCTATCAGATGCCCGCGGGCAGCATATTCGAGGATGCGCCGATCGCGCGTCATCAGAGAAGCGCCCGTCACGCGCGCCGTGGCGAGCGAAAAGGTCACATGACGCTCACAGCAACGGCCCCGATGCCGTCGAAGGCGGTCTCTACCCGATCGCCGCGTTCGAGCGGGAATTGACGGGTGAAGGACCCGGTCATCACGTAGTCGCCCGCGCGCACCCTCTCGCCGAACTGCGCGAGCTTGGAGGCGAGCCACGCCACCGAGTTGTAAGGGTGCCCCAAGACCGCATCGCCCCGGCCGCTGCCCACTTCGATGCCGTTGACGCGCACGCGGGCCGTCACCGCGCTCAGCTCGGGGAGAGCCTGCCGATCCACCGCGAGCCCGAGCACGAATGCCTTTTGCTGCGCGTTGTCGGTGATCCCCAAGGCGAGATTCCCCCTCAAAGTCCCGCGAGTCTCGATGATCTCGAGCGCGGGATGCACCCGGCCCACCGCGGCGGCGACGTCCTCGCGCGTCGCCCCGGCCGGCAGATCGCGATCGAGGACGACGCACAGCTCGTTCTCGAAACCGGGCTTGATGAGATCCTCTCGGCGAAAGACGTGGCCCGATCTTAGAAGCCCTTCGGCGAGCAGGCAGCCGAATGCCGGCTCGTATATGCCGAACTGCTCCTGGGTCGCCCGCGCGGTCAGCCCGACCTTCCAACCGACCCGGCGTGCGCCCTCGCCGCGCCGACGAGCCAAGAGACCGAGCTGAATGCGGTACGCCTCGTCAATCCCGAGCCGACCGGCCCACGCCTCTGGAAAATACTCTCCTCGCTGCCGCGCGGCTTCGAACTCGCTTACCGCCGCCTCGATTTCACTTTGATCCATCGCCCACTCCGATCCCGATGCGAAGAACCCCGCCACCTCCTCGCGCAAGGCGAATGCGCTGCGCCTCGCCCCGCAGACGCCTCCAGAGAATACGCCAAAACCAAGGGGTTTAGGCGAAAAGCGCTTTCGCGGCGGCGAGGATGTGGCGTTCGGTGGTGGGAAATTGGTCTTCGCGGGCTCCCCGCAGCTCACTTCACCGGATCCGCCTCCGCGGCCTACGTCGCGCGTGTCGAATTTGGAGAATCCGCACGTTCTCTCGCCCAACCTCGTAATAGATCTCGCAGGGATACCGGGCCAGCGTCAGCTCATGCACGCCCGGCTCGTCGGTCTCTGGCGCCATATAAGGAAAGTCGGTGAGCCAGCCGATCTGCCGCTCGATCGCTGAGATGACGGGTTGCGCCGCGGCAGGAGCTCGCTCTTCGAGATAACCGTAGATCTCTTCGAGGTCGGCACGCGCCCGAAGAGTATAGCGAACCTTCATGCATCGCGGCGCCCGAAGAAGGCGGCCATCTCCTCATCGGATGCGAATTCGCCGCGGGCGGCTTGCGTTTTTCCTTCGCGGACAGCCGCTCGGGTCTCTTCGTCGAGAGACACCCGCTCGGTCCGTTTCGATACAAGCGAAAAAAGGATCTCGGCCGCTTCGTCCTGGTCGGTTTCAGGGAGCTCGCGGATGCGCCTGACCGCCTCGTCAAGGAGCTTCGTCATCGAACCATTACAGCGCCGCCGTGCTGCCGAATTCCACAGCCCCCGACACAAGGTCAGGCCGGTTTCGACGTCGCTCAGCCTCCCAAGCGGCGCTGGCGCCCTTGGTACGAGCGGATCGCCCGCAACAGGTCGATCTTGCGAAACGCCGGCCACAAGACATCGGTAAAATAATATTCGCTGTGCGCGCTCTGCCATAAGAGAAAGCCGGAGAGCCGGATTTCGCCGCTGGTGCGGATGATGAGGTCGGGATCGGGCAGGCCCGCGGTATACAGATGGCGCGCAATCGCCTCCGGAGTGACGGCCTCGGCCGCTTCCTCGAGGTTCGCCTTCTCCTTCGCCATCGTCGCGAGCAATGCGCGCACCGCGTCGGTGATCTCTTGGCGGCCGCCATAAGCGACGGCGATGTTGAGCTCCATTCCGTCGTATCGCTCGGTTGCCTTTTCGGCGAGAGCGATGGCGGCGGCGACGGGCTGCGGGAGCATCGCGAGCCTGCCGATCGCGCGTACCCGGACGCGGTGGCGGTGGATTAACGGGTCTCGGGAGAGTTCCGTCAGCTTCGCCGCAACGCTGCCGAGGATGCCGGACACTTCGTCAGGAGAGCGGCGGAAATTATCGGTCGAGAAAACCCACAGCGTCACCGTCGCAATGCCGAGCTCGGCGCACCAGTCGAGGACGTCGTCGAGCTTTCTGGCGCCGAGATCATAAAGAGCGCGCGGCTCGGTAATGCCGAGAGAGCGGCCGTGACGGCGGTTGCCGTCGAGGATGATGCCAATGTGGCGCGGCCTCGGCCGAGCCCACACTTCGCCGAGCAGCCGGCGTTCGTAAAGATAGTAGAGGAGGGTGTGAATCGGCCGCCAGGGTAAAGGACGCTTCAGCGGGAATGCCCGTTCCCGCGCCACTCGGGTGACGACGCCGTCGCTTTTTACCGCCAACTCCCCCCCGGCATCTTAAGGAACATCCAGCTCCCGCGAGAGCGAGCGCCCCCGACCCGCGACCAGCCCTCACTCGCAGAAAGCCCCAGCCGCCGCCCTCTGGCCACCGCGGCACGAGAGGCGGCAACGGCACCCATAAAATCTCACCGACGATCGCGGCGCGCAAGCCTTGCGAGGCCGGCAGCAAACGAATTTGCGCAGAATCCACGCGCTCCTCGGCTTCTCAATTATCGGAGGTCGCTGAAGGATCGGTTGATGAACGATCGAGAGGAGCCGAGCGTCACGCCCCGCAATGGCATTCGACGTGAAAGACCCGAGCCGCGGTTTCCCCGAGAATGGCGCGGCGTTCGGCCGCGGTGAGCGGCGTTTCCTCGACGATGCGCACGGGGTCGGGGTCGCCGATCGCGAAAGGGTAGTCGGAGCCGAGCATGACTTTGTCGGCGCCCACGACATCGCACAAAAACCGCAGCGCGCGCGGCTCGAAGACGACCGTGTCGAAATAGAGCCGGGAAAACCCGTGGGTCGGATCGGCGTATTCGCTCTTATGGATCGCATGGTTGCGCTTGAGGCGCCCCAAGGCATAAGGCAAGGCCCCGCCCGCATGCGCAACGATGAGGCTCATGCCCGGAAAGCGCGTCAGGTGCCCCGAAAAGAGAAGCCGCGAGACCGCGATCGTCGTGTCGGCAAGCCGGCCGACCGCATTCAGGAGATCGAAGCCGACAAGCCTCTCGTCGCCGCAGATGTATTGCGGATGGAGAAAAATCGCGGCGCGGCGCGCCGAAGCCGCTTCCCAGAACGGATCGAGCGCGGGATCGTCGAGATTGCCGCCCACTCCTTTGGGCTGGGTCGCCAGCATCGCTCCTTTGAAACCTTGGTCCATCGCCTCCTCCAGAACGCGCGCTGCGAGCATTCCGTCCTGAAGAGGCACCGTCGCAAGCGGAAGAAGAGCGGAGAATCGGGCGGTCTCCCGTTTCAGATGGTCATTGAAGAAACGCGCCCAATCAGCGCCTTCGGCCCCGGAGAGATCATAGCCGAAGAGGTCGGTCCAACCGCCGACCAGCTGGCAATCGACGCGCGCCTCTTTGAGCCATTGCCGCCTTTCTTCGAGGTCGCTGAGGCGCTTACTGATGGGCCGCGTCGGCGGCGCGCCGCCAAAGGCCATCCGCGGCCCGGCGCTGAGCGTGACCGAGGGGAAAAGCCGCGCCTCTCTGGCGAGCGCCTCGATGAGGCTCTCCGGGACGAGATGGGCGTGAGTGTCGATGTTCATCCTTTCCTCCCTCTATCGAACAGGATGCGCAAAACCCGTGTCATTCCGGGACGGCCCGTGAGGGCCGGGCCCGGAACCCATGAACACCGGCCAAGCCATTGATCTCGCCGGCCTGTGTTTATGGATTCCGGGCTCGCGTCCGCGGGCGGCGTGCCGGGCACGGCCGTCGGAGGCTCGCCGCGGGGGCCGCGCAAGGCTGATAGCCCGCGGATCGACCGCGCCCCGGAATGACGACGTTCCGACATTTTTCCGCCACCTGTTCTAAAGGAGCGCGATCTCGAAATTGCCGAAGAGATCGACCACGAGACGCCGGCCCGGCGGAACGACCACCGTCGTATCGGTCGTCCCGACGAGCGCCGGGCCTTCGAGAGCATTGCCGGGCTCGAGCGAGGCGCCGTCGAATACCGGGCTTTCCCGCACTTCTTTGAGCGTCTCCCAATAAACCTCGCGCCTGCCCTTCCGGGCGCGCTCCGGGATCGCCGCGACGAGACGATCGGCTGGAAGAAGGCGTGGCCCCGGGGTCGGCACCGTTGCGCGCAGGCGAAAGGTCACGATTTCGAGCCGGCTGCCGCGGAATGCGGAGGAGCGGCCGTAAAGCTCCTCATAGCGCTTGAAGAACCGCTCGAAGAGCTGCGGCTCGAAGCCGCCCGCAACCCGAGTTTCCGGAAGCGCGACCTCGACCTCGTTGATCTGCCCCTTGTGGCGCATGTCGAGAGCAAATTCGAGGCGAAGCTCTCGCGTGTCGACCCCCTCGCGCGCGAGTCCCGCCCGCGCCCGCTCTTCGAGCAGGTCGAGATTGGCGTTGATCCGCTCCGCGGCGAAAGGCGAGCCCATGATCTCGACCTGCTCGTGGATGTGGAGGATCGGCGAGGCGGCGGCGCCGAAGGCGCACCACGCGGAGGCGGTTTTCTTCTGCGGGACGACGATCTTTTGAACTTGAAGTTCCGCGGCAAAAACGGCGGCATGCACAGGCCCCGCGCCGCCGA
>JAKAOO010000224.1 GCA_021812165.1 Pseudomonadota bacterium | reverse complement strand
AAAAGGCGCGGCCCCGATCGAGAGCGTCGATGACCGCGGCGAGAAGCTGTGCGAGGACGAGGCCCAGCAACAGCACGGCGCTCATGCGCGCCGCCAGGCTGCGCGGCAACAGCCTCAACTCAATAATGCCGAAAGACATCCGCCGCCAGAACATATCCGGCGGTGCGGACGGTTTTTATGAGGCGCGGCTCGCGGGCGCTGTCGCCGAGACGCTGGCGCAGCTGACTGACGCGGACGTCGATGCTGCGATCGAACGGTCCGGCTTCGCGGCCATGACAACGCTCAATCAGCTGATCGCGGGTGAGCACCCTCTGTGGCTGCTCCAGAAAGATCACCAGCAGCTGGAATTCCGACGCGGCCAGGGGAACGAGCACCTTCTCCGGGGACAGCAGCTGCCGCTGCGGAAGGTTCAGCTGCCACCCGGCAAAGGAGAAGGCCCGAACCGTGCTCTGAGGCCCATCGGCAGTGCGGGCTCTGCGCAGCACTCCGCGGATACGCGCCAAGAGCTCGCGCGGCTCAAAAGGCTTGGCGACGTAGTCGTCGGCACCCAATTCCAACCCCATGATCCGATCGACGCTGCCGGTTTTTGCAGTCAACATGATAATTGGGGTGTCGCCCTGCGAGCGGATCCAGCGGCACAGCGAAAACCCGTCTTCGCCGGGCAATCTCAGATCGAGCACAATCAGGTCCACGGGCGCTTTTCGCAACTGTTCCTTGAGTTCGGCGCCGTCTGCCGCTATCGAGGTCCGGATTCCGTTCCCCTCAAGGTACTCCTTCAAGAGAATGCGAATGCTTACATCGTCATCAACGATAAGGATTTGCGGAGGCCTGCTCACGCCCGTCGCTCGATCTTTTAGTTTTATTTTAACATGAAATGCGCGGCTATGGGCGAGGAGCTTACAATTCCTTACAATATAATGGCCGGCACTGATACTCCCCTTACAATCCTCTGCTTTGATCGTCCCGTCTCTTGGCACGGCGTTGCCGCTGCGAGAGGCCGCATCTGAACCGAAAGGGACACATCATGAGTAAGACACCGCTGTTCGCCATTGCCCTCGCCACCCTCGGCCTCGCGGGAGTTCCTGCCTTGGCCTCGCCCTCACCGGCGGGTGGTTGCCCGCAGACGCTCGCGTCTTCGAACCACGCCACCAAGGCCGCCGGGACCGTGCTGGCCCAAAACGAACAGAAGCCGAACGACCAGGGCAACGAATCCTCGGACAGCGACAGCGAAAACTGATCGTTCGCCACTCGGCAAGGAAGGCGGTGGTGATGCGCCGCCGCCTTTCTCGCGCTTAGCCCTTTTCTTCGGCTTCTCTCGCAAAATCGCCCCGTTCGCTTTCGGCGAGCCGGGTGAGCCGCGGATAGGCCTGCGACAACTCCGGGATCAGAATCTCGACCGGCACGTCGGCGTAGCTGCCGCGCTGGCGCAGATATTCCATGTGCCTTTTGCCGCCGCGGTCGAAAGGGTGGAGGAGCGCGTCGGCGCGCCCGTCGAAATCGAGCGCCTTCAGCCCGAACTTCTCGCAAAGCGACAGGTTGAAGGTGGGCGTCGCTTTGACCCAACGCCCTTCGAGAAAGAGTTCCGTGATGCCGTGATAGATAAAGATGCCGCTGCCGATGAGGGAAAGAAGCCGCGGCGTCGCGAGATGATTGCGCACGTCGGCGAAGGCGATGCGCGCCGCAATGCCCCGGGCCCTCGCCGCGGCGGTAAAGAGCGCCGCCTTGCCGACGCAAAAGCCGCGGCCGCGCGCCAGAACCGAACTCGCGCGGAAATTCTCGGGATCGTCATAAGCGACATAGGGGTCGTAGCGGATCTCGTCGCGCACGGCATAATAAAGCTTCACCGCGGCGGCGGCCGGATCGGGCGCGCCGGCGGCGACGCGCGCGGCAAAAGCGGCAACCGCCGGGTGGTCGCTGTCGATGAATTCTCCGGGGCGCAGAAAGGCGGCATCAATCGCGGTCGCGGCATCCTCTGCGGTCATCTTTTCCCTCACCCGTCCGTTTTCGCGAGCGCGTCGAGATAGCGCGCCAGCTCGCGCTTGCCGCGCAGGCGGAACTTCCGGAAGTCCGGCTTTCTCTTTTCGAGAAAGGCGTTCATGCCTTCGTTCGCTTCCTCGGATCCCCAGACATGGGCCAAGAGCTCCATTCCCTGCTGCCAGGACGCGTAAAGGAGGTCCGATTCGAAATTGAGGCTCTTCTTCGTCATGCGCAAAGTCTGCGGGGAGAGATCCTTGATCGTCTCGCACCAGGCGAGCGTTTGCGCGACGAGGTCCTTCTGCGGCACGCACTTGTTGATGAGGCCGATTTCCACTGCCTCTTTTGCCGAAAAGCGCCGGGCAAGAAGGATCATCTCGCGCGCGAGCCGCTCGCCGATGATGCGCGGCAGGTACTGCGTCGCGCCCACGGTCGGGCATGCGCCGACCTTCGCTCCCGTCTGCCCGAAGACGGCGTCCTCCGAGGCGATCACGAGGTCGCACCAGAGAGCCAGCTCGTGGCCGCCGCCCATGCACCAGCCATTGACCATGGCGATGACCGGAATGGCAAGGCCGCGGATCGTCATCGCCAGGCCCTGCATGCGGTCGTTCCACATCGACGCGTTCGTCCAATTGAGGCGCATCATGGATTGGAAATCGCCGCCGGCGGAGAACGCCTTCTCGCCGGCGCCGGTAATAACCGCGCAGGCGATCGAGGGGTCTTCGCGGGTCGACTTCAAGGCTTGGGTCAGCTCGTCGAGCGTCTCTTCGCGAAACGCATTGAGGGCGCGCGGACGGTTGATCGTCACCCACGCGACCTCGTCCTTCACCTCATAGAGAATGTCGCGGTAGGCGCACGAGCCCGCGCTCGTTTGGTTCGGCATGGTTTTCCTTCCCGAGGGTTGCTGGTGACTTGCGTTCGGCGATCAAGCGCGCGCGGCCCGCTTCTTCGGCCTCTTCTCGCCGAGCGCGGAGGCCCAAGGGCGCCCAGCGACGATCTTCAACATGGTGGAGAGGGTGATCGAGCGAAACGTGGCGAGCGCGTGCTCATCGATCTCGTCGAGCACCATCCGCAAGGCTCGCCCGACATCGGTCGCTTCCTCCTCCGTCATCTCTTTCTTTTCGATCGGCTCGAAGAGCTCGATCACGTCCGCGAGAGTGAGCCGCTTCGGATTGCCGGCAAGGCGATAGCCGCCGCCGACCCCGCGCGCCGATTCGACGATGCCGGCGCGCGCGAGATCGCGCAGCACCTTTGCGAGATGATGGAGCGAGATGCCGTACTTTTCGGCGATGTCGGCGGCGGCGAGCTGGCGGCCCGGGTCGGCCGCCAATTCGAGCACGGCGAAGAGCGCAAATGAGGTCGCCTTCTGCAGCTTCATAGGAGCGTCGTTTCGAGCTCGATAAAGGGTCCGGCCATCATTCCCTGACTGCGGAAAAACGAGAGGATCGTCGGGTTGTCGCGCGCCAGCATGGTGCGCACGCTTGTGACGCCGGCCCTGCGGAAGCATTCGCAGAGCGCCGTGTAAAGCTCGGTGCCGACGCCTCTGAGGCGGTTTTTCGGCCGCACCTGGATCGCAAAGATCCACCCGCAAGGCGGCGAGCCGAATTCCCAGGCGCGGATCTCGCCGACGATAAAGCCCTCGAAGCGGCCTTGCCGCTCCGCCACGAGGAAAAAGCGCTCGCCACGCCCGCGCCCGCCAAAACGATCGAAGGTCTGCCGCCAGTATTCCGGCTTCGCGAGCCCGGTCACCTCCTCGTCGAGAGCGATGACGAGCGGCACGTCCGCAAGGGCGGCCGGACGGATGTTAAGGCCCGCGCCTCTTTCGGCACTGGCCGCCGCCCTGATCGCCCGTCTCGATAGCGCCCCTTCCGAGGCCATCGCGTGCCCCAACCTCGCCGCCAAAGCTTCCGCAGCCGCTTGACAGGTTCGCCCATTTCGCCCAAAGAATAAATAGGTATTTTGGTACCGATTTGTAAACCGGAGCGCCCCTCCAACCTCGTCGCCGCGCCGCCGGCGCCAAGGAGGTCCGATGCGCGACAACACCGTAACCGTCGATCGGACGGGCGAGCCCTCTCGCCTCACCTTCTCGCCGCGCTTCAATGTCGCGGTCCCCTTTATCGATCGCCACATCGCGGAGGGGAGCGGCGCGAGGATCGCCATTCGCACGGCGGGCGAGGATGTGAGCTACGCCGCGCTCGCCGAAAGGGTGGGGCGCTCGGGCAATGCGCTTCTCCGCTTGGGCCTCGAGCCGCGGCAGCGCCTTTTGATGGCGGTCAAGGATTGCCCGGAGTTCTTCTATCTCTTCTGGGGGGCGATCAAGGCGGGGATCGTGCCGGTGCCTCTCAACACGCTTCTGCGGGCCGCAGATTACAAATACATGATCGAGGATTCGGGCTGCGCGGCAATCGCCTATTCGCCGGAGTTCGCCGGCGAGGTCGAGCCGGCGATCGCTGCCGCGGCGAGGAAGCCCGAGCATGCGCTTCCGGTTGAAGGCGAAGGGCGCTCACTGCGCGCGCTCATGGGCGAGGCGTCTTCGCGCCTCGATGCGGCGCCGGCGGCCGCGGAAGACGACTGCTTCTGGCTCTACTCTTCGGGCTCGACGGGGCGCCCCAAAGGCACCGTCCATGCGCAGCGCGCGATGGCGGTGACGAGCGAGCTTTATGGCGTCGGCGTGCTCGGGTTGGGTCCTGGCGACGTCTGCTTCTCGGCGGCTAAGCTCTTTTTCGCTTACGGTCTCGGCAACGCCATGACGTTTCCCCTGTGGGCCGGCGGCACCGCGGTCTTGCTGGCCGAGAGGCCGACGCCGCAATCGACCTTCGCGGTGATCGAGCGCTTTCGCCCGACCGTCTATTTCGGCGTTCCGACCCTTTATGCCGCGCAGCTTCAGGCGCTCGAAACCGCAACGCCCGATCTCTCCTCGATCCGCTGCTGCGTCTCGGCGGGCGAAGCGTTGCCGGCGCACCTCTTCGCGAGATGGCGCGAAGCGACCGGCACCGTCATCCTCGACGGCATCGGCTCGACCGAGGCGCTCCACATCTTCATCTCCAATCGGTTCGGAGATATCGGCCCCGGCACCACCGGGCGGATCGTTCCCGGTTACGATGCCAAGATCGTCGGAGAGGACGGCGAGCCGGTGCGGCCCGGAGAGAGCGGCCAGCTCGTGATCCGCGGCGATTCGGCCGCGAAATACTACTGGAACGACCCCGAACGCACCGCGCGCACGATGAAGGAAGGATGGCTTGTCACCGGCGACACCTACCGGCAGGACGAAAAGGGTTATTTCGTCTATTGCGGGCGCAATGACGACATGCTCAAGGTCGGCGGCATCTGGTGTTCGCCTTTCGAGCTCGAATCGACGCTCGGCGAGCATCCGAGCGTGCTCGAAGCCGCCGTCGTCGGGCGCGCCGACGACGCAGGTCTCGTCAAGCCTGAAGCATGGGTGGTGCTGAAAGAGACGCATGCCGCCGCGGCGCAGGTCGAGGAGGAACTCGTGCGCCACTGCAAGGCAAGGCTCGCCCCCTACATGTATCCGCGCTCTTTCCATTTCGTCCGCGAACTGCCCAAGACCGCGACCGGAAAGATCCAACGCTTCAAGCTGCGCGAGCTTCCGCTGCCCCTGCAAAAGTGACGGGTATTTGCCCCGAATCGCTTATTCCTCTGCTTCCGGTGAATTCAACATTTAGCCGTCATGGCCGGGCTTGACCCGGCCATCCACGTGCAAAAATATAAATATTTCTCAATCATTTCGTGGATGCCCGGAACAA
>JAKAOO010000223.1 GCA_021812165.1 Pseudomonadota bacterium | reverse complement strand
GAAGCCCTTGGTCTTGCGCAGCGGACGCTCCCCGTCCTGCTAAAGATGCCGCAGGTCGGGCATGTCGTCGTCCATATTGGCCATGCCACTCTCGGTCACGGCGTCGGCGACGTCAATCGGGCCGAGTTCGATGTCACGCTCTCCGCCCTCGGCAACCGGGACAGCCTTGCCTCTGAGGGGGCGATCAGGGCGGCGCTCGGCCGTATCCCCGGCATCCGCTTCTGGGCGAGCACCTTTCTGACCGAGCGCATTCACGAGGTGCTCTCCGGAACGACCGCGCCCATCGTCGTCCATGTCTTCGGCACCCGTTTTCAAGCAATCGACGCCGATGCCACGCGGGTGGCCGCTCTTCTGCGTCGGCTGCCCGGTGCGCAAGCCGTGGCGATTGCGGCGCCCGCCGCGACGCCGTCGATTTCGGTGAAATTGCGCCGCCGCGCTCTCGTCCGTTACGGCTTTGAGCCGCGCACCGTCTTGGCGGCGATCGAAACCGGGTTTGCCGGGCAGGAGGTGGGGCGCGTCTATCGCGGCGGCACATCCTGGCCGATCACTGTCCTCCTCCGGCCGTCGCCGGACTCCGATCCGGCAAGCATCGGGGAGCTGCCGCTGCTCGACGGGAACGGCCGCATCGTGCCGCTCGGCGCCCTCGCCACGTTGAAGGAGTATGACGGCCGCGCGGTGATCCTGCACCAGAACGCGCAGCGGGTTCAAAACATCACCGTGCAAGTCCGGGGCAGCGCCACCGCCTTTCTGCATCGGGCGCAGAAGTCCCTGCGAAAGCTCCATCTGGCGGCGGGCACCTATCTCACCGTCGGCGGGACGGCCAAGGCCGCGAGCGGTACGAGGCGGGCTTTGTTGCTCTCCGGGTTTGCCGTCTTCATCCTGATCGTGGTCCTTTTGTCCATAGCGCTCGGGCGCTGGCGGCCGGCTGTTCTTCTGGCGGTCAATCTGCCCTTTGCGCTCCTGGGCGGGATCGCCGCGCTGTGGGTCGCGCGGCTGCCATTGTCGCTCGGCGCCGAGGTCGGGCTCGTCACCGTCTTTGGAATCACGTTGCGCAATGGGCTGATGCTGCTCTCGCATTACCAGCATCTCGTGACGCAAGAGGGCGTCCAATGGTCGCCCGAGGCGGCGGAGCGTGGCGCGGTCGAACGGGTGGTACCGATCGTTCTGACCGCGACCGTTACCGCTCTCGCGCTGTTACCGCTTGCGATCGGCGCAGGCCTGCCTGGACAGGAGATCGAAGGCCCAATGGCGATCGTGATCCTGGGCGGCCTCGTCAGCTCGACTCCGTTGACCTTGCTGGCGCTTCCCGGGTTAGCGGCCCGCTTTCTGCGGCCCGAGCATCTCCACGCGGCGGACACCGGGATATAAGCGAAAGCGACAGGCTGCGCGGCCGCCCATCTCCGCCCTTTCTCCTCGACCGCGTCGTAAGAATGGAGGAAAGAAGGGTCGTAGTGGCGCATGCCTCGCGGATCGTCATAAAGGATCGCTTCGAGACGGGGCAGCCGGTCGCGGATCGCGAGCAGCTTGTCAACCTGTTCCTGGTCCTCGCAAAGGGCAAAGCGAACCTCGGCATGCTCGAGCACCAAGCGCATCTCGGCGGCGACCGCGTCCTGGTAGACCGGAACCGGGATGCCGCCGAGACATTGTGTCGCAGCGATTGCCCAGTAGAGCCGCGGCCGGTTGTCGCCGATGGTGGCGAGCTTGTCGCCCCGCTCGAACCCGAGCGCGGCAAGACCGCAGGCGAGCGCGGAAACGCTGTCCTTGAACTCCTTCCAGTTCCAGCCGTTAAACGCCCCCCGCCGCGCGCAAATCCTTTCGTCTTCAACGCGCGTTCGGCAGTAGGCAAGGCATCGCCCGCTTCGCGGTCAAGCCGCCGCAGGAGGGGCGGTTGAGGATTACCCAGACAGGCGCCCTCACTTGCGCTATATCTCCCATCGCAAAAGCCTCTCGAGATCGGAGCTTTAATATCATGGACCTCCGTTTCACCCCCGAGGAGCTCGCGTTTCGCGACGAGGTGCGAGGCTTTATCCGCGCCAACCTGCCGGAGGGGACGCGCAACAAACTCGTCGAAGGCCGCCCTCTCGACAAGGACGACACCGTCTTTTGGCAGCGCACCCTCAATAAAGAAGGGTGGGCCGTCTACAATTGGCCGGTCGAATGGGGCGGCACCGGCTGGTCCCCGGTCAAGCAATACCTCTTCCAGGACGAATTGCAGCAGGCGCCGGCGCCGTTGCCGCTCGGCTTCGGCGTGACGATGGTCGGACCCGTCCTCATCGCTTTCGGCTCCGAAGAGCAGAAACGGCGTTACCTGCCGCCGATCGCCAATCTCGACGAGTGGTGGTGCCAGGGCTTTTCCGAACCGGGCGCGGGTTCCGATCTCGCTTCGCTCAGGACTTCGGCAAGACGCGAGCGCGATCGCTATATCGTCAACGGGCAGAAGATCTGGACGAGCCTTGCGCAATATGCGGACTGGATGTTCTGCCTCGTGCGCACCGATCCGCAGGCGAAAAAGCAGGAGGGCATTTCCTTCCTTCTCATCGATATGAAGAGCCCCGGGATCACGCGGCGGCCGATCGTGACGATCGACGGCGGGCGCGATGTCAACGAGGTGTTTTTCGACGATGTCGAGGTTCCGGCAGAAAATCTCGTCGGCGAAGAGAACAAGGGCTGGGACTACGCGAAATTTCTTCTCGGCAACGAGCGCACCGGCATCGCCCGCGTCGGCACCTCGAAGGAGCGCTTGCGGCGCATTCGCGAACTTGCCTCGCTCACCTCTGCGAACGGCCGCCCTTTCATCGAGGACGAACGCTTCCGCGAAAAACTGGCCGCTCTCGAAGTCGAACTCAAAGCGCTCGAGATGACGCAGCTCAGGGTCGTTGCGGCCGAACGCTCGCGCCGCGACAACAAGCCCGACCCCGCCTCCTCGATCCTCAAGATCAAGGGCTCCGAGATCCAGCAGGCGACGAGCGAGCTGCTCCTTGAAGTGGTGGGTCCTTATGCGATGCCCTTTGAGCCCGAGGGCTGGAACGAGCCGCCGGTCGGGCCGGAATGGGCGGCGACGATCGCGCCCGCCTATTTCAACTGGCGCAAGATCTCGATCTACGGCGGCACCAACGAGATCCAGAAAAACATCATCGCGAAGGCGATCCTGGGGCTTTGAGCTATGGACTTCGACCTTGATGAAGAGCAGCGGCTTTTGAAGGAAAGCCTCGATCGTCTTCTCTCAGAGCGCTACGCGTTCGAAAACCGCAAGGCCTATCAGCAAAGCCCCGAGGGCTGGAGCCGCGAGATGTGGGCGCACTATGCCGAACTCGGGCTTTTGGGCCTCTCGTTTGCCGAGCGATTTGGCGGCTCGGAAAAAGGCGCCGTCGAAACGATGATCGTCATGGAAGGGTTTGGGCGGGCGTTAGCGCTCGAACCCTATTTCGCGACGGTCATCTTGGGCGCCGGGTTTCTGCGCTACGGCGGGAGCGAGGAGCAATGCGCGGCCCTCCTGCCGCAGATCGCCGCCGGCAAGCTGACACTCGCCTTCGCCCATACCGAGCGCGATTCGCGTTACGACTTGGCGCACATCTCGACGCGGGCGGTGCGCGAGGGCGAGGGGTGGGTCATCGACGGCGAAAAGGGGGTGGTGCTGCACGGCGACAGCGCCGATCGCTTTGTCGTCACGGCACGAACGGGCGGCGGAGAGCGCGACCGCGAAGGGATCGGGGTCTTTCTCGTCGGTGCCGAGAGCCCGGGGGTCGGCCGGCGCGGCTACCCGACCCAGGATGGCCTCAAGGCCGCCGAAGTCACCTTTAATCGGGTGCGCGTCGGGCCGGAGGCGGTCTTGGGCGAGCCGGGAGAGGCGCTCTCTCTCGTCGAGCGCGTTGTCGATGAGGCGATCGCGGCTCTCGCGGCGGAAGCGGTCGGGGCGATGGCGGCGATGCACGAACTCACCCTCGACTACCTCAAGACCCGGCGTCAGTTCGGGCGCGAGATCGGCAGTTTCCAGGTCTTGCAGCACCGCGCCGTCGACATGCTGATGGCGCTCGAACAGGCGCGCAGCATGGCGATGTACGCGACGATGATGGCCGGGGAAGAGGATGGCGCGGCGCGCAGCGCAGCCGTGTCCCAAGCGAAGGTGCAGATCGGCCGCTCCGGACGTTTCATCGCGCACCAGGCGATCCAGCTTCACGGCGGCATCGGCATGACGATGGAGTACAGGGTCGGGCATTATTTCAAGCGCGTGACGATGATCGACTCGGCTTTTGGCGACGCCGACCACCATCTCAAGCGCCTTGCCCGCGAAAATGCGACCCGAGCGGCAGCCTGAGCCGGGGAGCGCTGGAGCCTCGGCGTTGACGCGGAGCACCTCGCGGGTTTAGCCTCTTTTCATGATCCCGACCGTCGCTTTTTCCCTGTTGCGACGCCGACGCCCTGCGTATGGCGGGGCTCGGGCGCGTCGCGCGAGAAGGACCGCCGGTCGTCAAAGGGGCCTACCCGGGCTGCGTTGACCGGCATCCCACTCGGCGAACCCAACCCCGCCGGCGCTTTGCGGCGGGGTTTTTGTTGGGACGAGAAGATCTTGCGAGATTGAAATGGGAGCGGGGTTAGCAGGATGCGGAAAAACCCCCTGTCATTCCGGGACGGCCTGTGAGGGCCGGGACCGGAAACCATGAACACAGGCCAAGCCATTGATTTCGCGGGCTTGCGTTTATGGATTCCGGGCTCGCGGCCTGCGACCGCGCCCCGGAATGACGACGTTCCAGCGTTTTTCCGCAGCCTGTTAGGAGGGGCAAGATATGGCGAGCAACAGGCCCAGCATTTTCATCGACGGCGAAGCCGGGACGACCGGGCTCGGGATCCGCAAACGCTTGGAACGCATGCCCGAAATCGCGCTCAAAAGCCTTCCTCCCGCGGATCGCAAAGACCCGGCGGCCCGGCGCGACATCATGGCCGGGGCCGATCTCGTCATCTTGTGCCTTCCCGACGAGGCGGCGCGCGAGTCGGCGGCGCTTGCGGCGAGTCTCGGTCCCCGCTCTCCAAAGCTGCTTGACGCGAGCACCGCGCACCGCGTCGATCCGCAATGGGTCTATGGCTTTCCCGAGATGATGCCGGGACAGGCCCGGCGCATCGCGGAGGCATCGCGGGTCGCCAACCCCGGCTGCTATCCGACGGGCGCGATTGCGCTCATCCGGCCGCTCGTCGAAGCCGGGCTCATCCCTCCCGACACCCCGCTCACGATCAACGCCGTCAGCGGCTATTCGGGCGGCGGGCGGGCGATGATCGAAGCGCATCAGCGCGAGGGTGGGCCCGCTTTCGAGCTTTATGCGCTGGGCCTTGAACATAAGCACGTCGCCGAAATCCACGTTTATGGCGGGCTCACGCGGCGGCCGATCTTCGTCCCCTCGGTTGGGCATTTCCGCCAAGGGATGCTGGTTTCGCTCCCGCTCCATCTCGACACGCTGCCGGGGGCGCCGAGCGGCGCGGATCTCCGCGAGGCGCTCCGCCGCTATTATCTGGGCGCTGAGACCGTCTCGGTCGCCGCCGGCGGCGAGAGCAGGCTCGAACCGGAGGCGCTCAACGACACGAACCGGCTCGAGCTTTACGTTTTTGCCAACGAGGCGCGCCGGCAAGCCGTGCTCGTTGCGCGGCTTGACAATCTTGGCAAAGGCGCTTCCGGCGCGGCGGTGCAAAATCTCGCCCTGATGTTGGGGCTCGAGAGCGCCGCCTAAGCAAACCCGTGGTGGTTGGTACAGATACGTCCGCAGCGCCCGATGGACCCTCTCCGCCCCCGGGGGCGGAGAGGGCAGCCCCCGGAACGGCCCGCCCTTGGCGGGCCGGCCGTCCGGGGGGAGGTGGGGGTTGCGGGGGCACCGGCAAAGCCCACCTCAC
>JAKAOO010000222.1 GCA_021812165.1 Pseudomonadota bacterium | reverse complement strand
CGATGGCGCTTCTGGCGGCGGGGATGCTTGCGCTCAGCGTCCTTCGCTTCAGGAAGTCGCTCGACTGACCCGCCCCCCTTCTACCGGGCGCCGAATTCGGCAAGGAGCACGTCGCGCACGGTTTCGAGATCGAGCCCGCGCTCGGCAATGAGAGCGCTCGTCTCGGCGATGATCTCGTCGATTTCGCGCATCAGCTTCCAGCGCTTATAGAGGTCCTCGGCGGCGAAGCCGAGCCCTTCGCCGAGGATCTCCATGAAGTTGACGATCTCGAAGCTCTTCCCATCGCCGGCATCGCAGATTTCGCGGTGGCAGGCGTGGTAGATCGTCGCAAGCGTCGTAACTCCGGCCGCGGCAACCGCGGCAAGCTCGCGCTCGCGCAACTCGCGCTTGAAGGCCGGCAGGACCGAAAGACTGTTCGCTTGCGTGCCGACGCGCGGGACGTCGATCTCGACGAGTTCGACCCCGGGGATGATCGCGAGGAGCCTTCTGACGGCTGCCTGCACGGCAGGGAGGACCGGCCGTTCGTGAAGCGCGACGCGCTTTTCGACGCGCCGGCGCATGAGCGGGGCGAGAGCATCCGCCTTCTCGGCAAGAAAGACCAGAAACGGGTTGAGGTCGAAAGGCCGCCGCCCAAAGCGCGCCTCGTAACCGGGGAGGCTCACCTCGCCCAATTGCACCTGGCAGCTCGGGCACCAGGAAAGAACGGTCGAGGCTCCGGCCGAGGCGAGGCCGTCGATCGAGGCATAGGCGATCCTCGCATTGTTGTCGAAATCGCCCTCGCGGAACTGGTAGACCCCGCAGCATTCTCCGGGTCCGCCCATGACTTCGTAATCGATCGCCAAAAGATCGAGGACATCGAGGCAAAGAAGCACGATATGCGGGGTCCGCAGAACGTTGCAGCCCGTATAGAAGACGATTTGGGGCGGATGCTCGCGCGGCGCTTTCTTGTACATCCGCAGGCGGGCGAGGACCTCGGGCGGCATTTGCAGGCGGGAGAGCGTGCGCACGCTGCGGCTCATCGCCTGGAAGCTCTCGCGCCAAGCCGGTTTGAGCGGCGCCTCGCCGCGGCGGCGGCGGGCAAAGCCGCGCGCGAGCTGGACCATGAAGCGGGTGTTGATCCCTTCGGGACAGGCCTTGATGCAATGGCCGCTGCCGCTGCACACCGAGGCCCAGCGGACCGCTTCCGCCGTCCCGGCGCCGCCGGTGACGAGATCGACGATGCCGGCGGCGGTCTTCTCCGGATCGGCCTCGGAAAGCCCCGCCGGCGCGACCATCGGGCAGGCGCGAAAACAGGCGCCGCAGCGCGTGCAGTCCGCGGCGATCGCGTCGCCGCGCGCCCGGAAATCCTGGAGATACCCCGCCGCCTTCGTTTCCGCCATCGTCCCGCCGGCTCCGCTCGCCCCACCGCTCGCGTATAGGCTACCGCAACCCCTTGCCGCAGAGAAATGCGATCAAGTTCGGGAAGGCCCATGAAGAGCGGCAAATGCGAGGCTCTCTTTCCTGCTGCTCGGCCACAAGCATTTGCCTATTCCGTAGGCGGCGCCTGCCGCGGCCGGCATCAGGATCGCGAACGCCCGGCCGGCGGAAGTTTTGGCGGCTTCAAAGGCTTATCCGGGCCCCAGAGGCGGCTGTAATAGCTGTCGGCGAGTAGAAGCGCCGCGACCGGGTTGTGGCCCAAGACCCGGTCCTTCGTCACGAGCGAGGTCGAGAGCCCTTTCGCGTATTTGAAGAAGAGGCTGTCGTGGCCGACGCAGAGCCCCATGACGAGGTTGAGTTCGCAGCCGTGGGTGTTCAAAAGTTCGGCCTGGGCGACGGGGTTGCAGAGCGCCTCGAACCCGCCGGGGCGGACCTTTTCGCTGTCCTTGAGGTCGATCTCCTCTTTCGGGATATTGCCGTTCTTGCAGGCGACCGAGGTCACCTCGAAGCCGTGCGATTCGAGGATGCCCGAAAGGACGTAGGCATGGTCCTCGAAGCTGATGCAGTTGGCGATGCCGATCTTCTTGAAGCCCATGCGCTTTGCGAATTGGATCACCTCCTCGACGCGGGTCCAGCGGCAGTAGCCTTCGGCCTCGACGCGGGCGGATTCCTGGGCGATGCGGCGCGTTTCCGGGTCGTCGTAACGAGCGCGCGCGCGATCCTGGGCGGCGGGATCGACCTTGCCGGGGCAGAAGCCCGGGCCGCGCGCCTCCGACTCGCCTTGCCGACACGCCCTGACGGCCGGCGGGCAATAGGCGCAAGCAGGATCCCGGTAACGTGTCATGGCGTCTCCAACCCTCGTGCGCCGGCCATGGAACGCCGCTCGCACGCGGCCGGCCTTGATCTGGATCAAGTCCCAAAGCTCGGCTGCGGCCGGAGCGCAACAAGCGAGCGAGGATTGCGTGGCACGCCTCTTGCGCTTCTCTGAGGCTCGAACAGGCTCACGCTTCGAGAAGGACCTTTCCGCATGCTGAAAAGAGCGATCTTTGCCGTCTTCCTCGGCGCCTTTCTCGCCCTTGGCGCCGCCGGCGCCCGCGCGGCCGATCCCGGAACCTCCGGCGGCGCCGACGAGGTCGCGCAAGTGGCCGTTGCACCGCCTCCTGCGCTGCCCCCCGCCGCGCCATCGCCGCCCTCTTTGCTCCCCGCCATGGGGCCGACGCTTGTCGCCAATCCCAATCCAGAGAGCTTTGACCTCGGGCCGCTCGGCAAGGTCTATGCGACGGGCGTCGTCTCCGGTCTCCTCCTCGAACAGAGCAACCCGGTTTTCGGCAATCACGATTTCTACGCCGATATCAGCAACGGCCAGGTGTTCCTCCAGAACGCCAGCGGGCCGGTCCAGTTCTTCCTTCAAGCCGGCATCTATTCGCTGCCGGTCGTCGGCGTTCCCTATACGCGCGCGACGGATCTCAACAGCCTTCTCTTCGGTCCGCTCCCTCAAGCCTTTATCAAGTTCGCGCCCACGCAAAATTTTTCGCTCGAGGCGGGGCGCCTGCCGACCCTGCTCGGCAACGAGGCCACCTTTACTTTCGAAAACTACAATATCGAGCGCGGTCTCTTGTGGAACCAGGAGAACGTCGTCAACGAGGGCGTGCAGGCTAATTATACGGCGGGGCCGGTTGCGCTTTCGCTCTCGTGGAACGACGGCTTCTTTTCCGGCAATTTCGACTGGCTGACCGGTTTGGCGACCTATACGGTCAATTCCAGCAACTCCTTTACGTTTGCAGGAGGCGGCGCGTTCGGCACGAGCCGCCTCAACACCTTCGCGACCCCGATCGCGCAAGACAACAGCCAGATCTACGATCTCATTTATAACGGCAGCTTCGGACCCTGGTCGTTCGGGCCCTATTTCCAATATACGCGGGTTCCGAAAAACAGCGTGCTCGGCTTTTCCGAAGGCGCCTCGACCGCCGGCATTGCGCTTCTCGGGGCCTATTCCTTCAACGAGAACTGGAAGCTCGGGGCGCGCGCGGAATACGTCACCTCATCGGGCAGCGTAGCGGGCGGCGCGCCGAACCTTCTCGGTTATGGGCCGGGAAGCAATGCGTGGTCGTTCACGGTGACGCCCACCTACCAGTACAAGCTCTTTTTCACCCGCGCCGAATTCTCCTATGTCGGCGTCGGAGGGACGACCGAGGGCCTCGCCTTCGGGTCTTCCGGAACCGCCAAAAGCCAGGTCCGGGTTCTCTTCGAGACCGGGGTCGTCTTCTGACCCCAAAGGGGAGAAGAGGATCAAACCGTTTCGACCGCGCCGCGCGCCGCGGGGCCGTAAAGCTCGCGCGCGCGCCGCTCGAAAGCGCCGACCATGCGGCGGACCGCTTCGGTAAAGAACACCCCGATCAACTTTTGCAAAATCCGCGAGCTGAATTCGAAATCGACAAAGAAATCGACGAGGCAGCCGCCTTCGGCCTTGGCGAAGCTCCAGTGGTTGCGCAGATACCGGAACGGCCCTTCGGCATAGGCGACATCGATCCGGTCGGGCGGATCGAGAGTGACGCGCGAGGTGAAGCGCTCGCGGAACATGCGGAAGCCGATCACGAGATCGGCAATGATGAGATTGGGCTTCCTCTCGCGGATGCGCGCCGCGACGCACCACGGCAGGAATTCGGGATAGCGCTCGATATCGACGACGAGCGCGAAGAGCTGCTCCGGCGTGTACGGAAGCACACGCGTTTCGGTATGGCGCGGCATCGCTAGAAGGGCACCCGAAGGCGCGCCGCCTTGAGACGCGCAAAATCCTCCCCGGCATGATAGGAGGAACGGGTCAAAGGCGAAGCCGAGGCGAGGAGAAAACCCTTGCCGAGCGCAAATTTCCGGTAGGCCGCGAACGCTTCCGGGGGAACAAAGCGGGCGACCGGGTGATGTTTCGGCGTCGGCTGCAAATATTGCCCGATCGTCAGGAAATCGACAGCGGCGGCGCGCAGATCATCCATGACCTGCAGAACTTCCGCCGTCTCCTCGCCCAGCCCGACCATCATGCCGGATTTCGTAAACATCAGCGGGTCGAGTTCCTTGACGCGATCGAGGAGCCTCAATGAAGCAAAATAGCGCGCGCCCGGGCGGACCTCGGCGTAAAGGCGCGGCACCGTTTCGAGATTGTGGTTGACGATGTCGGGAGAGGCCGCGACCACGGTTTCGAGCGCGCCCTCTTTGCGCAGAAAATCGGGGATCAGAACCTCGATCGTCGCTCCGGGCGCGCTCTCTCGGATCGCGGCGATCGAACGCGCGAACTGCGATGCCCCGCCGTCCGGGAGATCGTCGCGATCGACCGAGGTGATGACGACATGGGAGAGCCCGAGCGCCGCGACCGCTGCGGCGAGGTGTTGCGGCTCTTCTCTATCGACCGGGTCGGGGCGACCGGTCGCGACATTGCAAAAGGTGCAGGCGCGCGTGCACACCCGCCCCAAGATCATGACCGTGGCGTGGCGTTCCTTCCAGCACTCGCCGATATTGGGGCAGGCCGCCTCCTCGCAGACGGTGTGGAGGCGAAGGGAGCGCATCAGCCCCCGCGTCGCCTCATACTCGGCGGAGCCCGGAGCCTTGACGCGGATCCAAGAAGGCTTTCTCGGGATCGGGCTCGAAGGCTTGCCCGCCTTTTCGGGATGCCGCAACCGCGTTCCCGCGCGCAGGAGCGGCATAAGCTCGTTCATCGGCGCTCTCTTTCCCGAGAACGTTCCGGCGCCCCCCAAAAGGCGGCCGGCGCCTCGAAATTAGAAGTGGATGGCGCGCCCAAAGGCGTCAAGCACGCTCTCGCCCAGCATCTCGGAAAGGGTGGGATGCGGGAAGACGGTGCGCATGAGATCGATCTCGGTCGTCTCTAGGCCCTTGGCGATCGCGTAACCTTGGATGAGTTCCGTCACCTCGGCGCCGATCATATGCGCGCCCAGAAGCTCGCCGGTGGCGCCGTCGAAGACCGTCTTGATCATTCCTTCCCTCTCGCCGAGGACGAGCGCCTTGCCGTTTCCGGCATAGGGGAAGCGGCCGACCTTGACCGCGCGGCCTTCCTCGCGCGCGCGCTTTTCGCTGAGCCCGACGCTCGCGACCTGCGGCCGGCAGTAGGTGCAGGAGGGAATGTTGGTGATGTCGAGGGACTCTGCGGTCTTCACTCCGGCGATCCGTTCGACGCAAAGAATCCCCTCATGGCTCGCCTTGTGGGCGAGCCAGGGCGGGCCGACG
This sequence comes from Pseudomonadota bacterium, assembly GCA_021812165.1. GTDB lineage: Bacteria > Pseudomonadota > Alphaproteobacteria > ATCC43930 > CGMCC-115725 > AP-15. The sequence continues at coordinate 236 of JAKAOO010000222.1, read as the reverse complement.
AGGTCGCCGATCGCATAGATGCCGGGCTCGCCGGTCTTCTGCCAGCGATCGACCCTCACATGTCCTCCTTCGACCGCGACGCCCGTTCCTTCGAGCCCCAACCCCTCGACATTGCCGGTGATGCCGACGGCGAGGATGACGCGGTCCACCCGCGCCTCAATGCGCTTTCCTTCGGCTTCGATTTCGATCGCGACCCCGTCCCCCGTCTTGTCGAGAGCGAGGACCTGGGCGCCCGT
>JAKAOO010000021.1 GCA_021812165.1 Pseudomonadota bacterium | reverse complement strand
CTCCTGCGCATGATCCACGGCCGGCCGGCGGCGGCGCCGATGGCCGAGGCTCTCGACACCTATTTCACCTGCGTCCTCGAAAACGGGCTCAGCACCGCCTCCTTTGCCGCGCGCGTCATCGCGTCGAGCGGCGCTTCGCTCGTTTCGGCCGTGCTCGGAGCCTATTGCGCCTTCGAGGGGCCGAAGCACGGCGGCGCGCCCGGACCCACGCTCGACATGCTCGACGAGATCGCGGCCTCAGGCGATATCGACGGCTGGATCGAATCGAGGCTCGCGGCGGGCGGGCGGCTTTTCGGGTTCGGGCACCGCGTCTTCCGCGGCGGCGATCCGCGCGCCGCGGCGATCGGGAAGGCGCTCGAACGGCTCGGCGCAGGTGCCGAGAGGCTCGGCTTCGCACGCAACGTCGAGAGAAGCGTCGGCAGCATTTTCGCCCGGCTGAAGCCGCGTTCGACGCCGCTCGAACCCAATGTCGAGATCAATGCGGCGCTCCTTCTCGATACGGTCGGCATCCCGCGCGAGGCGTTCACCCCGGTCTTCGCCGCCGCGCGAGGAGCCGGCTGGCTCGCCCATGCGATGGAGCAGAGGAGCACGGGGCGCCTCGTTCGCCCGAGCTCGCGCTATGTCGGCCCGCGACCCGGATCGGCGCGATCGATAGACACTCCCCCGCCACTCGCCTAGAGTGCGCCCGCTTTTGAGGCCGCGAGTTCGATGCGTCTTTCGCAATACTTTCTGCCGGTGATGCGCGAGAACCCGAGCGAGGCGCAGGTCGCTTCGCACCGGCTGATGCTGCGCGCGGGGATGATCCGGCAATCCTCGGCCGGCATCTATTCCTGGCTGCCTCTCGGCCTCAGGGTCCTCAAACGGGTCGAGCGCATCGTGCGTGAAGAGCAGGACCGGGCAGGAGCGCAGGAAATCCTGATGCCGACCATCCAGCCGGCCGAACTCTGGCGGGAAAGCGGGCGCTGGGAAGATTACGGCAAGGAGATGCTGCGCATCCGCGACCGTCACGACCGCGAGATGCTTTATGGGCCGACCAACGAAGAGCAGGTGACGGAGATCGTCCGCGCCTCGATCAAGAGCTATCGCGACCTCCCGAAAAACCTCTATCACATCCAGTGGAAGTTTCGCGACGAGCTGCGTCCCCGTTTCGGCGTGATGCGCGGGCGCGAATTCCTGATGAAGGACGCCTACAGCTTCGATCTCGATCAGAAGGGCGCGAAGCACTCCTACAACAAGATGTTCTTCGCTTATCTGCGGACCTTTGCGCGCATGGGATTGAACGCGATCCCGATGCGCGCCGAGACGGGGCCGATCGGCGGCGATCTCTCCCACGAATTCATCGTTCTCTCCGAGACCGGGGAATCGGAGGTCTTTTGCGATCCCCTTTGGCTCGAAACCGACATCCTCTCTTCCGAAGTCGATTACGCGAGCGATCTCGAACCGCTCTTCCGGCAGTGGACGGCGCTTTACGCCGCAACCGACGAAAAGCACGATCCCGCGACCTCGCCGCTGCCGCCCGACAAGCTCGTGACGGCGCGCGGCATCGAAGTCGGCCAAACCTTTTATTTCGGGACCAAGTATTCGCGGCCGATGGGCGCCTTCGTGACCCTCGCCGACGGCGAAAGCATTCCGATCGAGATGGGCTCTTACGGGATCGGCGTCTCGCGCCTCGTCGGCGCGTTGATCGAGGCAAACCACGACGAGGATGGGATCATCTGGCCGCAGAGCGTCGCGCCTTTCGCCTTGGGGCTCATCGACCTGCGCCCCTCGGACGCGCGCTGCCGGGCGCTTGCCGAGGATCTTTACGGAAAGCTCCTGGCGGCCGGGGTCGAGGTTCTCTATGACGACCGCGAGGAATCGCCGGGCGCCAAATTCGCGACCATGGATCTGATCGGCTTGCCGCGCCAGGCGATCGTCGGCCCGCGCGGAGCGGCGGCGGAGAGGGTCGAGCTCAAAGACAGGCGAACCGGCGCGCGCTCCGAACTTTCTCTCGAAGCCGCCATCGGCCAGCTGGCTCTCAGGCCCTAGCAGGATGCGGAAAACCCCCTGTCATTCCGGGACGGCCCGTCAGGGCCGGGCCCGGAACCCACGAACACGGGACAAGCCGTTGATTCCACAGACCTGTGTTTATGGATTCCGGTTTCGCGGCCTGCGACCGCGCCCCGGAATGACGATGTTCCAGCATTTTTCCGCAGCCCGCCCTAAAGGCTCCAGTCGAATGGCGCGAACCCGAGATTGCTTCCCCCAGGAACGGCCCGCCCCCGGCGGGCCGGCCGTCCGGAGGTCGCCCGCAATAACGCCAAAAAAGAGGCGGTCATTGCGAGGAGTGCAGCGACGAAGCAATCCCGATCATCCGGTTAGAGGGGCATTGGCGTCGTGATCCTCGGCGCGTTCGAGCGGATGGTCGCCTTCCGCTATCTGCGGGCGAGACGGCAGGAGGGCTTCGTCTCGGTCATCGCCATCTTCTCGCTCCTCGGCATCGCCTTGGGCGTCGCCACCCTCATCATCGTCATGTCGGTGATGAACGGGTTCCGCGGCGCGCTCCTCGCGAGCATCCTCGGCCTCAACGGCGATCTCACCATCTATGCGGAGCACGGGCCGCTCACCGATTTCACCAAGGTCGCGCAAAAGGTCAAAGCGGTGCCCGGCGTCCAAAGCGCCGTCCCGATCGTCGATGGCCAGGTAATGGCGACTTCCGGCAGGGACGCGAGCGGCGCGCTTGTCCGCGGCATGAGCCCCGAGGATCTGCGCCGGCAAAAGCTCGTCGCCCGGCACATCATTGCGGGCTCTCTCCGGAATTTCGGCGATGACGGGATTGTGCTCGGCTGGCGGCTGGCGCAAAGCCTCGGTGTCGGCGTCGGAGGGCGGGTGACGCTCATCTCCTCGCTCGGGACGCCGACCGTCTTCGGAACGATGCCGAGACTCAAGACTTATCACGTCGTCGCCCTCTTCAATGTCGGGATGTACCAGTACGACAGCAGCTTTCTCTATGCGCCGCTCAAAGCCGCCCAGCTTTTTTTCGAGACCGGGAAAGGCGTCACGGGCCTGCAAGTGCTGGTCGGCAACCCCGACCGGGCAAGAGCGGTCGAAGCGCGCCTCGCCGCCGCTCTCGGCCCCCATTTCCGCATCGTCGACTGGCAGCAGGCGAATTTCAGCCTCTTCCGCGCCGTCGAAATCGAGCGCAACGTGATGTTTCTGATCCTGACGCTCATCATCCTCGTCGCCGCCTTCAACATCATTTCCAGCATGATCATGATGGTGAAGGACAAGGGCCGCGACATCGCGATCCTGCGCACGATGGGCGCTTCGCGCGCGATGATCCTCAGGATCTTCATGCTGAGCGGAGCCAGCATCGGCATCGTCGGCACCGTGTTCGGCCTCGTTCTCGGCATCCTCTTTACCGAGAACATCGAGGCGATCCGCGATTTCATCCAGAACCTCATCGGAACCAATCTCTTTTCCGCCGAGATCTATTTCTTTACCCGGATCCCGGCGCAGATCGATCCGAACGAGGTCGTTGCGGTCGTCGTCATGGCGCTTCTTCTCTCTTTTCTCGCGACCCTTTATCCCTCCTGGCGCGCGGCCCGTCTCGATCCGGTCGAGGCGCTGCGCTACGAATGACCAGCATGGGAGAATCCACTGAGCGCCGTCATTCCGGGGCGCGGGCAAAAACCCGCGAGCCCGGAATCCAGGAACACGGGCCGGGGATGGCCTGGGAAAGCTGGTGTTCATGGATTCCGGGTCCGGCTCCTTGGGCCGTCCCGGAATGACCGGTGTCCAACCGGCGATTTCTCCAGAGCGTCTGAGCCCACGCGCGGCATCAGCACTCGAATTGAGAGGAGTGCGCCGCATCTTTCGCCAGGGCGGGAGCGAGCTCCGCGTGTTGGACGGCATAGACTTGGTTTTGGCGGCCGGCGAGACCGTCGCTCTCGTCGGCCCTTCGGGCGCCGGCAAATCGACCCTCCTCCACGTCGCGGGCCTCCTCGAACGTCCCGACGAGGGGAAGGTCTTCATCGGCGGCGAGGATTGCGGCTCTCTTTCGGACGACAGACGAACGCTTCTGCGCCGCTCGGAGCTGGGCTTTGTTTACCAGTACCATCATCTTCTGCCGGAATTCTCGGCGCTCGAAAACATCATGATTCCGCAAATGATCGCCGGCATCTCGCGGCGCGCGGCGCGCGAGAAGGCGGCGGCGCTCTTGGGAGCCGTCGGGCTTTCGGCGCGCGTCCAGCACCGCCCGGCGCGGCTGTCGGGCGGCGAGCAGCAGCGCGTCGCAATTGCCCGCGCGCTTGCCAACGACCCGAAAATCCTTTTCGCCGACGAGCCGACCGGAAATCTCGATCACGCAACGGGCGAGGCCGTTTTGGCACTCCTTCTCGACCTCGTTCGCCGCACCGGGCTTTCCGCTCTCGTCGCCACCCACAACCTCGACCTCGCGCACCGCCTCAACCGCATCGTCGCGCTCGAAGAAGGGCGGCTTCATGACGCGGGCCGCCGCTTGGAAGACTAAAGGCGCAGGCTTTCCGCGACGCCGCCGGCGGCTGAACCCTTTTCCCGAGCCTTCTCCGTGACGTTGACAGGAGGCGCCGCGAACGCGTATTGAAGAGCGAGAGTCGCGACCCGCGCAAAGCCGCGCCGGAGATCGCCTTGCAAGCGCGGGTTTAGCCGCGGTCCGGCATGATCCGGGGGGGAGGAAACGATGGCGCATGTCAGCGCGAAGCGAGGCTCTTTCGCGGGCCGGATCGCCGCACGCATCGACCGGCTGCCGCTTACCCGCGTTCAATGGGAACTCGGGATCCTCGTCGAAATCGCCTGGGGATTTATCGTCGTCGATACCGACGGGATCGGCGCGCGGCTTTATCCTTTCGTTTGGGCCCCGCATCACATCATGACCATCGGTCAATATGCCGTAATCCAGGCCTTGCAGGTGGGGCTCGGCATCACGCTTGGCGCCTGCCTCTTCAGCTGGATCGCCGGCCGCTTCGGACGGCGCCCCGCGATCCTCCTCTCGGCCGTATTCGCCGGCCTCTTCCTTTGGCCTTTCGTCTTCATCACCAATTTCTGGGGTCTCGTCATTCTCTCGACCCTGAGCACGCTTGGGGTCGGAGGCATCCTCGTGACCCACTCGGTCTATCTCTCGGAGGTCGTCAACCCGGAAACCCGCAACCGCCTGCTTCTCGGATCGCAGACCACCGTCATGGTGATTTTTGTGGCGATCAACATGATGGCCTTCTTCTGGATCCCAGGCCATTGGCGGCTCTATGTCTGGGTGAGCGCGGGGCTCGCGATTGTCGTGTTGCTGCCGCTCCTTTGGTGGCGGCTTCCCGAATCGCCGCGTTGGCTCGAAGCGCACGGCTATCACGAGAGAGCCGAGCAGGCGTTGGCGCTCATTGAGGCGCGCACCGAAAAAGCCGCCAGAGCGCCGCTTCCGCCCCCCGATCCCAGAGGCCACCCGGTGATCCTCGCCGAGCGCGGCGCCTGGCGCGAACTCTTTACGAACCCGCAATATCGCGGGCGCATTTTGGTGACTCTCACCGCCTGGTTCTTGGGTTATTCCGGCCTCATCTACGGCATGGGCGCTTTTATGCCGGTCTATACGGTCGCCCATGGAGGCTCGCCGCATTTCGTTTTCGCGCTTTTCGTGGCGGCTGCGGTCGTCGGGTTCGGCGCCTTTTTCTTCAACGCCTGGCTCGGCGAACGGGCGGAGCGGCGCGATGCGATGCTGTGGATGGGCGCGCTCTTCGCGCTTTCCTGGATCCTCATATGGCTGCGCCCGACCTTGGCGATGATCGCGCTCTTTTTTGTCGTGGGACGAGTCGCGAGCCAGGTTTGGCTTTTCAATTTCTATAATTACACCGCGGTCGCGTTTCCGACCCGGTTGCGCGCCGCCGCTTTCGGTTGGACCGACGGCATCGGTCATCTCGGAGCCTGGGCAGGGGTGACCCTCCTCGGCACGCTTTACGCGTTGGGGCCCGACCATCTTGGCTGGATCTTGTGGATCGTGGTGCCGGGCGCGCTCCTTCCGGGGCTTTTGACCCGGGCGTTTGGGATCCGGCAAGCGCGCGCCGTGCTCGAGCTCGTCGCCACCTGAGGCCGCACCGGGCTCTCGGCTCTCGTCGCCACCCACAACCTCGACCTTGCGCACCGCCTCGACCGCATCCTCGCGCTCGATGAGGGGCGGCTCAAAAAGGCCGGATGAACAGCCAATCCTTGTCCCCCTTTATCCGACGTCCTCGGCCGTTTTCGAGCGCCGCTCCAAGGCGTCAAGCCAGCGATGGAGCAGGGCCGCGTGTGCCGCGAGGTGCTCCTCAATCTGCTGCCCCACTTGATTGCGATACATATGGACTGCGAGATCGCGCTCCTCGCCAAGCTTGATTGCGGCGCTCGCGTCCTCGTCCGAGAGCCAGCCCAGAGCGCGGGCGGCACGAATGGCCGCGTTTGGCGATGCCGCGCTGACGTTTTCCAAGGCTGCGAGGGTCTTCTGACACGCTTTCCATACCGCTTCATAGGAATAGATCAGCCGCAGGATTGCGCCGTCGCGCTCCACCAGCGTGCGCTGACCCTTGCCGATGAGTTCGTCTAACGTAGCAAGTGCAGCCGCCGCTTCGGTGAGCCGGCGGCCTAACCTTTCCATTTTACTCCCTCGCGACGCACCTCATCGATCAGGGTGGAGGATGCGCGCCGCAGATCGACGACGTCGACGTTATACGGAATCGAGCTCTCCTCAATGCGTTCCACAAGCGCGGAGAAGAAGTCGGAAGGCAACTCGTCTCGCGGCAGGATCGCAATGTCGATGTCGCTGTGCTGCAAAACCTCCCCTCGCGCGCAGGAGCCGAAGAGCCATACCTCGGCATCATGCTCGCCCAACGCGGCGAGCACCATTTGCCGCAACTCTTCGATCGCGTGCTCGCGGACCGGATTCACGCCTTCACCCCGCCCTCAGCCGCGCCGGGCGGCGGGCGAGATGGCGGCGCAGATATTGGCCCGTATAGCTTTCTTCGACCTGCGCCACGTCTTCGGGGGTTCCGGTGGCGACGATGCGGCCGCCGGCGTCGCCGCCTTCGGGTCCGAGATCGATGATCCAGTCGGCGGTTTTGACGACTTCGAGATTGTGCTCGATGACGACGACCGTGTTTCCAGCGCCCACAAGCGCGTGGAGGACTTCGAGAAGCTTTTTCACGTCCTCGAAATGAAGCCCCGTCGTCGGCTCGTCGAGGATATAGAGGGTGCGCCCGGTCGCGCGGCGCGAGAGTTCCTTCGAAAGCTTGACGCGCTGCGCCTCGCCGCCCGAAAGCGTCGTCGCCGGCTGGCCGATCTTGATGTAGCCCATGCCAACCCGCTCCAAGGTCAGAAGCTTGTCGCGGATCGCCGGAACGGCCTGAAAAAACGCCGCGCCTTCTTCAACCGTCATATCGAGAACGTCGGCTATACTCTTGCCGCGAAAGAGAACCTCCAGCGTCTCGCGGTTGTAGCGGCGGCCTTTGCATTGGTCGCATTCGACATAAAGATCGGGGAGGAAGTGCATCTCGATCTTGATGACGCCGTCGCCTTGGCAGGCTTCGCAGCGCCCGCCTTTGACGTTGAACGAGAAGCGCCCCGGCGCGTAGCCCCGCGCCTTCGACTCGGGAAGCCCCGCAAACCAGTCGCGGATCGGCGTGAAGGCACCGATATAGGTCGCCGGGTTCGAGCGCGGCGTGCGCCCGATCGGCGACTGGTCGATATCGACGATCTTGTCGAGGAATTCGACGCCCTCGATCCGGTCGTGCGGCGCGGGCACTTCGCGCGCGCGGTGGAGTTCTTTGGCGAGCGCCTTGTAAAGCGTCTCGATGACGAGGGTCGATTTGCCGCCGCCCGAAACACCCGTGACGCAACAGAAGGCGCCCAATGGGATCTCGGCGGTGACGCTTTTGAGGTTGTAGCCTCGGGCGCCGACGATGCGCAGGATCTGCCCGGGATGGCCGCGACGCCGCAGCGCCGGAACCGCAATCTCCCGCCTTCGCGAGAGGTAGTCTCCGGTGATGCTTCCGGGGGTTCTCGCCACCCTTTCGGGAGGGCCCTCGGCGACGACGTGCCCGCCATGGATCCCGGCGCCCGGCCCCATATCGACGACCCAATCGGCGACGAGGATTGCCTCCTCGTCGTGCTCGACGACGATGACCGTATTGCCGAGGTCTCGGAGCCGCTTCAAGGTTTCGAGCAGCCGGCCGTTGTCGCGCTGATGGAGGCCGATCGAAGGCTCGTCGAGCACATAAAGGACGCCGACGAGCCCCGACCCGATCTGCGAGGCAAGCCGGATCCTCTGGCTCTCCCCTCCGGAAAGCGTGCCCGAGGCGCGCGAGAGGGTCAGATATTCGAGACCCACATTCTTCAGAAAACCCAGCCGCGCATTGATTTCCTTCAAAATCCGCTCGGCGATCTCGCGCTCCTTGGGCCCGAGCGAGCCCGTGATTTCCCCGAACCACGAGGCGGCCTCGACGATCGAAAAACGCGCGACCTCGCTGATGTTCTTGCCGCCGATCTTGACCGCGAGCGCCTCGGGCTTCAGCCGGTCGCCGCCGCACACCTCGCACGCCCGCGCGCTCTGGTAGCGCCCGAGCTCCTCCTTGAGCCAGGCGCTGTCGGTGTCGCGCAGGCGCCGTTCGAGATTGGCGAGCACCCCTTCGAACGGCCGTTCCGTCTTGTATTTCCGGAGGCCGTCGTCATAGGCCATGGTGATGGGCTCGCTCTGCGAGCCTTCGAGGATCGTCTGCCGCAACGTCGCCGGAAGTTCGCGCCAGGGGGTATGCATGCTCGCCTTGAAATGGCGCGCGAGGCTTTCGAGCGCCTGGCCGTAATAGGGCGAACTGGAATGCGCCCAGGGCGCGACGGCGCCTTCGGCGAGGCTTTTTTCCTCGTCGGGAACGACGAGAGCGGGATCGAAATAGAGCTTCTCGCCGATCCCGTCGCAGGCGGGGCACGCTCCGGCAGGGGCGTTGAAGGAAAAGAGCCGCGGCTCGATCTCGGGGATCGTAAAGCCGGAAACGGGACAGGCGAATTTTGCGGAAAAGATCGTCCGCTCGCCCGTGTCGGCGTTCTCGGCGATTGCGATCCCGTCGGCGAGAGCGAGCGCGGTCTCGAAGGAATCGGCAAGGCGGTTTCCAAGATCTCCTGATACTTGAAGGCGATCGACGACGACCTCGATATCGTGCTTCAGATTCTTGTTGAGAGGGCGCACCGCGTCGAGATCGAAGAGCTCGCCGTCGATCTTGACCCTCTGGAAGCCGCGCCGCCTCAACTCCTGAAGCTCTTTCCTGTACTCGCCTTTGCGGTCGCGCACGGTCGGCGCCAAGAGATAGAGCCGGGTGCCTTCGGGCATCGCGAGCACCCGGTCGACCATTTGCGAGACCGTTTGGCTGACGATCGGCAGCCCGGTCGCCGGCGAATAGGGAACCCCGACCCGCGCCCAGAGAAGCCTCATGTAATCGTAGATTTCGGTCACCGTGGCGACCGTCGAGCGCGGATTGCGCGAGGTCGTCTTCTGTTCGATCGAGATCGCGGGCGAGAGCCCCTCGATCGATTCGACCTCGGGCTTTTGCATCAGCTCCAGGAATTGCCGGGCATAGGCCGAAAGGCTCTCGACGTAACGGCGCTGGCCTTCGGCGTAGATCGTGTCGAACGCGAGCGAGGATTTGCCCGAGCCCGAAAGCCCGGTGATGACGATGAGGCTGTCGCGCGGCAGGTCGAGGTCGATCCCTTTGAGATTGTGCTCGCGCGCGCCGCGGATCCGGATCTCTTCCATGGCTCAAAAGTTAGCGCGAGAGAGGCCGGCGGAAAACGCACGTCGCGCCAGATTCAATTAGGAACATAGGTGGAACTTCTCTAATATGGCCTCCTCCACGAACTGGGCAAGGCGGTGACCCCATGGCTGGCAGCGTCAACAAGGTGATCCTCGTCGGCAATCTCGGCCGCGACCCGGAAATGCGCACGACCCAGGACGGCCAGCGCATCGCCAATTTCACGGTCGCGACCTCCGAGACCTGGCGCGACAAGGTCTCGGGCGAAAGGCGCGAGCGCACCGAATGGCACCGCGTCGTCATCTTCAACGAGCGTCTCGCCGATCTCGCCGAGAAGTATCTGAAGAAAGGCTCCAAGGTCTATCTCGAGGGCTCCTTGCAAACCCGCAAATGGACCGACAATTCGGGCCAAGAGCGCTATACGACGGAGGTCGTGCTGCAGCGCTTCCGCGGCGAACTGACGATGCTCGACGGCGCGCGCGGCGGCCAGCCGGCAGCCGGCGCCGAGAGCTTCGGGGAAAGCTTTGGCGATGAGATGCCGCGCTCCGCTCCCGCCGCTTCGGGCGCCCGCTCCCCCACCCCCGCCAACGACCTCGACGACGAAATCCCGTTCTAGCGCGTTTATGGCAGCGGCGGACTCAACGGGAAAATGCTCTAAAGGGGAAAGAGAATCCTCATCGTTGGGCGGCCGCCTCGGCCTTGACCTCGGCGAGGAGACGGGCGGCTTCGCTTCCTTGGAGGCGCGCGATGTCGTCCTGGTATTTGAGGAGCACGCCCAACGTGTCGTCGATCGCCTGCGGCGAGAGTTCGAGGACGTCGAGCTGCATCAGCGCCTCGGCCCAATCGATCGACTCGGCGATCCCCGGCAGTTTGAAGAGATCGATCTTCCGGAGGCGCTGAACAAAGCCGACGATTTCGCGCGACAGCCTCAGGCTTGCTCCCGGCGCCTTTTTCTCGAGGATCTGAAGCTCGCGCGCGGCGTTCGGGTAATCGATCCAGTAGTAGAAGCAGCGGCGTTTCAAGGCGTCGTGGATTTCGCGCGTCCGGTTCGAGGTGACGACGACGACGGGCGGCTCCTGCGCGCGGATGGTGCCGATCTCGGGGATCGTCACCTGGAAATCGGAAAGCAGTTCCAAAAGATAGGCTTCGAAGGGCTCGTCGGCGCGATCGAGTTCGTCGATGAGGAGCACCGGCGGGCCCTCGATCTCCGGTTCGAGCGCCTGGAGGAGCGGGCGCTTCAAGAGAAAGCGATCGGAAAAGATGGTGCTTTCGATCTCGGCTCTGTCCTCTTCGGCCGCTTCCGCGAGGCGGATCTCGATCATCTGCCGCGCGTAATCCCACTCGTAGACCGCGGAATTGACGTCGAGGCCTTCATAGCATTGGAGGCGAATGAGACGGCGTTTCAATCCGCTCGCGAGGACCTTCCCGATCTCGGTCTTCCCCACCCCGGCCTCGCCTTCGAGAAAGAGCGGGCGCTTCAAGTGCAGCGAGAGATGGATTGCCGTCGCAAGGCTCCTGTCGGCGACGTAGTTTTCGTGATCGAGAAGTTCGAGGGTGGCCTCGACCGATTGGGGCAAAGGGTCGGAATTGTCGGCACGCATCGGCGAGGATCCTCAACAAGATCCCTCTCCCGGCGGAAGAGGGCGGAAAGGCGGACGGCCCCGGCGACGCCGCGCCCGCTCGCGACAGCGATTATTTAGTCAGCCGCCGGCGCCGCCGCCAGCCGGGCGGGGCCTCGATCGGCGCCTGGATCGCCTTTTACAATACCCGCCGGCCGCACCAGGCGCTCGCTAACCGGGCGCCGATGGCGGTGTGGCGCGAGGGCATCACCGGTGCGCGCGGCGAGGCGGCTGTGGATATGACCCCGCGGGTCACCGCCCGCGGGTTGGGCGACGCTGGCGCGTTGCCCACATACCCACAGCCGCCACACCAACCACGGGTTTTAATCGCATAACCGGAATTGAGGAGGTCGGAACGGCCGGCGTCCAATTACGGAAGCGCCGAAGGTGGTCCCAGGCATGGGGTCCACCTCACTTGCGTGCACACCAGAGTCCTGAGAGCTTGCCGACCCCCTCTTCACGACGGCGACCGTAGAACGAGGATCGCCGCTTGCGATCTGAACCGGGATCCGCCGCATGATCGACCCGACGACCGCCACCGAAGCCTAGGGTTCGCGCTGGCGGGCGGCGGCGATAGCAGCAGCAACGTTCTCAGCGTTCACCCCCGATGTTTCAATCCCCAGTTCGGCCATAGTGCTCGCCAGTTTTTCGGCGAGCGCGCCGCCGTCGAGCGCGCTTCCCTTGAGACGCGACGCCAGCGCGAGAAGCGCCCGGCTCCCACCGCAATCGAAATCGCAGAAGAGTTCGAGGTCGGCGATCCTTCCCTCGCATTCGAGAAGGCGGACGCGCAGAAGCCCTCCCGCCACCTCGTGGCAGCCTTCAGTCAGATAGACGCCGGCAGCGATCTTGACGCCTTGGGGCACGAACTTGCGCCCGGCCCGGCCGAGCCAAGAGGGTTGGGAGAGATGCGCCTCCTCTTCCTCCATCGCCTCCCTTTCGGCCGGGCGCAGGCGATCGGCGACGGGTTCGACGCCGAGGCATCGGGCGACACTGAGAAGAAAGCGCGCCTTCACCTCCTGGCGCGAAGGCAGCCGCGGCAAGAGACGCCGCATCGAGGTGACATGGCTCTCAACGCTCGCCTTGAGCCTTTCGCGAAATTCTTCCGATGGCACTTTGAGAGCACGCGCGAAAAGCGCCCCGTCGAAATCGAAAAGGAAGGTGCCGCCGAGCACCGCGGCCTCGCGAAAGAGGGCCGCCGCCGTGCCGCCGATCTTCTTGCCGTCCACATGGATGTCATTGGGCGGCCGGAAGGTTGCGGCGACGCCGAGATCGCCATAGGTGCGCAAAACCGGCTCGATGAAATGAGGATAAAGAAGCGCCGGGCGGGAAGGCGCGATCCGCCGCGGAAAGACGAAATGGAAGATGAGCTGCCGTCGGTCGATCAGTACGGCGCCGCCGCCAAGGCGGCGGCGGATGACGGCGAGCCCGTTCGCCGCGCACGAATCACGGTCGAGTTCGCGACCGGCATCCTGATGAAGCCCGATAGAGATGTAGGGTTCGCGGCTCAGGGCGAGAACGAGCGCCGGGAGACCGCCGCCGCCGAGTTCGCGCGCAACCCCGTACCACGCCGCCTGCGAGCGAAGCGCGCTTACGATCCCGAAATCGATCACTCTGAGACGCATGCGGGTTGCGGCGAGAGTTTACTCAATTCGCGGGATCCCGCCTGCGCCTTGGCCGCTTCGCAGCGTTGAGGCACAATCGCGGGATGTCGCGAACGCTCATCGTTCTCATGGTCAACTCCGATCCGAGAAACCCCGAGGAACTCGGAACCCCTCTCGTCCATGCCGCCGCGGCGGCAGCCCTCGATTACGAGGTCGAGGTCATCTGCGCCGGAACGGCGGGGAAGCTCCTCAAAAAAGGGGTTGCGGAGGGGCTCACGGTCAAGCCCGGATCGCAGAAGACGGTCTATGACTTTATTCGCGAAGCCCGCCAGCTCGGCGTCAAGTTTTACGCCTGTCCCGCGAATCTCGCTCTCTTCGACATGACGGCCGCCGATCTCGTTCCCGAATGCGAGGGCTTTCTCGGCGCCGCCGCGCTCATGGCCCGCATCATGGAAGACGACTGCCGGATCCTCTCCTACTGAAGAGCCATGCCGATCGTCAAAGGCTGCCATCTCCCCGACGAGCTCTTTTACGATGTCGAGAACCAGCTCTGGTACCGGCCTCTGGAGGATGGGCTTGTCGAGGTCGGGATGACTTCCGTCGCCCTTGCCATGGCGGCGGCCCTCGTTGCGGTGACGCCAAAGCGCGCGAACCGGCGGATCGAGGCGGGAGAAGCCGCAGCGGTGGTCGAGACCGGAAAATTGGTGAGCGCGGCGCGGATCGCCTTTTCCGGTTTTATCGAACGCAGCAACGAGGCGCTCCTCGAGGAGCCTTGCCGCGCCAGCCGCGACCCTTACGGCGAGGGCTGGCTCATCGCGGTCCGTCCCGACGACTGGAACGCCGCCCGCGCGGCGCTTCTGCCGGGAACGGCCGTCGCCAAGCCTTACGCCGCGAAGATGCGCCGCGAGAAATTCGCCGGTTGCGCCGAAAAGGATTGATGGTGAGCCCTGAGGGGAATTTGTCCGCTCAGAAATCGACGACCGGAAGAAAGGCGCGCTCGCGTTCGAGAAGATCCAAGAAATCGCTGGCCAGGCGCTCTTTGTACCAGCTCTCGAAGCGCGCGAAGGCGAGGATCGCCGCCTTCTCTTCCGGCGGATGCGCGGCGAGAGCCTTCGCCACCGCCGTGAGCTCACCGCGCACCTCGGAATAGAGGCCGTCCTCTTCGTTCCATCCGGTTTCGGCGAAGGCGAAGTCGAGAGCCGCGGTCACCCCCGCCCCGGCTTCCGCCGGGGCCGCGGTGGCGATGGCTTCGGCCATGCCTCGCAGAAGGTGGTAGCGGCGATACGCGGCGACCCGCGCCTTTGTGAGCGCTTCGAGACGCGCCTCGCTTTCGCGCCGAACCGCTTCTTCCTCCTTTTCGCAGGCCTCCGCCGCCCGGAGCAACGCATCGAGAAAATCAGCCGTCATCGAGATTCCGATCGGGTAAAGAGGCCGATGCGGTCGCGGCGCCCCTCGCGAAGATCGCCCCCTCTTTCAGTCCCGATGACCATGCGCGAGGAGGAAATCGCCTCATGCGATCCCGGGCGAAAGAAAGGGATTGGGAAAAGCGCGCCTCCAGCCCGTATCGTTCATGAGGACGTCGAGCGCAAGGCTCGCGAGGTCGTCGGCCATGGGCTCCGCCGCAGGATCTTTCTCGGCGTAAAGGATCTTCGTGTACGCCTTGCACTGCGGGCAACTTTCCGCCTTTGCCGGTCCTTCCTTGCCGGCGACGGCGTGATAGGCGATGCCTTTGCTCCCGCCGCAAACGATGCATTTGATCCGCACATGGCGCCACTGCGAGCCGCAAAGAGCACAAACGAGATACCGCAGTCCCGCCCTCTCCCCTTCGGCGCAGACGAGGCTGGCGAAAGGAGGGCCGCCGCAAACCGGGCAAGCGGCGGTTTCGCCCGCGCTCACGGTGTCAGCCGCAAAGGCGCCGGCTTCCCGCGTCCACGCCACTTCCAAGGCGGCGACGAGAAACAGAGCCTCGGCTCCCTCTTTCGCGGCAAAGGCGCCGTCGAGAACGCGGCCGGCCAAAAAAGCCCGTTTCTCTTCGCCCTGTTCGCAAAGCGCCCGCAAAGCCGCCGCCGCGTCTGCGGGCATCGCCGCCCGATCGAGCGTCTCGGCAATCGCCGCGAGGGCATCTCGCCATTCTCTTCCTTCCAGAAGCGCGCGGCGGTCGAGGAGCCTCTTCGCGGGGAAAGCGGCGAGCCTTGCGGCGGCAGGAAGCGGCAGCGAGGCGAGGGCCGCCTCTTGCGCCCGAGAGAGAGCCGCCATAAAGCGCAGAAAGGCGGCGAAGGGGTTGCCCGGCGCCAGTCTTTCGAAGCGCAGGGCGCGACGGGAAAAGATCTTTGCCGCGTCGGGCAGAACGAGAAACGGCGCCTCGGGGACGCGGCCGATCGCGCCCGGGTCGGCTGCGAGAGGCGGCATGGAACTCATCCCCATTCCTCATCCGCCCGCCGCGGGCGGGCAACCTCCGCCTCGGCACTCTGGCGCGGTGCGAGCCCTTATTTCGTCTCTTTCGTCAGCAGTTCGTCGAACCATTTCCTGTGATGCTTGCGCGCCCAGCCGGCGGTCACCCGGCCTTGGGTCATCCCCTGCATCGTCCCTCTGACCCAGATTGCCGCATAGACATGGACAATGAGGAAGAGGATGGCGAGCCAAGCGACGACCGCGTGAACGACGGCCGCGATGCGGCGCACTTCGATCGAAAACGCGCTTGCGAAATACGTGTCCCAAAGGGCGATGCCGCTCACGAGAAGAAGCAGGATGAACACCGTCATCCCCCAGAAAATGATCTTCACGCCGGCGTTGTAGCGGCCGATCGCAGGCAACTTATCGTCGCGTTTGGCGAGGACGTCAGGGATTTGCCTCAGCCATTGCGAATCCTCCCGCCGCCACAGATTGTCCGGGACAAAGCGCACGAACACCAGAGCAAAGCCGACTACCAGCACCACGCCGAGCCAAGGGTGGAGGATGCGGTTCCAGGTCCCGCCGCCGAACAAATCGCTCAAGAAGAAGAGCGCAGGGTGAAAAAGCGCGAGCCCGCTGAGGATCAAGAGGACCATCAAAAGCGCGACCGCTGCGTGGATGAAACGCTGCCAGCGCGTATAGCGTTCGATGTATGTCATCGCCCTCGCCTCTCCGCCATGTCGCGCTCGGCCGCGCGTTCGTCCTCTTCCTCGACCGTATCCGGGCCGACCGTCACATAGTGGAAGAAACCGGCGAGGACGCCGAGCCCGATGACGCCGAGCCCGACCGGCTTTGCAAGACCCTTCCAGAACGAGACGAGAGGACTGATTTTCGGGTCCTTCGGCAGCCCTTGATAAAGCTCGGGGCGGTCGGCGCGCTGGAGGACGTACAGGACGTGCGTGCCGCCCACCCCCGGCGCGTCGTAGAGACCGGCCTTTTTGTAGCCCCGCTCTTTCAGTCCTTCGACGCGCAAGGAAGCGAGTTCCAGCATGTCGGGCTTGCTGCCGAAGGAAATCGCCTGGGTCGGGCAGGCTTTGGCGCAGGCCGGCTCCAGACCGACCGCCACGCGGTCGGAGCAAAGCGAGCATTTGTAGGCCCTTCCGTCCGTCCTCGAAAGGCGCGGGATGTTGAAAGGGCAGCCCTTGATGCAATAGCCGCAGCCGATGCAGTTCTCCGAGATGAAATCGACGACGCCGTTCGCATACTGCACGATGGCGCCGGGCGCCGGGCAGGCTTCAAGGCAACCGGGGTCGGCGCAGTGCATGCAGCCGTCCTTGCGGATCAGCCATTCGACCTTGCCGTCCTCCTCGATCTCCGTAAACCGCATCAGAGTCCAGGTGTTCGCGGTAAGATCGGGAGGGTTCTGTATGCTGCCCGTATTGGTGCCCACCTCCCCGCGCAGATCATTCCATTCGAGACAGGCCGCCTGACAGGCTTTGCAGCCGATGCAGCGCCCCACATCGATGAGCTTTGCGACCTCCTCCTCATGCCCGACGCGCACATCGGGGGCGGGAAGGGTTGTCGCCGAGCGGCGCTTGATGTCGAGGGATTGCAGCGATGCCATGATGCGCGCCCTCCCTCACACCGCCGGCGCCGTCGTTTTCTCGATGTCGACGAGAAACGCCTTGAACTCCGGCGTCTCGGCGTTGGCGTCGCCGACAAAGGGCGTCAAGACGTTGCTCGGATAGCCCTTTTTTGTGAGGCCGGTGAAGCCCCAGTGGAAGGGCAGGCCGACGACCTCGATCGTCTTGCCGTCGACCTTCAAGGGCTTCAAGCGTTTTGTCACCACCGCGACAGCGCGGAGCTGGCCGCGGTTGCTTCTCACCTTGACCCAGTCGCCGGCCATTATTCCCTTCTTCTTGGCCAGATCCTCGCTCAATTCGACGAATTGCTGCGGCTGCAGGATCGCGTTGATGAGCGCGTGCTTCGCCCAGAAATGGAAGAGTTCGGTGACGCGATAGGTGGTCCCGACATAGGGGAATTCGGAAGGTTTACCGAAGACTGCGAGGTCGCTTTTGAAGACCCGCGCCGCCGGGTTCGAATTGACTTTGGGATGGAGAAGGTTGGCGATCGGCGCCTCGAAAGGCTCGTAATGCTCGGGGAAGGGGCCGTCCTTCAAAAAGCCGCGTGCGAAAAGACGCGCGGTCCCTTCGGGAAGCATGATAAAGGGCCCCATCCCGGCAGAGGGCTTTGAGAGCGGCGGGAAATCCGGGACGTCGAAACCGGCCCATTTCGTGCCGTTCCATTCGATCAGCATGCGTTTCGGATCCCACGGCCGCCCGTCAGGATCGCAGGACGCGCGATTATAGAGGATGCGGCGGTTGGCCGGCCATGACCAGGCCCATTGCGGGAAGACCCCGAGCCCACTCGGATCGCTCACCTCGCGTTGGGCCATCATATTGCCCTTCTCCGTGAACGAGCCGGAATAGATCCAGCAGCCGCAGGCGGTCTTGCCGTCGTCGCGAAGCTCTAAAAAGAGGTTGAGCTGCCGGCCCTTCGTGAGCAGCTTTTTGTTGGGATTTTTCGGATCGACGACATCTTCGAGCGCAGACCCGTTGATCTCCTTCGCAAGCTCCTCGGGCGAAGGCGATTCGGGGTGGATATAAGGCCAGTTGAGGTCGACGATCGGATCGGGGAAGGCACCGCCTTCCTTCTTGTAAAGCTCGCGCAGGCGCAGGTGGAGCGCGGCCATAATGGCGATGTCGGTCTTCGCCTCGCCGGGAGGCTCCGCCCCTTTCCAATGCCATTGCAGCCAGCGCCCCGAGTTGACGAGGGCGCCTTCTTCCTCGGCAAAACAGTTCGTCGGCAGGCGGAAGACCTCGGTCTTGATCTTCGCCGGATCGACCGCGTTGTATTCGCCGTGGTTTTCCCAAAAGCTCGCGGTTTCGGTCGTGAGCGGATCCATCACCACGAGGAATTTGAGCTTCGCAAGCGCAGTCGAAATCTTCGCCTTGTTGGGCGCCGCTTGCAGAGGGTTGAAGCCCTGGCAGATATAGCCGTTGACCTCGCCCTTGTGCATCATGTTGAAGATGCGCAAGAGGTCGTAGACGACGTCGAGCTTCGGCAGATGATCGTAGGCGAAGTCGTTGGCTGCGGTCGCCGCCTTCCCCCACATCGCCTTCTGGAAACTGACAAAGAACTTCTTGTAATTCTGCCAATAGCTGAGCTGGCCGGGGCGCAGAGGCTTGAACCCGCGCGACTTCATGTAGGTCGCGAAATCGGGCTCATGCTCGCTCGGCAAGGTGAGATAGCCGGGGATGAGATTGGAAAGGAGACCGAGATCCGTGAGGCCCTGGATGTTGGAATGGCCGCGAAGCGCATTCACTCCGCCCCCCGCCATGCCGACATTGCCGAGAAGGAGCTGCACCATCGCCATGGTGCGGATGTTCTGCGTGCCGACCGTATGCTGCGTCCAGCCGACCGCGTACAGCGCGGTCATCACCTTGTCGGGGCGCGCCGTCTCGGCGATCCACGACCACGCGGTCATGAGCTTGTCGCGCGGCGAGCCGGTGATGCGCTCGACCATCTCCGGCGTGTAGCGCGCATAATGCGCTTTCATCAGCTGGAAGACGCAGCGCGGATGCTGGAGCGTCGGGTCGGCCTTGACATGGCCCTGCGCGTCGAGCTCGTAATCCCAATTCGCCATGTCGTAGGCGCGCTTTCCTTCGATATAGCCGGTAAAAAGGCCGTCCTTGAAGCCGTAGCCTTGTTTGATGAGGTAAGGCGCGCTCGTATACGCCGTGACGTATTCGTGCTGGATCTTGTCGTGAGAGACGAGATGGTTGATGAGGCCGCCGAGCCAGGCGATGTCGGTGCCCGGGCGTATCGGCACATGAAGGTCTGCGACCGCCGCCGTCCGGTTGAAGCGCGGATCGACGACGATGAGCCTTGCCTTGCGGCGCGAGCGCGCTTCCAGCACCCATTTGAAACCGACGGGATGCGCGTCCCCCGCCTGGCCGCCCATCACCACGACGAGATCGCTATTGGCGATGTCGGTCCAGGAATTCGTCATCGCACCGCGGCCGAAGGTTGGGGCGAGACTCGCCACCGTCGGCGCGTGTCAAACTCTTGCTTGATTATCGAACGCTAGGATCCCGAGAGAGCGCATCACCTTGTAGGTGATCCAGCCGGTCTCGTTCGAACTTGCCGAAGCCGCGAGAAAGCCCGTCGAAACCCAGCGATTGACGGTCGTCCCGTCGCGGTTTTTGGCGATGAAGTTTTTGTCGCGGTCTTCCTTCAAAAGCCGGGCAACGCGGTCGAGCGCCCAATCCCAGGAGACCCGCTTCCATTCCTTCGCCCCCGGCGCCCGGTACTCGGGATAAAGAAGCCGCGTCGGCGCGTGGATGAAATCGATGAGCCCCGCCCCTTTGGGGCAGAGCGTGCCGCGGCTGACCGGGTGGTCGGGATCGCCCTCGATATGGATGATCGAAGAGGGCGCGTTTTTCGCCTTGTCTCCGAGCCCGTAAAGAATGACGCCGCAGGCAACCGAGCAGTAGGGGCAAGTGTTGCGGGTTTCGGTCGTGCGTTCGAGTTTGAAGGCCCTCACTTCGGCGAGCGCCGCCTCGGGTGCGAAGCCGAGCGCCGAGAGCGTCGAGAGGCTAACGCCGGCTCCCCCGAGCCTAAAGAAATCCCTTCGCGATATCGGCATGAAACCCATGGCCCGTCTCCTCGGCTTCTTGTTTCCCCCACGGCTTGGTTTCGGCCGAAACTTCATCTTGCGACAAAATAGCAGAAGCCGCTTTCTCCAAGAAAGGACAACTTGACGCACCCGAACTCGTCCGGGGTCAACGCTTGAACTGAAAGGCCCAGCGGGGCGCCCCTGCGGCGCACTCCTGCGGGCCCACGCGCGGGCAACGCTGGACGCCGCCCGCCTAGGGCGATGGACGCCGATCGCAGGGGTTCTTCGTGCCAAAGCGTTCCCCGCGCGCGCGTCCCGCCGGAGTGCGCTGTGGTCACCCGGCCATGACTCTCGACGAATATAAGCGGCGGCGGGATTTCCGAAAGACGCCAGAACCGCCGGGAACTTCTCGCGAGCGGAGCGGTACGGACCTCTTCTTCGCCGTCCAGCAGCATGCCGGTTGCACTATGATTTCCACCTCGAGCGTGACGGCGCGATCAAGAGCTGGGGCGATCCCAAAGGACCGAGCCCCCACCCGGCCGAGAAACAGCTGGCAAATCGTTGAAAAGGCGAACGCGCTCGCCTTTGGCGAAGACCCGCCCATCGGCGCAGGCTCAGCCGGGGTGGACCCCAGCCTCCGCTCTAGTATAGCAACACGGCAATGGCACGTTTTGGAAGACTGGCATCCCTCTACCTGCTGCTGGCGCTGGCGGCCGGCAGGCCGTGGCTGCGCGCGGCGGCAGACGAGATCTGCGTTCCGCCGCGTGCCGTACAGCTCCCGGTCAAACTCCTGGGCGGCTTGCCGCTCGTCGAGGTCGCGATCGACGGCAAGCCGACGACGCACCGACAGAGCCGGCCAGGGACCCCGGGCCGGGTGTAGCCTTGTTCGCCTTCCTTGGCGCCGCAGGCGACTTTGTATTGGTCGAGGGCTTCTTCGGCTTCGATGCAGACAGGGGTGTGATATTGACCCATAAGGGTTCTCCTATCAGAGCGGGATTGCTCCCAAGGCGACGACCCCCGTCAGCTGCTGCTGACGAGGGTGCAAAGGACGTTCTGGATCGTCCTCCGGGTTGCTGATTCTAAAAGCGATGTCGTGACAATATAGAGTAAATCATTGAAATATTGCAAGAAAATACACCCATCCTGGTCGGACTATGGCGTCGAATCTTTGATCTTTCTCAATGAAGACAACAGTATGATTTTCAGAATACGGGAAGCGCGCCAAGCTGCCGACGAGCGCGTGGGGTCACCGCGTCGCTTGCCAGCCTTGGTGGCATTGGCTCCGCGGATCTCATGGTCGAACGACCAAGCGGATCTACCTTCGCGGCCCCTTCCCTCCCCAGGCAAGGACCGCGGGTTATGTCCCTCAGCGGCCGGTCGCCGCGAGTGGGTAAGGCGAATTGCGCTTGCCGGCCGGTCGCCGTTGGAGCAGAGTCTCGATCGAAGAAGAACGTCGCAAAAAGGCCCAAAAAAGGGGCTTGAAGGACAGCGGCAATTTCTCCGGGGGGAAGGTGACGGTGGCCTCAGCTTGTGTGGTGGATTGCGCTTCCTGCGCCAAAGAGAGCGGGCCGTATCCACCCGCGGTTCTGTCCCGTTGTGGCTTTCTGGTTCATCCCTTCGGAGAAAAGAGATCGCGGCGTCGCCCGCTCCGGCCGCGCGGAGATCGCGATGCCGCCGCGGGCGCGGCCCTCAGAGCCGTGAAACAACAACACTCGGAGAGGAGACGATGCGATGACGACGGCCCCCTTTTCCCCTCGATTGGCAAGTTCGGCCGGAGAACGGCTCGGCCAAAAGCTCGACAGCATCCCCTTCAGTCCGTACCACTTGGCCGTGATCCTCGTTTTGGGACTCATGGGCTTTGTCGAAGGCTACGATGCGGCCCTCACGGGCTCGCTGATCGTGCTCGCCAAGGCGCCCCTCCACATGGCGGCCGGCGAGATCCGCTTTCTCGCCATCTCCGCCGGCGTGACGCTCGTAATCGGCGGCTTTCTTGGTTCGGCGGTCTCCGACCATATCAGCCGCAAAGCTGTCATTCAGATCGGGGTGATCTCGACCACATTCTTCACGCTTTTGATCCCGCTCGCGCAAAGCGGCGTGCAGTTGCTCGTCATCCGCGTCTTGACCGGGTTGGGAATGGGTTTTGGCATATACGCAGCCTTCCCGATTGCCGCCGAGTTGCTGCCGGCGCAGCATCGGCGCACCTATGGCGCCATCTATGAGATCATGCTGGCGGCCTCATTTGCACTGTCGCCCTTCGCCGGCCTTCTGGTCGCCCATAACCCGAACGGCTTTCGTCTGATCGCTCTGCCAGGCGGGCTCATGCTCTTCGTCGTGCCGTTCCTCGTGCATTTCGTCATACCGGAAAGCTCGCGCTGGCAGTTGCGCAAGGGCCAGGTTCAGGCGGCGGTGGACACGGTCAACGAGTTGATCAAGAGATGCGGCAACCGCGTGCGGCCTTTGACGGTCGCGGAACTCGGACGCGATTTCGAAGGCGCGCGCGAACAGCTTCCGCCATACTCGGCACTGTTGGCGCCCGGCCAATTGCGCTGGACCACAATCGGCACCCTGACGCAGATGCTGGCCGTGACGGGCTACTATCTGATCGCCGTCCTGCTGCCGAAAGCGCTCATCGACCAGGGCGCGGCGGTCACGATGAGCTTTGGCATCAGCACGCTCATCTTCCTCACGAGCATTCCCGGAAAGGCCTTTATCGCCTATCTGATGGAGGCGATTGGCCGGCGCTGGACGATCTTCTACGCGCTTTTGGGCGGGCTTCCCGGGCTCGTTCTGATGACGCTCGCGCATTTCGCCGGCGCCTACGCGCCGCTCGTCATGAGCCTGGGAGCGGCGCTGACGGGTTTTACCGCTTTATCGGCATTTCCAGCGACCCGCGTCTACCTTTCGGAGCAGTTCCCGACCGCCTTGCGCGGCCGCGGCCATTTTTTCGGCGAGTCAGTCGGCCGGATTTTTGCGGCGGTGGCGGTGCCCTTTTTCCTGGAGCCGCATACCGCTTCGCCGATCATCTTCTTCGGCACCCTGATCGTCATCGTTCTGGTCGGCGCCTTCCTGCCTATTCTTTTCGGCAAGGAGACGGTCGGGCAGATCGAGCTGTTTACCGAAAAGGGCGCCGAGCTCGCCTGAGCGGCCTGCGCCATGTGGACGGCACAGCGCGGATGCCGGGCAAGTTACGCTTGTCCAACCAATATCCGTAGGACGCGTGCACGCAGGCCCCGCTCGGCTTCAAACCCATCTTCTCCGCAGCGTCGATCGGCCAGTTCGGATTGTGCAGCATCTCCCGTCCAAGCGCCACGAGATCTGCCCGGCCATGGTCGAGGATTGCCTCGGCTTGCTCGGCATGGATGATCAGTCCAACCGCCATGGTCTCAATTTCGGCTTCACGGCGGATGCGCTCGGCGTGCGGTACCTGATAGCCATAATGCAGGGGGTGGACGGAAGCATTCACAGGCGTGACCGCCATGCCGGCAGTGGTGCAGTCGATCAGATCTACGCCTTTGGATTTGAGGAGCTTGGCGAGCGCTACACTGTCCTCGATCTCCCAGCCGTCATTGTCGATCGCGGACATGCGGAAGAAGAGAGGTTTATCCTCCGGCCAGGAACGGCGGACGCTTTCGGCCACTTCGACCGCAAAGCGCATGCGGTTCTCCAGACTGCCGCCATACTCATCCGTCCGCTGATTGGCATTGGGGTTAAGGAACTCGTGGATGAGGTAACCGTGAGCACCGTGGATCTCGACTACCTCAAAGCCGGCCTTATAAGCGCGGATGGCGGCTTTGCCCCAAGCCTCAACCAGCTCCTTGATGTCCCCCTTCGTCATCGCGCGGGGCACCGGATAGCTCTTCGCGTGAGGGATGGCGCTCGGAGCAATCAGCTCCCAGGGCGAAACGCCATCGGGACGGGCTTCGGTCTCGATGGGTCCTCTGCCTTCCCACGGTAGACTGGTGCGCGCTTTGCGGCCGGAATGGCTGAGCTGGATGCCGGGGACGGCGCCCTGTCGCTTGATGAAGCTCGTGATCCGGGTGAGCGGCTCGATGAAGCTATCGTTCCAGAGGCCGGTATCCGCCGTGGTGGTGCAACCGCGCGCATCCACTTTAGTGGATTCCATGAACACCAGCCCGGCGCCGCCGGTTGCGAACTTGCCGAGGTGGATAAGGTGCCAGTCAGAGACCTTACCTTCTTGCGCGTGGTAGGTAAGCATAGGCGAGAGCACGATACGGTTTTTGAGCGTGACGCCGCGGATTGTATGAGGAGTGAAGAGTTTCGGAACCACAGGCGCTTCTCCCGGACCGGGTTCAAAGATATTCTTCGGCCAGAGCCAGATCGCGGATCTCAGCCGCCGAGCCGCTGCGGCGCACCTCGCCGCCGCGCATGACGTAGCCGCGCGTCGCCAGCTTCAGCGCCGGCTGGGCTATCGCGCAGTCTTCGCCTGCCGGTCATTGATCCAGATCAAGGCACCGCCGATGGCGTATATACGCGGATCCTCGGCGCCGCTGATACAACTTGGAGAGAAACGCGCATGAGCCAGACAATAACCCGATACGGACGCATCTCGCCGCCCCGGCTGGAATGGCTTGCCAAGGCGCCCCCGGAAGACATCCTGGACCCCGATCTGCCGATCATCGACACGCACCACCACCTGTGGCACCGCCCCGGCGTGCCCGGCCCCGGCGATTCGTGGCAGGTGCCGCCGATGCGCTACCTGCTGGACGAGTTCCTGGAGGATTGCCGCACCGGCCACAACATTGTTGCCACCGTGTTCCTGCAATGCCACTCGATGTACCGCGCCAGCGGTCCGGAGCCGATGCGGCCGGTCGGCGAGACCGAGTTCGTTGCCGGCATCGCGGCGATGAGCGACAGCGGCAACTACGGCAAGACGCGGGTCGCGGCCGGCATCGTCGGCTACGCCGACCTGACGAAGGGCGACTGGGTCACACCAGTGCTGGAGGCGCATATCCGCGCCGGCGGCGGGCGGTTCCGCGGCGTGCGGCACTCCGGCGCCTATGACGCCGATCCGATCATCGGCAACAGCGCGCCGGACACGGAGCCGGGCCTCTATGCCCGGCCGGACTTTCGCGCGGGCCTGGGGAAGCTGTCCGCGCTCGGGCTGTCGCTGGACGCCTGGGTGTTCCATCCGCAGCTTGAGGACGTGATCGACCTGGCACGCGCTTTCCCCGGCGGCAACATCATCATGGGTCACTGCGGCGGTCCGCTCGGCTACGGCCCGTATGCCGGCAAGCGCGATGAGGTCTTCGCCGATTGGAAGAAGTTGGTCATCGAGCTGGCGAAGTGCCAGAACGTGACGATGAAGCTGGGCGGCATGATGATGCGGCTGGCGGCGACCGATTACATGGCCGAGGAACGCCCGCCGTCCTCGGCCGAGCTGGCGGCGCTGTGGCGGCCCTACGTCGAGACCTGCATCGAGCTGTTCGGGCCGAATCGCTGCATGGCCGAAAGCAACTTCCCGGTGGAGAAGATGGGCATCGGGTACGCCGCGCTGTGGAACGCGTTGAAGCGCATCGCCAGCGGTGCCTCGGCGGCGGAGAAGGAAGCGATATTCTCCGGCACAGCCCGGCGGGTGTACCGGCTGGACTGACAGGCAAGCGAGTACACATCGACGGCGGATGAAGCGGGCAGGCTTTTTCCGCCGCTGCGACATGGAGGCTGCCCGTGCCTCGGCCCGAGCACCCTGCCCTGCCTTGGAGCACGTTCGCGCGGATTGCGGCGTACTACCGCGGCGACCGTTCGGGTGTGCATCCCGAACCGCTGCGATCTTATACGGTACGAACGCCGGTTTCGGTGTCAATTCCGGCCGGGGTGGCCCATCGTTGAGATCGCAGCGCTTGAAGCCGCTCCTTCCCCTCGCGCGGAAGCTTATCGAGGTGCCGGCTGAACTCGTCGAGACGGCGCTCGGTCTCGAATTAGAGGACGGCACAATCATCGCCGACGATCTCGATGGCCGTCGCTGCGTTTTCGGGCCGAGCGCGAGATCGCCGCAAAGCTCAAATTGCCGGCAGCAACCAAGCCGCCGTGGCCGAGGATCGACGCCGACAAGGCGATCCCCTCGGTCGAGAAACGGACGAAATTGGCGCTCGCCGAAACGCGGAAGGAGGCTATCCTTGTCGCCCTCGCCTCGAAGGGGCTGATCTTCACCGGCGACTCCGACACCCAGCACTACCCCGATGTTGCGGCGGAACCTCGTCTATACGGGGCAGGCGCCTCGTTGTCCTGATC
>JAKAOO010000221.1 GCA_021812165.1 Pseudomonadota bacterium | reverse complement strand
GCGACATCCCTCCGCAACATTCGCCGTTGCTGCGCGTCCGCGACACGTTCGAGGCGCTCCTCGCGCTCGCCGCCGCCGCGCGCGAGCGCAGCAGAGCGCGGATCCTCGCCGTTACCGGCAGCGTCGGCAAGACGGGGACGAAGGAGGCGCTTGCCCTTCTTCTCTCCGCCTGCGGCCCGACCGCCGCCTCCGAGGGCTCTCTCAACAACCATTGGGGAGCCCCGCTTTCGCTCGCGCGCATGCCGCGCGAGGCTCGCTTTGGCGTCTTCGAGCTCGGCATGAACCACGAGGGCGAGATCAGGCGGCTTTCCCGCCTCGTGCGCCCCCATGTCGCCCTCATCACCGCTGTCGACGCCGCCCATCTCGGCTATTTCCCCTCGCTGGAGGCGATCGCCGACGCCAAGGCCGAGATCTTCGACGGGCTCGAAGAGGGCGGCAGCGCCATTCTCAATCGCGACAACCCCTTTTTCGAGCGGCTCCAAGAGAGCGCTCGGGCGGCCGGCGCCCGCGAGATCATTGCGTTTGGAGCCGACCCGCGGGCGCAGGTCCGGCTCGAGGGCTGCGTCATCGGGGAACGCGAGAGCGCGGTCGATGCCGCACTCCCCGGGTTGCGGCTGCGCTACCGCGTTCCGCTCCCCGGGCGGCATTGGGTCATGAACTCTCTCGCCGCTCTTGCGGCGGCGTTTGCGGCGGGAGCGGATGTGCGCATGGCTGTCGAGGCGCTTTCCCGGCTTGAAGCGCCGCCCGGGCGCGGGCGCCGCTACGCTCTCTCTTGGCGGGGCGGCGAACTCTCCCTCATCGACGAAAGCTATAATGCGAGCCCCGCCGCGATGCGCGCCGCGCTTTCCGTGCTCGGCGCATCATCGCCCGCGCGCGGTGGGCGCCGAGTGGTGGTTCTCGGCGACATGCTCGAGCTGGGGGAAGCCGCCCCGCGATTCCACCGCGCGCTTTTGCAGCCGATTCTGGAGAGCGGGATCGATCGCGTTTTTCTCGTCGGCAGCGCGATCGCGGCGCTCGACGAGGTTCTCCCCGAAGAGAAACGCGGCGGGTTGTGGTCGAGCGCGGAGGAGGCTATTCCTTCGCTCCTTTCTGATCTTCGGGCAGGCGACGTCGTGACGGTCAAAGCCTCGCACGGCGTGCACGCCGACCGCATCGTCGAAAAGCTGATCGAAAAGGGACGCGAGGGCGAGCAGTAACGCCATGCTCTACTGGCTTCTTTACCCTCTCGCCGGTCGCTTCGGGGCGTTCAACCTCTTCCGCTACATCACCTTCCGTTCAGGCGGAGCGGTGGTGACCGCGCTTATCATCAGCTTTCTCGTCGGCCCTCGCCTCATCGGCTGGCTCAAGGCGAAGCAAAAGGAGGGCCAGCCGATCCGCCTCGACGGGCCGGAAGGCCACCTTTTGCGCAAACGCGGCACGCCGACGATGGGCGGCTTTTTGATCCTTCTCGCGGTCATCGTTTCGACCCTCCTCTGGGCCGACCTTTCAAATCCTTATGTCTGGGTCGTGCTGCTCGTTACCGCCGCTTTCGGCGTCATCGGCTTTTTCGACGACTACATGAAGCTCACAAACCGCTCGCATAACGGCGTTGCCGCGCGCGCGAAACTCGCTCTCGAAATTGTGGTTGCAGCCGCCGCCTGCGTCGCTCTCGCCTTTATCATGCCGGCGCCTCTCGCCAACTCGCTCGCCGTTCCCTTCTTCAAGAATGTCCTTTTCGAGCTCGGCTGGTTCTTCATCCCGTTCGGCAGTCTCGTCATCGTCGGCGCCGCCAATGCCGTCAATCTGACGGATGGGCTCGACGGCCTCGCGATCGGGCCGGCGATGATCGCGGCCGGCTGCTTCGTCCTCATCGCCTACCTCGTCGGCAACTCCATCTTCGCCAATTACCTGGAACTCCATCACGTGCCGGGCGCCGGAGAGCTCGCAGTCTTTTGCTCCGCCATGGTCGGGGCAAGCCTCGGCTTTCTCTGGTTCAACGCGCCGCCGGCGATGGTCTTTATGGGCGATACGGGCTCGCTCGCGATCGGCGGCGCTCTCGGCACCATCAGCGTCGTCATCAAGCATGAGCTCGTTCTCGCCATCATCGGCGGCCTTTTCGTGCTCGAGGCCGTCTCCGTGATCGTCCAGGTGGCGAGCTTCAAACTGACCGGCCGGCGCATCTTCCGGATGGCGCCGCTCCATCATCATTTCGAACAGAAAGGTTGGGAGGAGCCGACGATCGTCATCCGGTTCTGGATCATTGCCTCGATTCTCGCGATCGCCGGGCTCGCCACTCTGAAACTGCGCTGAAGCTTTGGAGCGAAATGCGGGAAGACAACGCAACGGACAAGAAATTGTGGTCGTATCGCGCCGTATTTACTATATCTACGAAGCCTTCCGCCTTTACGGGTATTGGCGCGGAGGCGGCGCGGCGGACCGTCGCGCTCTTTCGCCGGGGTGATGCGCGATGAAGTTTGCCCGAGTCGACCGCAGCCCGATCGCGCTCTGGTGGTGGACGGTCGATCGCTGGAGTCTTTTCGCACTGGCGGTTCTGATGGCGCTCGGCGTGCTTTTGAGCCTTGCGGCGAGCCCCGCCGTCGCGCTCCGCATCGGCTTCCCTGCATTTTATTTCGTGCGCCGCCAGCTCGAAGTGCTGCCTCTCTCGGCCGCCGCCATGTTTGTGGTCTCGTTGCAGACACCGCGGATGGTGCGGCGAATCGCCGTGATCGGCTTCGCCCTCTCGCTTCTGCTCCTCGCGCTCACTCTCGTCATCGGGCTCGAGGTCAAGGGGGCGCGGCGCTGGATCGACTTGCCCTATTTCACGCTTCAGCCTTCGGAATTCTTTAAACCGACCTTCGCGGTCCTTGCCGCCTGGCTTTTCGCGGAGCAGAAGCTTCATCCGAAATTTCCGGGCAACATCATCGCGGTCCTTCTGCTCGTCGT
This sequence comes from Pseudomonadota bacterium, assembly GCA_021812165.1. Lineage (GTDB taxonomy): Bacteria > Pseudomonadota > Alphaproteobacteria > ATCC43930 > CGMCC-115725 > AP-15. The sequence continues at coordinate 2,987 of JAKAOO010000221.1, read as the reverse complement.
CAGCGTGGCGATTCTCCTGCGGCAGCCCGATTTCGGGACGGCAGTGCTCGTCGCGGTCGTGTGGTTTGCGCAATTCTTTCTGGCCGGCCTCGGCTGGTACTGGGTGGCGGCGGGCGCGTTGGTCGGAGTTTTGGGGTTGGTTGGCGCTTATGATTGGTCGCCGCATGTGAGGGTGCGGATCAACGAGTTTCTCCATCCGACGGCCGCCGACAGTTACCAGGTCAACCAGTCGATTGCGGCCTTCATCCATGGCGGGCTTTGGGGGCAAGGCCCGGGCGAGGGCACCGTCAAGTACTTTCTCCCCGACGCTCACGCCGATTTTGTCTTCGCCGTCGCCGGCGAAGAATTGGGTCTTATCGCCTGCCTTCTGATCGTCGCGCTTTTCGCGTTTGTCGTTTTGCGGGGCCTCTCGCGCCTCGTCCAGGAATCAAATCTCTTTATTCTGCTTGCCGCAACGGGGCTTCTCGCAGAGTTCGGCTTGCAGGCGACCATCAACATGGCGACGACGCTGCGTCTCATCCCGGCCAAAGGAATGACTTTGCCCTTCCTTTCCTATGGCGGTTCTTCGCTGTTGGCGATGGGGCTCGGCATGGGCATGCTTCTGGCGCTGACGCGGCGCCGTCTCGCCGGCGGCCCGCTGTGAGCGAGGGTTTCGTTCTTGCCGCCGGAGGCACCGGCGGGCACCTTTACCCGGCCGAAGCGCTCGCCCGCGAACTGATCGCTCGCGGATTTGGGGTCGATCTCGCGACGGACCGCAAGAGTGCCCCTTTCGCCGAGCGGCTCCCCGGGGTCACCGTTCATCTCCTCTCCTCTGCGCCCGTCGCGGGCGGGCCGTCGGGCGTCGCGCGGGGCATGTTCGCTCTCGCCTGCGGCGCATTCGAGGCGCAGCGGCTCCTGCGCCGCCTTCTTCCGCGAGCGGTGATCGGTTTTGGCGGCTATCCCGCGGTTGCCCCGATGCTCGCCGCTTTTTTTCTGCGGCTGCCGACCGTCATTCACGAGCAGAATGCCGTCCTCGGACGGGCCAATCGCCTGTTGGCGCCGCGGGTCTGGCGCATCGCCACCGCCTTTTCCGAGACCGCCGGCTTCAAAGAGAGGGACCGATTGCGCGCCGTCTGTACCGGAAATCCGGTGCGCCCGGAGGTGCTTCTGGAGTGCGGGAAGGATTATGTGCGGCCGCAGGCTCAAGGCGCGATCGAGCTTTTGATCCTCGGCGGCAGCCAGGGGGCGCGTGTTTTGAGCGAAATCGTTCCCCCGGCGCTTTCGGGTTTCCCCGAGGCCTTGAGGAAAGCCTTGAGAGTGAGCCACCAGGCGCGGCCGGAGGATCGCACGAGCGCCCTTGAGCATTACCGCAGAAGCGCGATCGCCGCCGAGGTCGAAAGCTTTTTTGAGGATGCTCCGGCGCGTCTCGCGCGCGCCCATCTCGTCATCTGCCGAGCCGGCGCCTCGACGATCGCAGAGCTTGCCGCTATCGGCAGACCAGCCCTGCTTATCCCCTATCCCTACGCCACCGACGACCATCAAACCGCCAATGCGCGGGCGTTCGAGAAGGCCGGAGGCGGATGGGTTCTGCTGCAATCCGAACTCGACCCGGAGCGGCTGCGAAAGCTTCTCCTGGAGCGGATTGGCGACCCGCGGGCGCTCGCGCAGGCGGCGCTCTCTGCGCGGCGCTTTGGCCGGCGCGACGCCGCCCAGCGTCTCGCCGATCTCGCTGTCGACTGCGCCGGCGCCTGGCGAGAAGGGCGAGCCGCATGAAGACGCTCCCGCTCTCGATCGGCCCCTTTCATTTCGTCGGCATCGGCGGCATCGGCATGAGCGGCATCGCCGAGATCCTCCACACTCTCGGTTACGAAGTTCAGGGAAGCGACATCGCCGAGAGTGCCAATGTCCGCCGCCTCTGCCGGCTCGGGCTTCGGGTCGCCATTGGACACGACGCCGCCAATCTCGGAGCGGCGCAGGTCGTGGTCGTGTCCTCCGCGGTCAAGCCCGACAATCCCGAAATCGTGGCGGCGCGCGCGAAGCGCATCCCGGTCGTGCGCCGGGCCGAGATGCTCGCCGAATTGATGCGGCTCAAATGGTCGGTGGCGATCGCCGGAACCCATGGCAAGACGACCACCACCTCTCTCATCGGCGCCCTCTTCGAGAGCGCCGGACTCGACCCCACCGTCATCAATGGCGGCATCATCAATGCCTATGGCACCAACACGCGCCTCGGCGCCGGGGAGTGGATGGTGGTCGAGGCCGACGAGAGCGACGGCACCTTTACCCGCCTGCCGGCAACCATCGCGATCGTCACCAATATCGATCGCGAGCATCTCGACCATTACAAGAAATTCGAGGCGCTGCGCGAAGCCTTCGAAATCTTTCTTTCCAATATCCCCTTCTACGGCTTCGCTGTCGTGTGCATGGATCATCCGGTCGTAGAGGGCCTCATTCCCAAATTGTCGGACCGGCGCGTCTTGACGTATGGGGTGAGCCCGCAGGCGGATGTGCGCGCGGTCAACGTTTGCCTGACGCGTGAGGGCGCGCGCTTTGACGTCGTTATCTCGGACCCGAGCCTTGAACGGGGCCGCACGATCTTTGACCTCACGCTGCCGATGTTCGGCGAGCACAATGTGAGGAACGCGCTCGCCGCGATCGCCGTCGCCGAAGAGATGGGGCTTCCTGAAGAAGCATTGCGCGCGGCGCTCGGCAATTTCAAAGGCGTGAAGCGGCGCTTTACCAAAACCGGCGAGTGGAACGGGGTGAGCGTGATCGATGATTACGCTCATCATCCGGTCGAGATCGCGGCCGTCTTGAAAGCCGCGCGCGCGATCGCGGAAAGGAATGTGATCGCGGTGGTGCAACCGCATCGCTATACGCGCCTCGCCGATCTCTTCGACGGCTTTTGCACCTCCTTCAACGATGCCGACGCCGTCGTCGTCGCCGATGTTTACCCGGCCGGCGAGTCGCCGATCGATGGGGCGAGCCGCGACGCCCTCGAGATCGGA
>JAKAOO010000020.1 GCA_021812165.1 Pseudomonadota bacterium | reverse complement strand
CGCTCGCTGTGCCCGCGGTCGCAAACCGGCAAAGCGCCCGCAACCTGCCGCTCCAATTCCCGCAATTCGTCCAGAGAGACGCCTGCGCTCACGCCATTCCCCCGCGCGCCGCCGCCGCGCCGCCTGCCGGCATTCCCTCCCTCACCCAGACCAGCTGTTGTTCGAGTTGACGAAGGTCGATCGCAAACGGCGCGTCGCGCGGCCAGCGATAGCGGGCGAGATTGGGCTCGGAGCGGCCAAGCAGCCAACGAAACTCCAGCCCGCACGCGATTGCGGTATCAAGCTCCGACTCGTCGAAGAATTCTTCCTGCTGGAGGGCGAGGACGCGAACCCCGCTTCTGCAGAAGAGCAGGTTGGCAAAGGCCGAACCTTGCGGCCCGGCAACGCCCGCCGCCCGCGCAAAGAGCCGCACCTGTTCCGCGACGCGGAGCCTCTCGGGCGAGACGACGGTAAAGCCGAGCCTCTCCGCGAGAGCGTAAATCCGATCCTCGTCGATCAGCATCGCCCGGATCTGCATGCGCCGCGCAAGAAACAGAAACGCCGGTTCGGCAACCGCGGTGGCGGAGACGCCCGCGCCCGCCCACATTCGCTCTCGCAAACCCGCAAGCAGCTCGGGACCGGGAATCTCGATCGGCGAGACGACCTCGGCGTCTCTTGCGATCACTTCGACGTCGTGCGGATAATAGAGGATGCGCTCGTCGGGCAGACCCACCAGCGGCAATGTCTGCCGCATCCAATCCGTGATTTCAGCCGGCATCAACACCCGCCGCGAGGCGACGAGTCCCGCCCGCACAATGACGTTGAGCCTTTCCAGGATCCAAAAGATCCAATGGCTGTAATTCGGCATTCGGTAGGCGTCGTTGTTCGCGAGGACGATCACCGGCTCGTCGATGACAACCGATCGTTGCGCAGCGCGCATTCGCATTGCGCGCGGACCGCGGTCCCGGACCGGCGGATTCGCACGCGGAAAAGGTCCGTAAATCGGATGCGGGCGGAAAAGGATGCCGTCGCCGAACAACAACTCGCTCTCCCGCAAGCTGACGCGCCCTGCGCCGAGAAGCTCGAGGTTCGTCGAGTGCTGGCGGTATTCGCCGCAGAGGGTCGCCTCGCCGGCGGTGACTACCGTATAACGGGCGCGTCCGGGTGCGGCCGGCGTGAGGATGCGACTTTCCCTCCCTTGCGCGCGCGCCCACTCCTCCCAGAATGCGGTGGGGTGTAAGCCGTTCGACGAGGCGGCGCGGAGCCGAAGGCAAAGTGTTGTCGGCGGCACGCCAGCCGCTTGCGCGGCGTGAAGGCGGCAGAGTTCGAGCCGGTTGCGAAAGAATTGGCCGTCGAAGCCCATTGCGACGAGCTTTTCGAGCGTCTCGCATGCCCGAGCCGCTTCCTCCCTCTCCAGCAGAACCGAGGCGTAAAGCGCGACCGCCGTGCGGATGAAGCCCAGAGAATCGAGTCGCTGCGACAGGAAGCCTTCGCATAAACCGTGCGTCAGGATGGCAAGAAGATGCTCGTGCATCGCGACGGCAAGAACCCCGAACGCCCGCAAATCCAATGTCCCGTGGAACTCTCCGACGGTAAATCCAATCTCGTCATGACAGCCCTTGAACCACCAGAAAGTGCCGTTGATCCGGTTGATTGTATAAGCGACGCTTATGAGCTCGCGGGGCGCGATTCCTCCCTCGCGCGATAGAAAATCACGGAGAGCTTCGAGGGATCTCTGGAGCCTCGCGCGCAGTGCGTCGAGATCGATCCGCTCGTCGACGTAGTAGTTGCGATTGGCGAGGTCGCAAAGCTCTCGAAGCGCCGGGGCGAAAATTCCGAGATCCGCAACCGGAAGCCGCGGCCCGATCGCCCCGAACGCGGCGAGGGCGGCCTCGCGCTTGCCGCGGCGCAGCAGCACTTCGCCAAGCCTCCAGGAAACGTCCGCGCTCGGACGCAAACGGGAAAGAGCGGCGAGACGATCTTCGGCCTCCTCAAAGCGGCTGTCCTCGATGGCGAGCCGCGCGAGACGCTCCAATATCCCCGGATGCTCGGGCGCCATGAGAAGCGCCTCTTCGAGGACCCGCGACTGCTCTTCGCGCGGCGCCTCGCACGTCGCGAGCTGCCTTACATGCAACAGCGCGAACTCGACGTTCTCCGGCGCGGCCGCGCAGAGCCGCCGCGTCGTTTCGAGCAAACGTTCGGAATCGCCTGCTTCGGCATGTTGAAGCAACGGTACGATCTTGCCGATCTCCGCTAGAAACCGCGCATCCCCGATCCGTTCGCATACGCGCATAGCGAGCGCGGCGAGCGCCTCGTCTTCGCCCAACTGGTAGAGCACCCGCGCCAGCCGATGGTGAAGCTCGCCGCGGGCGAGCGTCTCCTCGTCGAGCCTCCGGGTCGCCGCCTCCAACGCCGCGGCAAGCTCCCGCTCTCGGGGCCCGCGGTCGCAAACCGGCAAAGCGCCCGCAACCTGCCGCTCCAATTCCCGCAATTCGTCCAGAGAGAGATCAGACACGGGGTCCAACCTCAGTCGAGCGTTCGCGGGCAAGAAATGGATGAGTGCGGTCTTCGAATGCCGGCGCGAACCAACGGATGCCGATCGTCGCGACGCCGCCCGCGCTCGCGCTCGTCAACTCGTCCTGCTTAAAGGGCTTTCCGCGCAGGCAGAGTTCGACCTCCACGCCCGATGCGGTCTCAAACCCGATGCCGCGCAGGTCTTCGATGCCGGGCACCCAATAGCCGCGAACCGGGTCGTCGACGGCTTCGATATTAAGGGTCAGCTTTTGCTCTTCCGCCACGACGGAAAATTTCAGGAATTCGCGCACGCGGTTGTAATGAAGCAGCCGCGAGGTGCGGGCCACCAAAATGAGCCCCTGATCCTGATAGTCTCGAAGCCGGCGGAAAACTTCCGCGACCCGCGGCTCGAACCCGGGCGGCTTCCACCTGTATCCGAGATGCTGGCCGAAAATGCACAGGCGCCCTTCCTCCGCGATCTGTTGCAGCATCGGCTCCGACAGTTGAAACGGCAACGCCTGCGGGTGCCACACCTGCAAGAACGAGTTCCCGTTCCTGTCGATCACATGATTGAGGCGATAGGTTTCCGCAAGCGCGGCGGCATCGGGATAATCCTTCCGCCAATGATGGCGGTCGAAAAAGAACATCGGTTGGCCGTCGTTGAGCCGACGGTGCTCGATCACGCTGGGGCCACCCGGAGGATCCGAGCGGCCGGTCCCCCATAGGAACTCGATGCCGTGCCGGCGGATCAGATCGGCATGGTAGGCGGGCGAATCCGGCCTATCACCCTGTGCGTCGTTGCTGCGGCCGATGTTTTGATGATTGTTGCGGTCGCCGTGATTGGCCCAGACGCGAAAGGATATGCCGCTCTGCTGCGACACCGCCAGCGCCGCAACCGCGTGCTCGCGCGTGAATTCGACGACGCGCCGCGCGCCGAGATTGAAGTTGCCGTAGGTATGAAGGGTGTCGATCCACCCCGATTTCGCATAGTGGATGATTTCCTGCGCCACCGCACTCGGGCGTTTCCAGGAATGACCCCTGAAAAACGCGAGATCGGGACTGCCGCGCATCTTGTAAAACCACATCGAATCGGCAATGTCCAAACCCACTCCGCGGCCGATGGCCGTCTTGCCGAGGGTGTTGAGGTAACGGTGTATCGCGCGAAAGGCGTCGATGTTCGTTCCGTCGATGTCGGAACAGATGGCGATCATCCCCTTGTAGGGATGGGGAGAGCGGCGCAGCCTGACGGGCGGTTCAGAGGGCGTCTTTGCCCGTGGCGGTGAATTTTCGGCGCTCGGCATCGTCGCTCAACCGCGCGCGCTCGCAACCGCAATGGGATTCGAGCGGTTCGCTCCCTCAAATTCGCCGGCTGCCGGCCAATCGAGGGTTTGCAGGAATGCCCGGTATGCGGCGCGCGCGCCATCGAGATCGCCGGCACTCCAATGCGCCGCAACGACGCCGATCCAACTGCGCATTTCGCCGCCGTTCTCGATCGCCAAACGGAACTCGCGGCGGGCCGCCGTCCATTCGCGCAGTTGCAGGAGACAGCAGCCGGCGAGAAATCCGCGCTGCGGATCGCCGTCGCCGAGCCGCCGATAATGGCGCCGCGCCTCCGAGAATTGCCCTCTGTCCTGCGCGTAGAGCACCTTCGTCAGCTCCGGCAACGCCGACCCGCTCTCGAAGACCCGCACCGCGTCCGCGCTGCGGGCGCGGCCTGCGCGCACGAGCGCTCGCGCATAGAGATCGCGGCCCGATCCCTCTTTGAGGTCGCGATCGATCGTCGCGATCACGTCGCATACCAGACGCGGACAGTCTGCCGCGAGCAGCCGTTCGAGTTCATCAATCAAGGCCCCATTTGTCCAGTCGCACGCCAGCAATCGATCCCTGGCGGCGTCGCTCCCTTCGATCTTTTGCGCGAGCAGATCGAACGTCGCGGGAACGCCACGGTAGCGGCCGGGCAAATCCTGCACTCCGGGTTCGCCGACAGAGCGCAGTCCGAACGCGCCGCAAAGGCGTTTCAGATCGTCGAAGCGCAGCATGCGCACCCTGCCGCCAACGGTATGGTACACCCCGGCGCGGTGGAGGTAGCCGTTGAGCATGATCGTCAGCTGTTGCCCCACCTTGTCGCAGGCCTCCACATCGAAGAGGCCGCTCTCGATCGAATCGAGGCGACCCCCCTCGGTGGTATAGCCGATGTAGAAGCGGCCGTTTTCGGCGAGCGCCGCGGCGGCTTTTTCGATTGCCGGCTCGGCGTCCGCATACATCAGGACACTGTGCGACCACGCCGCATCAAAGCTGCCGGCAGGCAGATCGACCGCCTCGATGCGCGCGGTCACAAAACGGGTTCGGTCAGCGTATCCGATCGCGCGGGCACAGTGTTCCGCGATCGCGACGAACTCCGGGCGCATCTCGATGCCGGTGGCATGTCCGCCGAAATAGGCAAAAGCGAGGCACCAGTGCCCGATCCCGGAACCGAGATCCAGTCCACGGCGGCTGCCGGAATAGCCGAGCCACCGCATGCGTCTCACGCTCTCCTCAAAGTCCGCGTAGCGCTGTGCGTAGGCCAGAGCCTGCCGGTGCCGGGCGGGGTCGATCGCGGCGCCTGCGGCTATCCCCGCCTCGAACGAATCCCTATATTTTCGGCTGATCTCGCTGAGGCTCGGCATGACTTCCGGAGTTTCGGACGACGAGAGAGCAGATCGCGGCTGCGCCGGAACGGAGCGTCGATGAGACCATAACAGGCCCTGGACGGCGGCGCCAGAGTGAGCGCAAGCTCGGCCAAGATGCGATAGCGGGTGGGTGAAGGAACGAGGGGATGCAAGCGGCGGTACTTCGCAGACCGAGGCGGTTTGAGATTGTCGATCGCCCGCGACCCGTGCCCGGCGCCGGCGAGGTGGTTGTACGAATCGCGGCTACTGCCGTCTGTCACACCGATCTCGAGATTTATACGGGCCGCCACCCCGGCGTCCAATATCCCGTCATCATGGGGCATGAGGCGACCGGAACCCTGGAGGCGGTGGCCGAGGACGTGAGCGAGTTGCGGCCGGGTCAGCACGTTCTCATCAACCCGGTCATCGCCTGCGGCCATTGCGATCCCTGTCTGCGTGGCGCCGGGCATCTCTGCCGCAACTCGGGAATTCTCGGGCGCGAGCTCGAGGGCTCACTCGCTCAGTGCCTGCGGCTGGCGGCGGGTTACGTTCATCCGCTGCCGCCCGAGCTTCCGCTCAACGAGGCAACGCTGATCGAAACGCTTGCAACCGTGCGTCACGGACAAGAGCGCGTCGGGCTTGCAGCAGACGAATCGGTCGCGGTGCTGGGGCAGGGGACGACGGGGCTTCTGCATACGCGCCTCGCGATCCTTGCCGGCGCCAAACCGGTCATTGCGGTTTCGCGCACCAAGTGGAAGCTCGATATGGCAACGCGCATGGGCGCCCATCACTCTGTGCTTGCGAGCGCCGAATCCGCGGTCGATGAGGTGCTGCGTCTGACGGGCGGAGCGGGCGTCGACGTCGTCGTCGATACGGCGGGCGGCGCCGCTCAATTTGCGGCCGGCATTGCCATGCTGCGTCCAGGCGGCCGCTTGTGCGCGTTCGCGATCAGCCATGAATCGCTGTCGAACTTCAGCCTATTTCCGTTCTATTACGACGAAATCAGCATCATCGGATCGCGCGCTCTGACGCCGCGCGATATCGATCAATCAATCGCACTTGTCGCATCCGGAAAGATCGATGTCTCGGGCTTCGTCACGAAGAGCTATCCCTTTGAGCGTACCGCCGCTGCTTTCGAGGAATACGAGCGCAACCCCGGCGGTATCCTGCGCCTCCTGATCGAACCCGGCGCCCTTTGAGGAATGGCCCGTCGCATCAACCTCGTGCGGCGTCAGCCTTCTTCGCGAGCCGGGCTGCACCGCAAGTTCTAACGCCCGCATAGTGGGGGAATCCTAATGGAAGAGATGTTCATCCTCAAAGAGGATCAACGCGCCATCTTGGAGAGCGTCGCCCGTTTCGTCGAAGAGGTGGTAACGCCGCGGGCGGCGGCGCTCGACGCCAACCCGGATCCGGAAAAGAGTTTTTCCTGGGAGATCGTCGAGAAGGCGCACGAGATCGGCATCCGCACCGCCACTCTCGACGAAAAATGGAGCGGGTTTGGCGCCGATTCGTTGACGACGGCCATGGTGATCGAGGAATTGGCCAAAGGCGATCTCGGCGTTTCCGTCATCATGGCGCAGACCCTCAAAATCGCACAAATCATGCAGAAGGCGCTCAACGCGGAACAGCAGGCGCGCGTTCTTCCCTCCTTTGCCGGCGACCCGCGCGGCCTCCTCGCGATCGGCATCACCGAGCCGGACAACGCGTCGAATTATTTCCTCCCTTATCCGACGCCATTGCGCACGAGCGGCGAGAAGACGGAAGGCGGCTGGATCGTCAACGGCATGAAGCACTTCATTTCCAACGGCAATCGCGCGAGCCATTACCTCTTGTTCGTGCAGACCGCGAGGGGGAAACCGATGGCGGAAGGCACGACGTGCTTTCTCGTGGAACGCGGGCGGCCCGGCTTCACCATCGGGCGCGTGCACGACAAGATGGGCGAGCGGCTTGCCAACAATGCCGAACTCATCTTTGTCGACTGCTTTATCCCCGATGAAAACGTTGTCGGCGAGGTGGGCCGAGGCTTTGCGGTACTGCGTGGGTTCTTTCCGCAATCGAACGCCTATGCCGGCGCCTCCATCCTCGGCGTTGCCGTCGCGCTTTACGAAAAGGCCGTCCTCTGGGCGAAGACGCGCGTCCAGGGCGGTCGGGTGCTGATCGAGCACGATGGCATCCGCGCCGAGCTCGCGGAGATGCGCATGCTCATCGACGCTTCCCGGTCCTATATCCATCGCGCCTGTTGGCTCGCCGATCATCAGGAGCGCGGCTGGGACGAGACGCTGGGCGTCCTGCCAAAGGTGATGGCGTCGCAGTCCGCCTGGAAGATCGCCACCTGGTGCCTCGAAATCCACGGCGGCCACGGCTACATGAAAGAGCTCGGAATCGAGAAGCTCCTTCGCGACGCGGCGGCTTTTCTCCATTCCGACGGCGTCAACCGGACGCTTTTTTTGAAGGCCGCCAACCTGATGTTCGCCGAGTGATCGCGGCTCAAGGCAAGGAGAGACGACCATGAAAGCCATGGTTCTGAAGGCGCCGAACGAGCCTTTCGAAATGATGGAGGTGCCCGATCCGGTGGCCGCTCCCGGAGAGGCCGTCGCGCGCGTCATCACCTGCGGCTCGGGCCTTACCATCCAGCACATCAAAGCCGGCCGGATCTCGGCGCCATTCCCGCGCATCATCGGCCACGAGATCACCGGCGAGATCGTCGATGTCGGCGCCGGCGTCACCGGGCTCGCGGCCGGCGCCGCCGTCACGGCGTATTATTATTTGAATTGCGGCCATTGCCGCTGGTGTCTCTCCAATCTCGAACCGCTTTGCGTCAACACGCGCGGCAACGTCGGCAGGAATTGCGACGGCGGCTATGCGGAATACATCAAGCTTCCCGCGCACAACTTCATCCAGCTGCCGGAGGGCTTGGATTACCGGAGCCATCCGGCGGAGATCGGGGTTGTTACCGACGCCCTCGCCACGCCGTACAAGGTTTTGAGCCGGGCGCGGATCAAGGCCGGCGAGTGGGTCGCCGTCTTCGGCGCCGGCGGCGGCGTCGGCATCCATCAGGTGATGATGGCAAAATGGGCGAGGGCGAGAGTCATCGCCGTCGATCTCGCCGCCTACAAGTTCGACGCTTGCCGCAAAGCGGGCGCCGACGAGGTCGTCGATGCCTCGTCCGGCAATGTGGTCGAGGCGCTCTTCGATGTGACGGGCGGGCAAGGCGTCGATGTCGTCGTCGATTACGTCTCTCTTACCGAGACTCTCGAAGCCGGGGCAAAGGCGCTCGGCCGGCATGGGCGCCTCGTGACCTTGGGGGGCGCCGGCGGGTCTTTTCGGGTCTCGGCCGGCGACATGTTGCAGAAAGAGCAAGATCTTCTGGGCAGCCGCTATGTCACGCGGCGCGAAATCCTCGATACGCTTGACCTCGTCGCCCGCGGCGAGGTGTGGCCGCTCGTCACCGACATTCGCCCGCTCGCCGAGGCCGAGGCGTTGCATGAGCGGGTCGAGCGAGGCGAAGTCACCGGGCGGGCCGCCTTGCGCATCGCCTGAGGGCGCGCATTGCCATTACTTGCGCGACAAAGGCCGAAAGATCGCCGCCCTCGAAGAGATAGCCGTCGATCCCGGCGGCCGCCGCCGCCAAAAGATCGCTTTGCCGGTCGCCGATCAAGAAGCTTTCTTCGACGATGACCGGCCAAGAGCGCAAGAGATCGAGGATCATCCCCGGTTTCGGCTTTCGCCAATCGCTGTCGCGCCGGTATTCCGGGCGAACCGCTTCGGGATGAAATGGGCAATAGCGGATGTCGTCGAGACGCGCGCCCCTCTGGGCAAGCTCCCGCGCCATCTCGGAATGCAAGGCCCGCACCTCTTCCTCCTCGTGGAATCCGAGCCCGATCCCTCCCTGGTTGGTGACGACAAAGACAAAGTATCCGGCGTCGTTCAGTGACTTGATGGCGCGTTGCGCGCCGGGGATCCAGCGCCAGGCCGCGCGCGAACCGATATAACCGTCATCGTGGTTGAGGACGCCGTCGCGATCGAGAAAGGCGGCCGGCCGGGATCGTGAGAACGCTTCGCGGATCATCGCGACCCTGCGGGCTCCTTCTTCGGAAACAAACGCTCTTCGACAAGGGCGCAGAGGATATGTGCCGCCGTCAGATGAATTTGCTGGATGATCGGCGTCGAGTCCGAAGGAGCCTTGAGCGTGAGATCGCAGAGTGCGGCCATCGTTCCGCCATTTCCCCCGGTAAAGCCGATGACCTTGAGCCCCTTTTCCCGCGCCGCCGCGATCGCCCGCAGAATGTTCGGCGAGCGGCCCGAGGTCGAGATCGCGATCAAAACGTCCCCCTCTTGCCCAATCCCGCGGATCTGCCGCTCGAAGATCCTCTCGAAACCGTAATCGTTGCCGATCGCGGTTATGACCGAGCTGTCGGTCGTCAGCGCGAGAGCCGCGATGGGGGCGCGCTCCCAGCCCAGGCGCGAGAGAAATTCCCCGGCGATGTGCTGCGCGTCGCCGGCGCTGCCGCCGTTGCCGGCGAGAAGGAGCTTCTTCCCGCGTGAAAGCGCGTCGCCGATGAGCAGGGCGCTTTCTTCGATCGCCGCCGCAAAAGCGGAATCCTCGATCGCGGCCTGCAACGCGTCGCGCGAGCGCGAGAGATAGTCGAGGACCCGGTTCATCGCGACCCTCAAAATAGGCCCGCCCGCAACAAACATCAAACCGCCGCGTTCCGCATGCCAATCTTTCCCGCATTCGAAACCCCCGTTCTGCGGCAGTAGGGGCGTTGTTCCGCTGGCGGCGGTGGGGCGGCGGCGCTAGGATCGGCGCCGCTGCCCGATCTCGAGGAGGAATGCCGTGCAGTTGAGCCGAGACACTCTTCTCAAGGCCTATCGCCAAATGTCGACCATCCGCCACTTCGAGGAACGGGTTCAGGAAGAATTCGCCAAAGGCGGCATCCCCGGCTTTGTCCATCTTTACGCGGGAGAGGAAGCCTCGGCGGTCGGCACCTGCCTCCATCTCTCGCCGCAGGATTACATCGCGAGCACCCATCGCGGGCACGGGCACTCGATCGCCAAAGGCTGCGATGTCGAGCGGATGATGCTCGAAATCTTCGGCCGCAAAGAAGGGCTCTGCGGCGGCAAAGGCGGCTCGATGCACATCGCCGATCTCGGCCAGGGGATGCTCGGCGCCAACGGCATTGTCGGCGGCGCGCCGCCGCTTGCGGTCGGCGCCGCGCTTTCGGCGAAGACGCTCGGCAAAGGCACCGTTGCGGTCGCCTTCACCGGCGATGGCGGTTCGAGCCAAGGCACGACGTTCGAGGCCTTGAACCTCGCCGTCGTCTTGAGGCTTCCGGTGATCTTCGTCTTCGAAAACAATGAATACGGCGAAAGCACCGGCTGGCGCTACCACGTCGGAAGCGGCGACATCGCCGCGCGCGCAGCCGGGTTTGGCCTGCCTGCGGTCAAGGTCAATGGCGACGATTTCTTCGCCGTTCATGAGGCCGCGGGCGAGGCGATCGCGCGTGCTCGGGAAGGCAAAGGCCCGAGCGCGATCGAAATCGAGACCGTGCGCTTTTTCGGCCACCACTCGGGAGATGCGCAACGCTATCGCAGCAGGGAAGCCGTAGTGAAGCTCAGGGGAGAGCGCGATTGCATCAAGAATTTCCGCACCCGCGTGACCGAGGCGAGCCTTTTGGAAAAGAGCGATCTCGACGGGATCGACGATGAGGTTGCGAGCCTCATCGACCGCGCAGTGGCGCAGGCCCGCGCGGCGCCGCCGCCTGAGGACGGCGCGCTCCTTACCGATGTCTATGTCTCCTACTGAGGAGAGGACCGATGCCCGAGAAATCGATCCGCCAAGCCATAAACGAAGCGCTCGCGCAGGAGATGCGCCGCGACCCGCGCGTCGTCGTCATCGGCGAGGATGTCGCGGGCGGCGCCGCGACGGAAGGCGAGCGCGATTGCGCGGGAGGCGTCCTCGGCGTAACGAAAGGGCTGTTCGCCGAATTCGGCGACGCGCGCGTCATCGACACCCCGATCACCGAAAGCGCGATCATGGGCGCGGCGGCCGGCGCGGCGGCCACCGGGTTGCGGCCGGTGGCGGAACTGATGTTCTGCGACTTTCTTGGCGTCTGTTTCGACCAGATCTTCAACCAGGCCGCGAAATTCCGTTACATGTTCGGCGGCAAGGCGAGGACGCCTCTCGTCATCCGCACGATGATCGGCGCCGGGCGCGGCTCCGCCGCCCAGCATTCGCAAAGCCTCTATCATATCTTCACTTCCGTGCCGGGTTTGAAATGCGTCGTCCCCTCGAACGCCTATGACGCCAAGGGGCTCCTCATCGAGGCGATCCGCGACGACGACCCCGTCGTCTTTTGCGAGCACAAGCTCATGTACGATTTGAAGTGCGAGGTTCCCGACGAGCCCTATCGCATCCCCTTCGGGGAAGCCGCGGTCGTGCGCGAAGGCGAGGATGTTTCGATCGTCGCTCTCTCCCGCATGGTGCATTATTCGCTCGAAGCGGCCGAAACCCTCGCCCGCGAAGGCATCGAGTGCGAAATCATCGACCCGCGCACGACTTCGCCCTTGGACGAGGAAGGGATCCTCGAAAGCGTCGAGCACACCGGCCGTCTCGTCATCGTCGATGAGGCGACGCCGCGCTGCGGGCTCGCGGTCGATATCGCCGCTCTCGTCGCCGACAAGGCCTTTGCCGCCTTGAAGGCGCCGCCTAAACGGGTGACGGCGCCCTTTACCCCGGTTCCCTTCGCGCCTTCGCTCGAGAAGCTCTACATTCCGAGCCCGGAGCGGATCGCCGGCGCCGTGCGCGAGGTCGTGAGGTATCGCCGATGACCGACCCTTCGACAGGCTCACCCATTACCGCTCTGACGATGCCGAAGTGGGGCCTCGTCATGAGCGAAGGCAAGATCGTCGCGTGGAAGAAGCGCGAAGGCGAAAGCGTCGCCGCCGGCGAAGAGATCCTCGAAATCGAGACGACAAAGATCACCAATGTCGTCGAGACGCCGCAGTCGGGCACCTTGCGCCGGATCGTGGCGCCCGAAGGCGCGACGCTTCCCGTGGGCGCGCTTCTTGCGGTGATCGCCCAAAGGAGCGCCTCCGATCCCGAGATCGACGCCTTTGTCGCCGGTTTCAAGGCTCCCGAAGTCGCGGAAGAGGGCGCCGCAGCCGCAGAAGCGGGGCCGCGCGCGATCGAGGCCGGCGGCCGGCGGCTCTCGTATTTTGAGCTGGGCCAGGGCGCCGGCACGCCGCTCCTCTTTCTTCATGGCTTCGGCGCCGATCTCAACAGTTGGATGTTCCTCCAGCCCGCGCTTGCCGAAGGACGGCGAGCGATCGCTCTCGATCTCCCCGGACATGGGGGTTCATCAAAGGAGGTGGGCGCGGGCGATGCCGCTTCGCTCGCCGAGGCAGCCGAGGGCGCACTCGAAGCTCTCGGGATCGAGAGTGTGCATCTCGTCGGACATTCGTTGGGCGGTGCAGTCGCCGTTCTTGTCGCGCGGCGCCGGCCCGATAAGGTCAGAAGTTTGAACCTCATCGCCTCGGCCGGCCTGGGTCCCGAAATCAACGCCGCTTTTATCGACGGCTTTATCCGCGCGTCGCGCCGCCGAGAGGCGCAGGAGGCGCTCTCTCTACTCGTGCACGACCCCGCTCTTTTGAGCCGCCGCATGGTCGAGGATGTTTTGCGCTACAAGAGGCTCGACGGTGTCTCGGCAGCGCTCGAAAAGATCGCCGCGGAATGGTTCCCGAATGGCGTGCAGCGCGTCGGCATTGCCGAAGTTGCCGCGAATCTCCCGATGCCGGTCCAGATCATCTGGGGGCGCGAAGACCGCATCATCCCGGTCTCGCATGCCGAGCGGCTCGCCTCGCGCCTGCCGGTCCATATCCTGGAAGGGGTCGGCCACCTGCCGCATATGGAAAAAGCGCAGGAAGTCGCAGCGCTCTTAAAAGCATTCATCGCGGCCTGATATCTTTTGGTTGCCGCGTCTGACGCCGATTGGCATCGAAGTCGTGGATGGCCGGGCCCGACCCGCGGGCCGCTTCGCGCCCGCGGGCTAAAGGCCTACCGGCCACGGGGTTCTGTTCGGGGAGCCGCTCTCGACCCCTCGGCCGGCCTTGTGCCGGCCGTCCACGTCTTTGCCGGCGCAAGGACCGAGGAGCCGGCGCCACGCCCCCTGCCCGTTCAGGATCTGAGCGTCTTTTCGAAAAACGCGAAGACCTTGTTCCACCCGTCGATCGCCTGCTCCGGCCGGTAATTCGGGCGGTAGTGGGCGAAGAAGGCATGGCCCGCGCCGTCATAGCGGTGGAACTCGTAAGTCTTGCCGTGGCGCCGCAAGGCTTCTTCGGTGCGGTTGACCTGGGCCGGATCGGGGTTCGGGTCTTCATTGCCGAAAAGTCCGAGGAGCGGGCATGCGATGCCTCCCGTCAGATCGACCGGCTTTTGCGGTTGCGCCGGGGTCGGCTTCCAGGATTCGTCGGGCGCCACATTGCCGCCCCAGCAATCGACTGCGGCGTCGAGGCCGCGGATCCGGCAGGCGCAGAGATAGGTCTGGCGACCGCCCGAGCAGAAGCCGATGACGCCGATCTTGCCGCTTGCGTGCGACTGGCTTTTGAGAAATGCGATCGAACCCTCGACATCGCCGATCATCTGGTCGTCGGGAACCCCGCCCGCGGCCCGCACCTTGGCGACCGTCTCGTCGAGGGCGCCGTCGCCGACGCGGAAATAAAGGCTCGGCGCCACCGCTGCGTAGCCGTGATGGGCGAGCTTGCGGGCGACCTCGCAGGTCCATTCGTCCCAGCCCGGCATGTGGTGGATGACGACGATGCCGGGAAACCGTCCCGCGCCCAGAGGATGGGCATAGTAGGCTTCGCCGCGGTCGCCTCCGTGTCCGCGAAAGGACACCATATCGGCATGGATGCCTCGAAACGCCATTTTTCACCTCCCATCGAAATCGCACTCGCTGCCGGAACCGCCGGCGAGAGCCGCGGCTTCCCAACGGGGTCTCTTCGCATCCGCCGCGGCAAATTTCAAGCCGGCTCGCTCGCCGCTAGAGCGTCGCGAACATGGCGGCGCTTGCCGCGGCCATCGCCGCCGTCGACACCCAACCCATCAATTTGAGCCGAGCGGGCAGAGTGAAATCGCCCATGATCCGGCGGTCCGTCGTCATGAGCATCATCACGATCATCAGCGGCACCGCGACGACCCCATTCAGAACGGCGCACCAGAAGAGCGCTTTCATCGGACTGATATCGCTGAAAATGATCGCGATCCCGATCAGCGTCGCGACGGCGATCGTCGAATAAAACGCCTTGGCGTCGCGCGGCGGACGGGCAAGCCCGGAGGGCCAGCCGAGCGCTTCGCCGAGCGCATAGGCGGCCGAACCGGCGAGAACCGGAACGGCGAGAAGCCCGACGCCGATGATCCCCGCCGCAAAGAGGGCAAAGGCGAAATTGCCGGCGAGAGGCCTCAAAGCGAGAGCCGCTTCGGCCGAGGTTTCGATATCAGTGACGCCGTGCCGATTGAGGGTGGCGGCCGTCGTAATGATGATGAAGAGGCTGATGAGATTGGAAAAGCCCATCCCCGTATAGGTGTCGAGCCGGATCCGGCGGAGCTCCTTCGGCGCCTCTTCGGGGGCGGAGAGAAGCGGGTGCTGCGTTGGGCTGACGCGTTCCTCCTCCGCTTCTTCCGAGGATTGCCAGAAAAAGCAATAAGGGCTGATCGTCGTCCCCAGCACCGCGACGATCGTCACCCAGTAGTCCTGCCGCCATAGGAAATTCGGCACGAGGGTGTGATAGGCGACCTCGCGCCAAGGCACTTCGACCGCGAGAACGGTGGCGATATAGGCGAAGAGCGAGAGCGTCGTCCATTTGAGGAGCCGCACATATCGCTCGTAGCGCGAAAAGATTTCGAGCCCGGCGCAAAGGAAAGCGAAAAAGACGACATAAAGGCGCCCGGGCCCGCCCACAAAAAGCTTTACCGCGTCGCCCATCGCTCCCAGATCGGCGCCGAGGTTGAGGAGATTGGCGGCGAACAGTAGGACGACGATAAACTGCAGCAAGGGTTTCGGGTAGTGGGCGCGGATGTTTCCGGCGATGCCTTCTCCCGTCACCCTGCCGATGCGCGCGCTGATCTCCTGGATGGCGGCCATCAGAGGCCAGGTGAAGAGCATCACCCAGCACATGGAATAACCGAACGCCGCGCCCGCCTGCGAGTAGGTCGCGATGCCGCTCGGATCATCGTCGGCGGCGCCGGTGATGAGACCGGGACCGAGAAAGGCGAAGGGATGCCACGTGCGCCTCGCGTGATAGCGCGCGATCCGCCCGGCGAGAGGCAGGTGACGGCGGCCTCTCCGGTTTCGCGGCGCCGGTCGAGGGGGCACGATGTCCGTTTGCTCCTCAGTCGATGGAGAACGCATGGGGAAAACGATTCATCGCCGATTTGAAACAAAAACGTCGCACATTCTGCTGCAACGCCATGCGGCGAACGAGCAGATTTCGGAGGCCGGCAGAAAAGCCCGCCTCGCGCCGCCCTCGAAGCGGCTCCTTTCTATCTCCGGGTCAAGATCGCGCACGTCTATCGACGCTTGGGCGCGGCGGGAAATTGACCCCGATCAAAGCGGTTCGCATCTCGGGTTCGATAAATGCACAAAGGCGTTGTCTCTGGGGAATCGCCGAGGAGATGACCGGCTTTCCGCCGCGGGAAACGGTCGCGAAAACGCCGGCGCTCGGAAGAAAGCCCTTGGCGGGAATGGACCAGCCGATCACGAGACCGGAAAGGAACGAACGAAGATGCTGACGATACCGCTCGATAAGCTCGCATACATCATCGAGAAGGCGCGCGAATATGACGCCGAAGTGCCGGTCGATGATGGGGAAAGCGAAGGCTCGAATGCGATCGACGATGAGGAGCGTCAGATCCTCGAAGAAGAGCCGGGAAACCCGACCGAAGAAGAGCTGCGCGATGCGATCGACGGCCTCAATCTCGACGAGCGCGAGGAATTGCTCGCATTGATGTGGCTCGGACGCGGCGATTACGACGCCAAAAGCTGGCGCGAGGCGCTCCGAGACGCCAGGCGCACGGTGACCGCGAGCGAGACGGAATACCTTCTCGGGACGCCGCTTCTCGCGGATTATCTCGAGGCGGGCGCCGACCTTTTGGGCCTTTCGCTCGAGGAATTCGAGCGCGGCTGAAATAAGCCTCACCTCGCGCGGCGCCAACGCTCAGGCGGCGCCGGAAAGGCCGGCGAGCCGCGCCGCCTTCGCCGCGAGCGCCTCGACCATTGTGTCGAAATCGCGAAACCGTTCGTCGCGCGTCTGGCCGCGATGGTAGCGGATATAGATCTGCTGAATGATGACCGCGAGCTTGAAGGCGGAAAAGACGAGGTACCAGGGAAGAAGCCCGACATCGAAGCCGGTGCGCCGCGCATAACGCTCCGTCGCCTGCGCCCGGCTCGGAAAGCCCGCTCTCCAGGTCGGCATCGCCATGAACCCGCGCCAGGCCGGATCTTCTTCGGGCTCCAGCCAATAGTTGAGCACGTAGGCGAGATCGGACAGAGGGTCGCCCTGGGTGCACATGTCCCAATCGAGAACGGCGTTGACGCGCGCGGGATCCTCGGATGAGAGAAGGAGGTTATCGAGCCGATAGTCGTTATGAACGAGAGAGGTCGCGGCGGAGCGGGGCAAGTGCTCTTTGAGCCACAGGATGACCGGCGCCATACGGCGCTCGACGCTCTCCTGTGCCGGGAGCGCGAGCGCCCCCCGCCAGCGCCGCGTCCAGCCTTCGATCTGACGTTCGAGAAAGCCTTGCCCGCGGCCCAGTCCTTCGAGGGCGATTGCCGCCGGATCGACGAGATGGAGATCGGCGAGCGCATCGACGAGGGCAAAGCCGATGCGCCGGTTGAGTTCCGGCCGGTCCACATATTCGCTCGGCAGATCTTCGCGGATCACAAAGCCGTGGCGGCGCTCTTCGATGACAAAGGGGGCGCCGATGACGCTTTCGTCCTCGCAGAGGTGAAGGCCGCGCGGAGCCAAGGGATAAGCGCGATAGAGGCGCGAGAGCACGCGATACTCGCGCGCAACGTCGTGAGAGCCCGGTGGGACCGGCCCCAAAGGCGGCCGGCGCAAAACGAACTCGTTCTCGCCAAAGCGCAAGAGATAGGTGAGATCGGCGTGGCCGCCGCCGAATTGCCGCACACTGAGCCGGCCTTCCGCGCCTTCGAGATGGCGCCGGAGATACGGTTCGAGGCGGCTTCTCTCGAGGCGTTCGTCGGCACGTTCGGCGATGACTTCCCCCGCCTCGAGACGGCCGGTGAGAGCGCTCGTCATTTTCGGAGTTCGAGCTTGGCGATCGTCACCCGGTGGACTTCATCGGGGCCATCGACGATGCGCATCGCCCGCGTGCTCGCCCAGGCGGCGGCGAGCGCGAAATCTTTCGTGAGGCCCGCGCCGCCATGCGCCTGGATCGCCCGGTCGATGACGCGGAGCGCCATCCGCGGCGCCGCCACCTTGATCATCGCGATCTCGGCGCGCGCCGCCTTGTTTCCGACCGTATCCATCCTGTGTGCGGCTTGGAGCGTCAATAGCCGCGCCTCGTCGATCTCGATCCGCGATTCGGCGATCGCCTCCATGATGACGCCCTGCTCGGCGAGCGGCTTGCCGAAAGCGACCCGGCTTTTGACCCGCGCGCACATCGCTTCGAGCGAACGCTCGGCAAGGCCGATCATGCGCATGCAATGATGAATCCGTCCGGGGCCGAGACGCCCCTGGGCAATCTCGAAACCGCGCCCTTCGCCCAAGAGAATGTTTTCGGCCGGAACCCGCACATTCTCGAACGCGACCTCCGCGTGACCGTGCGGCGCGTCGTCATAACCGAAGACCGTCAAGTTCCGCAGCACGCGGATGCCGTCCGCATCTCGCGGCACGAGGATCATTGATTGCTGCGTCAAGCGCGGCGCCTGAGGATCGCTCTTTCCCATGAGGATCATGATCCGGCAGCGCTCGTCCACGAGGCCGCTCGTCCACCATTTGCGGCCATTGACGAGGTACCCCTGCCCGTCGCGGCGGATCTCCGCCTCGATATTGGTCGCATCCGATGAGGCGACCGCGGGTTCCGTCATCGCAAAGGCCGATCGGATCTCGCCGGCAAGCAAGGGCTTCAGCCAACGCTCCTGCTGCTCTTTCGTGCCGTAGCGGACGAGAACCTCCATGTTGCCGGTGTCGGGCGCGGAGCAGTTGAAGGCTTCGGGAGCGATCGGCGAGCGGCCCATGATCTCGCACAAGGGCGCGTATTCGAGATTGGTGAGTCCGGCGCCCCATTCCGACTCCGGCAGGAAAAGGTTCCACAGCCCCTCCGCCCGCGCCTTCCGCTTCAATTCTTCGAGGATGGGCGGCGGCCGCCAGCGGTTGGGCGCTTGCGCCAGCTCCTCCTCCCAGACTTTCTCCGCCGGATAGATCTCCCGCTTCATGAACGCGGTGAGCTGATCCTGAAGCCGCCGAACCTTCTCCGAATATTCGAAATCCATCGCTCCCTCCGAGAAAGTCCCGTAGCGTTCAAAGTTCGCCCCGAGGACGGCGAAAGCCATTTCATACCCCAGTCTTCTTCGGAGCGCATTCGGGCAGGGGTAGCTGGCTCACTTCATCCCGAGAGGCCGAAACACGAGGATCCTTGCGCTCGCGCCAAAGGCGCGCGCTGGCGCGGCGACGTAAAGCCGGTCCATCTCCGGCACGAAAAGTGAGGTGCGCGCACCGGGCGCCGTCGTGACATCGCCGAGAGCGCGAAAGCGCCCTGCCCGGTCCCCAAAAACGGAGACGACGCCGGCACCGCAACTCACGTAGATTCGATGGCGTATGGCGTCGGAATAGACATCGTCGGCGTCGGCGCAGCTCCTGAGCCTGGCCTCGACGACGCCGGTTCTGGCGTCGAGGAGGACGAGCCTCGGCGGGTGCCAGAAGCCGATGGCTAGCCGCTTTCCGGAGGGTTCGAGCGCCATCGGAAAGTTGTCGAAGAGACCCGGCACCGTCCATTTCGCGATCCGCCTTCGCGCCTTGAGGTCAACGACGGCGATCTGCCGCGCCCGTGGCAGGTTGACATAGACCTGGCCGGTCTTGGGGTCGAGTTGGAAGGATTCGGGATGCGTCGGAAGTTTGACCTCGGCGATCCTTTGCTTCTTAGCCGGGTCGATGACCGCGAGGCCGCCATCGCCATACGCAACGATGAAATCGCCGCTCTCGGGATCGACCCGCATATCGTCGGCGTCCGATCCGAGCGCGACCCTTCCGATCGGCGCGAGGTCATTGCCCCGGTAGAGGCGGACCGTGCCGTCGCCGCCATTGCTCAAAGCGACGACATCGGCCCTTGCCGAATAACCCACTCCCTGCGGCTCGTCGAGGCCGGAGATCCGCCGGACGCGCTTCTTCGAGGCGAGATCGACGACGTCCAAGGTGTTGTTGCCGTATTCCGCGACGAAGAGCCTTTTGCGGGAGAGATCGACGTCCATATGGTCGATCCGTCCGTGCACCGCCGGCAGCGGAATGCTGGGCTCGGGTGCGAGCAATTCCGCCCCCCGCACCGAACTCGCAGCAACCATAAGCGCGATAACGAAGGCGCTGATCCATGCTTTGGCCATCGCTGGCCTCACCTGCGACCTCCGGCGGCCCCACGGCGCTCAGTGCAACAACAGCTTGACAAAAATCGCGATCTGGAACGCCAGCACGAAGCCGAGCATCCATTTCATCAGAAGAGCATCCCGCTTCAGCTCCGCTACATCTTGCTTCAGCTCCGATAAATCTCGCTTCAGCTCCGAGATGTCGCTCTCGATCCGGAGGAAACGCGGCTCGAACCCCTCAGACGCCGTCATCGCCTCTGCCGCTTTCCGCGCCTTGTCTTCAGGCGAGCCGGCTGCGATCAGCGCGTCGTAAAGCTCGGCGATCATCGTCGTCATGGCGAGGAACCTAACACAATCGAGTCGCCCAATCCAATCGATGACGGCCGTCAAGCCGGCAAGTGAGCCTTAGCTTGCGCGCGTTGGTCCGGGGGCGAGGCGGACGATGAGCTTGCCGAAGTTCTTGCCTTCGAGAAGGCCGATAAAGGCCGCGGGCGCGCGTTCCAGGCCGTCGACGAAATCCTCGCGATATTTGAGCGCGCCCGAGCGCAAGAGGGGCGCGGCCATCTCGCGGTATTCGCCGATCTTGTCGAAGTCGTCGGTGACGATGAACCCTTGGATCTTGAGGCGCTTCCTCACGGCGTCCCAGAGGTTGGGGCCGGGCTGCCGCTCAGTCGCGCTGTATTCCGAGACCATGCCGCACATGACGATGCGCGCAAAATCGTTCAATCGCGGGAAAACGGCTCTCTGCACCGCGCCGCCGACGTTCTCCCAGTAGACGTCGATCCCTTTGGGGCAGGTGCGGTCGAGCGCCGCGTCGAGACCCTCCGAGCGATGGTCGATCGCGGCGTCGAAGCCGAGATCCTTTTTGATGTAGCGGCATTTCGCGGCGCCCCCGGCGATGCCGACGACTCGCGCGCCCATACGCTTTGCAAGCTGCCCCACCACTGCGCCGACGGCGCCCGAAGCCGCCGAGACGACGACCGTTTCGCCCGCTTCTGGTTTGCCGATCTTGGTGAGCCCGACATAGGCTGTCAGCCCCGGCATGCCGAGGATGCCGAGCGCGCTCGAAAGCGGCGCCTCTTCTGGGTCGAGCTTCAAAAGGCCGCCGCCCGGAACCGCGCTATAAAGCTGCCAGCCATAGCCGCCGAGGGCGAAATCGCCTTCGCGCAAAGAAGGGTGGCGGGAGCGGACGACCTCGCCGACCGTCCGACCTTCCATGACCGCTCCGATTTCGACCGGCTTTGCATAGGATTTGGCGGCGCTCATCCGGCCGCGCATATAGGGGTCGAGCGAGAGATAAAGGTTGCGCAGAAGCGCCTCGCCTTCCGCCGGTTCCGGGACCGGCGCTTCAACAATCTCGAAATCCTCCGCAACCGGTTTGCCCTCCGGCCGGCGTCGCAAAAGAACCTGGCGATTTCGTTTTTCCATGCGCCTTTCCTCCGCTTCCGTGGGAGAGAAGCCTACTCGATCGCCGCGGCGAGCCCAACCCGCATCGCGGCGAAAGCCGGGAACCGCATCGCGAGGGCTCAGGCGAAAAGCGCGCGACGGCGTTCGAGGCTTTCCGGCGGCCAGAGTTCTTTCGTGGAATAATAGGCCTCGAACGCGGGCGTCCCTTGAGGAAGCCGTACCCAAGAGAGCTTCGAGCGGACATAGATGTGCACATCGGGCTCAAGCGCCGCCGGATCGTCGAGCGTGCCGACGCGCACGAAACGGAGTTTCGCAATGCCGCCATATTCGCTCCAGACCGCGGTCTGGCAGGAGGGGCAGCGAAAGATCCGGTGCGGGCGCCCGCTGTCGGTCGGCACCGCGACAGGGACGGGGTCGCCTTGCAAGAGCGCGATCCGGCCGGTTTCGATCAAGGCGTTGATGACGAAAGCGCTTCCCGTCTGGCGCTGACAGTCGCGGCAGTGGCAGCAATGCACGAACATCGGCGCCGAGCCGAGCCGATAGCGCACGGCGCCGCAGGCGCAGCCGCCTTCGAGACCCTCCTTTTCGTTCATGCGAGCTTCCTCGGTTTTCGCTGGCCGGAGTTTACGCGGTGGGCATCGCTCAGCACAGCGCTCGCAGATCGGCGCGCAATTCTTCGGCGTTCGATCGCGGAAGGAGATTCTCGAGCGCCGCGTGCGTCTTCACCCAGATCGGCAGGGCGGCGACGAGAAGCTCCCGGCCGGCCGGAGTGAGAAGGAGACGGCGCGAGCGCTTGTCGGCGTCGTCGATCGCGACCTCGACGAGCCCGCGCCGTTCGAGCGGTTTCAGATTGGCGGTGAGCGTCGTGTGATCCATGGCGAGGAGCGCCGCCACGCTGCCGATGCGCGGCGGCGGAGAGAGCTTCGAAGTGCCGCAGGAGGGCCTGCCGCAACGCCACGCCTACGACCTCGTCCGGCGCCATGCGCTCGCGATCGGCGAGAGCGGCGAGGGCCTCGCTTTCGGCTCGACCAGCGGCGGCCTTTGGACCTCGGAGAACGGCGGCGATTCGTGGGCGATGCTCGAAGCGCGCCTGCCGCCGATCGCCGTCATGCGGTTTCGCGAGCCGTGAGAGCAAGCGCCGCAAGCGCCGCAAGGAGAAGGCGCTCGAGCGGTTGAGCGCCGCGGTTCTCCGGCGTTATAATTTCCTCGATGACGTTTGGGGCAAAGTCGGCAGTCGCGCTTTGCGCGGGCGCGCTGGTGCTGGGGATCGCGAGCGCCGCGGTGGTGAGGAGGGTTCTTCCTCTCCCGCACCCGTGGTCGTTCAGCAGCGCGCGCAAGAGGGGCGCCCTCGCGCCCGTGCGCACCGTTCCGGTTGCGGCGACGCCGCGCCGCCGCCGCGCCGTTCATCCCGGTCTTCTCACCGCTTGGCGAACGATTCGGCGACGCTTTCCGTCCCCCGCGGATCGGATGCTGATAGCGGTCGATATCGCGAGCCAAAGGCTGTATCTCCTCAGGCGGGATCGACGCGCGAAAAGCTGGCCGGTCTCCACGTCTGCGCGCGGTATCGGCCGGCGGATCGACAGCTACGGCACGCCGACCGGCGTCTTTCGAATCGTGCACAAGATCGGCGCGGGGCTGCCGCCCGGCGAAATCCTCCGCGACCAAAGACCGATCGGCCGGATCGCCATGCCCGTCGAAGCGCGGGACGACCTGGCGGCGAGCCATTGGATCACCACCCGCATCCTGTGGCTTTCGGGATTGGAGCCGGGCTGGAACGAGGGAGGAAATGTCGATACGTTCCTGCGCCACATCTACATCCACGGCACGGCCAATCTCGGCATGCTCGGCCGACCCGCGTCCGAGGGCTGCATCCAGATGGCGCCGCGTGCGGTGATCGCACTTTTCCGCAGGGTGGGGCTCGGCACCCCCGTTCTGATCATCCCGGGAAATGGCGGTGCCGTCGCATGGATACCGGGACTGCCGGGTGAAGGTTAGGCCGCTCGTCAGCACTTCGGCTTCGACAGCGGTTCGATCTTCAAAAGCTTGCCGCGGATCGTGTAATCGCCGTAATCGATGACGAGGTTGCGCGAGACGCCATTGTCGAGAAGGTCCATGCCGAGCTCGTAATCCGGCGTTAGGGCTTGCGAGCCCGCGGAGAAGAAGGCGAGCCGCACGCGCCATCCCGGCTGGTCGAGAAGCGGGCTCCGCTCGGCCGCGGCAGCCGGGGCCACAAGTTTTTTCCCGATTACGGTCGAAACTTCCGCCGCCTTTTCTTCGCTCGCCCCATCGAAGACGCGGCGCAGGAGAAACCTCTTCCCAGCGCGCGCAGCGTTGATCAGAACGATGGTTTGGGCGCTCGGAAAGAGCGTCCCCGGCGGCAGCGCCAACGTCTCGGCGCGCGGTTTCGAGAACACCGCGACCCCGCCTTTTCCCGGGCCTTCGAGAATTGCGGCGCCGCGGACATCGAGTCGAGGCTTGCCGTTCTTCGCCGCTGTCTGATTGAAGCGATATCGGAGCCCGTCTTTCGACTCCCAGGTGACAAAGCTCGAGCGAAGGTCTTCATCCGCCCGTTCGCCATAGTCGAGCTTCAACCGATAGCGCTGCTCGATGGTCCAGCCGCCGCAGCTCTCGCCCCACTCGTAGGCCATCATGCCGCGGGCATCGACGAGGCTTGAATCGCTGCGCACTTGGCCGAGCGAGAGAGCGTAGAGCGCGCGGTGCGGGGCGATCCGGATGGGCTCGACAACCGCCGCCGGCGGCGACAAAGGCACGACGGCCGCCGCCAGAACGAGCGAGGAGGCGAGGCGCCACGCCCGCGCTTTCCCCGCCCAAAATCCGCTTGCTCTCATGACCGAACCTTCTTGACCGATGGCAGATCGAGCCGCAGGTGGAGTTCCTTGAGGCGTTCCAAAGGAATGGGAGCGGGCGCCCCCATCAAAAGATCCTCGGCCTGCTGGTTCATCGGGAAAGCGACGACCTCGCGAAGATTGGGCGTATCCGCGAGAAGCATGACGATGCGGTCGATCCCGGGGGCCGAGCCGCCATGCGGCGGCGCGCCGTAGCGCAACGCGTTGAGCATCCCGCCAAAGCGCGCCTCCACCTCCTCTTTCGAATAGCCGGCGATCTCGAAGGCTTTGAGCATGATGTCCGGGCGGTGATTGCGGATGGCGCCCGAGGAAAGTTCGACCCCGTTGCAGACGATGTCGTACTGAAAGGCGAGGATTGCGAGCGGGTCCTTTTCGAAGAGCGCTTTCATCCCGCCCTGCGGCATCGAGAAGGGGTTGTGGCTGAATTCGATCTTTTGGGTTTCCTCGTTCCACTCGTACATCGGAAAGTCGACGACCCAGCAGAACTCGAACGCCTCCTCTTTTGTGAGAGACAGCTCCCGCCCGATCTTGAGGCGTGCGGCGGCGGCGAAAGGCGCCGTCTCCTTCGGCGCGCCGCAGACGAAAAAGAGGGCGTCCCCGTCTTCAAGCGCGAGTTCCTCGCGCAGGGCGGCCGTGCGCTCTTTCCCGAGATTGCGCGCGATCGGCCCCGCCCCTTCGCCCTCGCGCCAGAAGATATAGCCGAGGCCCGGCTGGCCTTCGGCTATAGCCCAGGAATTCATCCGGTCGCAAAAGGCGCGGTTGCCGCCGCCCGGCGCCGGGATCGCGGTGACGCGCACGCGCGGATCGGCTGCGATGGCGTCGGCGAAGACGCGGAAACCGGAGCCGCGGAAGTGCAGGGTCGCCTCGCTCATGGCGATGGGATTGCGCAGATCGGGCTTGTCGGTGCCATAGCGCAGGAGCGCGTCCTCATGCCGGATTCTTCGGAAAGGCGCAGCGCTCACCGGGCGGCCGCCGCCGAACTCCTCGAAAACCCCGGCAAGAACGGGCTCGATCGCGGCGAAAACGTCCTCTTGGCTGACGAACGACATCTCGAAATCGAGCTGATAGAACTCGCCCGGCGAGCGATCGGCGCGCGCCGCCTCGTCGCGAAAGCAGGGCGCGATCTGAAAGTAGCGATCGAAACCGGCAACCATCAGAAGCTGCTTGAACTGCTGCGGCGCCTGCGGGAGCGCGTAGAACTTGCCGGGATGGATGCGGCTCGGGACGAGGTAATCGCGCGCGCCTTCGGGCGAGCTTGCCGTCAGGATCGGCGTCTGAAACTCCATAAAGCCCGCCAGGGTCATCCGCCGCCGAATCGAGGCGATGACGGAAGAGCGCAACACGAGGTTCCGGTGCATCCTCTCGCGCCGGAGATCGAGAAAGCGGTAGGAAAGGCGCATCTCTTCGGGATATTCGGCCTCGCTGTTGACCGGAAAGGGCAGGGGCTCGGCCTCGGAGAGAACCTCGAGCGCCGCGATCCGGAGTTCGACCTCGCCGGTTTTGAGCTTCGGGTTGACCGTGTCGGGCGTGCGCGGCGCGACCGCGCCCGAGACCGTCACGACGCTTTCGAGCCGCAGCGCATCGGCCTGCGCAAAGAGGGGCGAGGAGATGTCGATGACGCACTGCGTCACCCCGTAGTGATCGCGCAGATCGATAAAGAGAAGCTGGCCGTGATCGCGCTTCCTGTGGACCCAACCGGAAAGACGCGCGGGCGTTCCGGCATCGGCAAGGCGCAGCGCGCCGCAGCTATGGGTGCGATAGGGGCTCATCACTCGAAGGGCGAGGCTTTTGCGGCGGCGAAGTCCGCACGGAACGGGGCGGCTTGTCAAGCGAGGCCGCGAACACGCGGCGGCCAAGAGCGCCCTCGAACCGGCCGCGAGGCGCCTTCGAAAGGCGGGCGCAGTCTGCCGCCGCAGCGAGGAGGATCACCTCGGGAGGCATTGAGCGAAGACCTATAGAAGCTTGCGCAACTCGGTTTTGAGGACCTTGCCGTAATTGTTTTTGGGGAGAGCCTCGACAAAGCGATAGTCGCGCGGGCGCTTGTAGCGGGCGACCCTATCGAGGCACAGCCGGTCGAGGTCCGCGACCGGCGGGTTTTTCCCTTCCCGCGCGACGACGAAGGCAATGACCTCCTCGCCCCACTCCGGATGCGGCCGGCCGACGACCGCGGCTTCGAGGACATCGGGATGGCGCAGGAGCACTTCCTCGATCTCGCGCGGATAGATGTTGCTGCCGCCGCTGATGATCATGTCTTTCGAGCGGTCGCGCAGCGTCAGAAACCCCTCGGCGTCGAAGCTGCCGAGATCGCCCGTATGGAGCCAGCCGCCGCGCAGCGTCGCGGCGCTCGCTTCGGGCTTCTGCCAATAGTCCTCCATGACGCAGTCGCTTCGCGTCAAGACTTCGCCGATCTCGCCCTCCGGCAGATCGCGATCCTCCGCATCGACGACGCGGACGAGAACGCCGCTGCGCGGCACGCCGCAGGAGCCGAGCCGCTCGCGCC
>JAKAOO010000220.1 GCA_021812165.1 Pseudomonadota bacterium | reverse complement strand
GATCTGACCGCGGCAGAGGGTGCCGCCGCCGGAGATGTGCTGTCAAGACGAATGTTGACATGACCCTTGTCGGCGCCCTAGCATGGAATTTGCAGCCGAATAATCGAGAACCCGCCGGGGCCGAATGTTCAGCAAGGTGTTGGTCGCGAACCGCGGCGCCGTCGCCGCACGGATTCTGCGTTGCCTCAACACGATGGGCATCCGCTCGGTCGCCGTCTATTCCGAAGCCGATCGCGGCCTCCCGTATCTCGCCCTCGCCGATGAGACCTATGACATCGGCGCGCCCGAGCCGCGCGCCAGCTATCTCAACCAGGAGAGATTGATCGAGGTTGTGCGAGGGAGCGGCGCAGACGCCGTTCATCCGGGTTACGGCTTCCTCGCCGAGAACGCCCTATTTGCTGCGAGGATCGAGGCGGAAGGCGCCCGTTTTATCGGCCCTCGGCCACGCTGGCTCGAGGCGATGGGTCACAAGACGAGAGCGCGGGAGCTGATGGCGAAGGCCGGCATGCCGGTGGGCGCCGCCTCCGAGGTATTGGCGCCCGGCGCGGAAACCGCGATCTTGGCGGCACAGCGGATCGGCTTTCCGGTGCTTGTCAAACCCGCGCTTGGCGGCGGCGGCATCGGCATGCTGCCCGCGCGCGATGAAAGCGAACTCGGGCGCGTCCTCGAACGCGCCCGCGCTCTTGCGGTGAGGAGCTTTGGCGAAGGGGCGCTCTATCTCGAACCTCTGATCGAGCGGCCGCGTCACCTCGAGTTCCAGATTCTGGCGGACGACAAGGGCGGTGTCCGCCACCTCTTCGAGCGGGACTGCTCGGTCCAGAGGCGACACCAGAAGGTCATCGAGGAGGCGCCGGCGCCGGCGCTCGATCGCGCAGCCGTCGAGGAAATGGCCGAGGATATCGCCGGCATTCTGCGCGCGCTCGGCTACGACAACATTGGCACGGTCGAAACGCTTTATGAGGCGGCAGCCGGCTTTCGTTTTCTTGAAACGAACACGCGTCTCCAGGTCGAGCATGCGGTCACCGAGGAAGCCACGGGTCTCGACCTCGTGGCGAGCCAGATCCGCCTCGCCGCCGGGGCGGCGATCGACGAGGTCGTGCCGGAAACGGTGGCGATCGAAGGGCATGCCTTGGAAGCGCGCGTCTATGCCGAAGACCCCAGGCGGTTCCTCCCTTCGCCCGGAGAGCTGCGGGTGTTCCGCCCGCCGGCGGATGCGCGCATTCGGGTCGAGACCGGTTATGCGCAGGGGGCGAGGGTGACGCCCTATTACGATCCGCTCCTGGCCAAGGTGATCGTGTGCGCCCGGAGCCGGGAGGGCGCGATCACGGCCCTCGACGATGCGCTTGGCGCTTTTGCAGTCGCAGGGGTCAAGACGAATATCCCGTTTCTTCATCAGGTTCTGAACGACGAAGATTTCCGGGAAGCTCGGGTCCACACCGGCCTCGCCGGACAGGTGCTCGCCGCCAAAGCCGCTCAATCCGAATAGAATAGGAGCTCCCGCGTTGGAAGAAGTCCGAAGCGAAACCACGGGAAAGGTGTGGAAGATCGAAGCGGCGGAGGGCACCGAGATCGGCGAGGAGGAGGCGATCCTGATCCTCGAATCCATGAAAATGGAAATCCCGGTCCTCGCGCCGCGCAACGGCAGGATCGGCAAGATCCTCGTCAACGAGGGAGATGCGGTCGCCGAAGGCCAAGTTGTGGCGGTCTTGGAATGACGAGCGTGTTTGCGATGGGGCTTAAGGCAGAACCGCTGCCGACACGCCAAGATAAGGCGGCGGGCCGGCTCGCGGGTGCTTCGCAGAGGGCGAAGCCTCGCAGCCGGAGCGGGGAAAGCGCCGGCGTCGATGCCGCCATGGTATGGCGCTTCGACAAGGGAGAGCCGACGCTCTCGCTTTCCGAACAAATCGCGAGCCGCGTCGCCGAACGCATTCTCGGGGAAGTGAAAAAGCCCGCAGAGCGCATCCTCGAACAGCAATTGGCGGCCGAATTCCGCGTCAGCCGCGGCCCGGTTCGCGAGGCACTGCGTATTCTCGAGCGCGAAGGCTTGGTGGAGATCATCCCCCGCCACGGCGCCCAGGTGACGGCCCTCTCCGTCACCGAAGTCAAAAACATCTTCGACATTCGGGCAAGCCTTCTGGGCCTTGCCGCGAGGCTTGCGGCGCAACGCAAGGAGCCGCAAACGATCGCCGCCCTTGCCGCCAGCATCGAGAAGCTCGCGCGCGCGGCACAATCCCATATCGCCTATCTCCAGGCGAGTTACGAGACGAGCCTTCTCCTTGCCGCGGCGAGCGGCAGCGAGCGGCTTCGGGCGATGATCTCCTCGCTCGCGCTCCAGACCTTCCGCTACACCCGGCTCGGGCTTTCGACGGCCGAGCGGCGCACCCAGTCGCTCCGCAACTGGCGGAACCTGGCAAAGGCGCTGAAGGAGGGGTATGAGGACGAGGCGGAGCGCCTTGCCCGCCAGCTCGTCGCGGATTCGCGGGATACCGCAATGGCGCTTCTTGGACGACGGCAGAAAAACCCATGAGCGGCGGCGAAGGCTTCGGAGGAGAATCCGGAAAGACAAGCCCGCCGATGTCAACGACCCTCAGCCGGATGCGGCCGGACCTCTTGCCGGTCTCACGGTTGGGGTCCACCTCACATTTCACTGATATGTAAAGATCTTGCAACCGAGCCTGCCACGGAGCCCGTGCCGTGGCCGTCTCACCGCCCCTATGCCGCGCGGCGGATCGCCGAGGCGGTCTTTCCCGAGGGTATCCGTGATCGCCTCCGCCAGGCGGGCGGCATCGGGTCCGCTCTCCGCAAGCCGTTCGATGAGCCGCCGGCCGGGCATAAGCAAATGATTTGGTGGGGTCGGGAAAGTCGGGTATCGGTGGAATCGGCGGTAATAATGAGCCACCGCGTTGCCCGGGTCGGATATGTGCGCCAAGGTTCGCGCGATCATGTTTGTGCGGCCGATCTCCTCCTGCGACAGTTCGCCCCGCTGATGGCGCTCGAGCAACCCCTCACAACGCATCCGCCGTACCCCTTGCAGCACTTCCGCCCGATCCATCTCCCGCTCCTCTCTGGAGCAGCTCTAAAACCGGACAGATCACGCGCTACAAAAACCGGACAAATCACCAGTCTGTTACAATCACCGGTCTGCTCGATGGCATCCCAAAGATCGTCACCGTTCGGGCGTATTTGTGTTAGTTTATTGCGACGCGCCCATAAAACCCGGAAAGCCGGAAAGGGAGGGGGGTGTGATCGAGCGCGCGCGTATCCTGATCCTCGCGATCCCGATTGTCGTCGCGGGCGTGCCGGCGGCGTTCGGCCAAGCCGGTCTCCTGCGCTCGCAGACGGAAGCGATCACCGGCGCGATCGAGAACCAGATCCGCGAGGCGGTGCGTCCCCGCCTCATGGTGAAGAACGCCGCGGGGCCCGTGACGAGGCTCGCTCTGAGCGCTAAGGGCCGGCTTCTGGCGATCGTCTACCATGGAAGCGATCTGCGGCTTTGGGACCTCGAAGCCGGAGCCGAGCAAGCGCATGTGAGAATGGCCGATCCGGTGCGCTCGTTGCAGGTGGGCGCCGACGGGCGAACGGTCGCGCTTGGGACCGAGGGCGGAAATGTTCTGGTCTTAAACGCCGCAAATGCGACCTCGGTTCTGAGGCTGCACGCGCATCGCGGCGCCGTCGCGGCGATCGCCATCTCGCGTGACGGTTCGAGGATCGTCTCGGCCGGCGCGGGCGGAACGATCCGTCTCTGGGACGGAGAGAGAGGGCGCCTCGTGTCGTCTCTCGCGGGCCGGCCGGGGATCACGGCTCTGGCGCTTTCGCCCGGCGGCAGCCGGGTGGTGGCCGGCTACGCAAAGGGCGGCGCCATTCTGTGGCGCCCGAGAGCCGGCCCGGCACCGCTTCCTCTCGCCGGCGCCTCCGGCGGCGTCCTCGCCGTCGGGTTTGGCGCGCGCGGGCGGATCGCCGCCGTGCTCGGCGACGGCAGCGTGCATTTTTGGAGTGCCGAGGGCGCTCCTCTGTCGCAAGTGCGTGCGGCGAACGGGGCGCAACGGGCAGAGTTCAGCGAAGACGGCCGTGTCGTCGCGATAGGGCAATCGAACCGGCAGATTGCGGTGTTCGATCTTGGCAGCGGGCGGGTGCTGCGCGAACTGAAAGCGCTTCCGGGCGGGTCGCGCTTTGTCGAGGTCGATCTCGACCACAAGCGGGTCTTGACTGCGGGGCGCGACGGCGTCGTCAATATCTTCGACCTCGACACCGGAAGGAGCCTTGCCGAGATCATCTCGACGATCGGCGGCTGGGCCGCGCTCGACGGACAAGGCCGTTTCGACGGGACGCCGAGCGGCGTCGCGGATGTCGAATGGCTCGCGGCAAAACAGATGCTTCCGGTCGACAATTTCTCCGCGACCTATTTCGAACCGGGGCTCATTGCGGACTATATGCGCAGTCGGCCGAATTTCGCTGCGCCGGCGCCGGCCGCGGTCGCCGCGGGCATCACGTTGCCGCCGCGGGTCACGATCAGCGCGCCGCCCGGTCCTTATGCCGCCGGCGCGGAAGTCGCAGTGACGGTAACCGCAATCGACGAAGGCGGCGGCATCGGCACCATCCGGCTCTTTCAAAACGGCAAGCTCGTCCCGGCCGGGCGCGAGAGCGGCGAGCGCAAGGGGCGGTCAAACGTCATCCGGACTTATCGCGTTCAACTGGTTGCCGGTCGGAACGCGTTTTCCGCCTACGCCGCCAACCGGCAACGGATCGACGGAGAAACCGCCCATGCCGAACTGACCGCGGCCGGGCCGAGGCCGCTTCCAAACCTCGATATCGTCGCGATCGGCATCAACCGCTACCGCGATTCCCGCTTCGACCTCGATTACGCCGTCAACGATGCGGTCGCGATCCTGCGCCGCCTCGATCACGAAAGTAGCGGGCTATTCAAGCGGGTCGTTGCCTACCAGCTGACCGATCGGGCGGCGACGCGGGCGAAGATCATCGCGGTCTTGACCGCATTGAGAGGCCTTCCCGCGCGCGATGTGCTCGTCGTCTACCTCGCCGGGCATGGCGCGGTCATCGGCAACGAGTGGTATCTCTTGCCGCAGGATGTGGCCTTTACCCGCGAGGGGGTCGAGCGCGACGGCATCAGCGCGACCGAGCTGCGCAACATGCTGGCCGAAGCCGGGCCGCAGCGCATCTTGCTGATGGTCGACTCCTGCAAATCGGGAAGCATCCTCGATCCTCTGGCGTCATCGATGGACCGCCGGGTCTTGCGTTCGGTCGGACGCGATACGGGGGTGGCGATCCTCGCCGGCGCCCGCGCCAACGAAGAGGCGGCGGAAATCCCGCGCTTGGGACACGGCGCCTTCACCTATGTCGTTCTCGAAGGGCTTGCCGGAAAGGCGGAGCGAAGTCACGCCGGGCACGTCACCGCCGATGGGCTCCTCTCCTATTCGACCGAGGCTCTGCCGAGCCTCACAAAGAGCATTGCCAATTACATGCAGGTTCCGGTCGCCTGGAGCCGCGGCCAGAATTTCGCCGTCGCGCGGTAAACGCCGTCGCCCTGCGGTGTCCGCCCTATTCAGCGGGCGTGGGTCTTGACGAGGAGCAACACCAGAAGGCTGCGCGTGCGGTCCTTCGCACTCACGCGGCCGAGAGCCTGCCGCAATGCATGAAGATAGTCGGCGGCCGGTTCGACGGGCGGGAGGGCGGAGCCGAGATCGAGAGGCCTCGCGGTGGCGATCGCCGTGATCAGCTCGGTCCCGAAAGGCGCGCCGCCGGCATTCCAGGTCTTGCCGCCGCCGGCATCCCAAAATACTCGCGTCGCGCCGGCGCCGAGATGCGCCACGGGCTCTGCGGCGTTGGGCCAGAGATGGAGGACGCGGCCGTCGAGCGAGAAATAGTCGATGCGGATGTTGGTGGCGTAATCGGGGCCTTTCAGTTCGACCTTGATCGGCTCGCCC
>JAKAOO010000219.1 GCA_021812165.1 Pseudomonadota bacterium | reverse complement strand
GGGGCGCGGTCGTAGACCGTGATCCCGGAAACCATCAACACAGGCCTGTGAAATCGATGGCTTGGCTGATGTTCATGGGTTCCAGGCCCGGCCCTGACGGGCCGTCCCGGAACGACAACAGAGTTTTTCCGCAGCCTCTAGGAGAGTATTCCTCCGCAAGCCGTTAACAACAATACGAACAAGGTAAGAGGAACAGGATGGCGGCCAATCTGCGCATCGAAGACTACGCCCTCATCGGCGACTGCATGACCGCAGCGCTCGTCGGAAAAAATGGGTCGATCGATTGGTTGTGCCTGCCTCGTTTCGATTCAGGCGCCTGCTTTGCCGCGCTTCTTGGCGAGAGCGAGCATGGGCGCTGGCTGATTGCTCCGGCCACCCCGATGCCGCGCGTCCGCCGCCGCTATTTGGATGGCTCCCTCGTTCTTGTCACGGAGTTCGAAAACGAAGAGGGTGCGGTCGAACTCGTCGATTTCATGCCTTTGCGGGATGGCGCGTGCGCATTGGTGCGGCTCGTCCGCGGTCTTCGCGGGCGGGTAGCGATGGAGACGGAACTCGTCCTGCGTTTCGATTACGGCTCGATCGTGCCTTGGGTCGAACAGATCGAGGAAGGCGGGATTGTCGCCATTGCCGGACCGGACATGATCGTTCTGCGCACCCCGGTACCGCTCAGGGGCGAGAATTGGCGGACGATCGGCAGATTCGAGATCGCCGCCGGAGAGAGCATACCCTTTGTTCTGAGTTACGCGCCCTCGCATCTGCCGCCGCCGCCCGCGATCGACGCAAAGCGCGCCCTCGAGGATTGCGACAAAACGTGGCAGGAGTGGTCGCGCCGCTGCGCTCCGGCGGGGCCGTGGAGCGAAGCCGTCACCCGCTCGCTTGTCGTTCTGAAGGCTCTCACCTATGCGCCGAGCGGTGGCATCGTCGCGGCGCCGACGACATCCTTGCCCGAAAAACTGGGCGGCGTGCGCAATTGGGATTACCGCTATTGCTGGCTGCGCGACGCGACGTTCACCCTCCTCGCTTTGATGCATGCCGGTTATTACGAGGAGGCGAGGGCTTTTCGCGATTGGCTTTTCCGCGCAGCCGCCGGAAGGCCCGACCAGCTTCAGGTTCTTTATGGGCTCGGCGGCGAAAGACGGCTCGACGAGTGGGAGGTGCCGTGGCTTCAGGGTTACGAGGGATCGCGTCCGGTGCGCGTCGGCAACGCCGCTCGCGAACAGCTCCAACTCGACATCTATGGCGAGGTCATCGACACGATGTGCCAAGCCTATGCGCACGATCTGCCGCCGGTGAAACGCGCCGCCGCAATCGCCGAGGCGCTCGTCGATCACGTCGAGAAGATCTGGCGCGAACCCGATCAAAGCATCTGGGAGGTTCGCGGCGGTTCCCGGCAGTTCACGTATTCGAAGATCATGGCTTGGGCGGCGATGGACCGCGGCGTGCGGATTTTCGAGATGCTCGGCGTCGAGGGCCCGCTTCACCGTTGGCAGAAGGCGGCCGACGAGATCCACCACGAGGTCTGCGCCAAGGCGTTCGATCCCGAACTCCAGAGCTTTGTCCAGTCTTATGGTTCGAAAGCGCTCGATGGAGCCCTTTTATTGGCGCCTCTCGTCGGCTTTATGCCGCCCGACGACCCGCGCATGATCGGCACCGTGCGGGCGATCCAGCGCCATCTTCTGCGCGACGGTTTTGTCATGCGCTACGACACCGGGAGCGGCGCCGACGGCTTGCCGGCCGATGAAGGCGCGTTTCTCGCATGCAGCTTCTGGCTTGCCGACAATCTCGTTCTCCAAGGGCGCACGCGCGAGGCGCGGGCGCTCTTCGAACGCCTGCTCGCCTTGCGGAACGATGTCGGCCTTCTCGCGGAAGAATACGATCCGGCGTCGAAGCGCCAGCTCGGCAATTTTCCGCAGGCGTTCTCGCATGTCGCGCTTGTCAATACGGCGTTCAATCTCTGCAAGCGGATCGGCCCGGCGCACCACCGCGCGTCTCGCCACAAATCCTCGCGCACGGCCCAAGCCGCAGAGTGACGTTGCAAGGCGAGAAGAGCCGCCGCACATTCATCGAATCGAGAAAGGGAGGTTTCGATGACGATAGCGCTCGATCACACGATCGTGCCGGCCCGCGACAAAGAGGAATCGGCCCGCTTTTTCGCGCGGATTTTCGGGCTTCATTATAAGGGGCCGGTCTCTCACTTCGCGCCGGTTCGGGTCAACGACACGCTCACCCTCGACTTTGATGATCGCGAGAATTTCGAGAGCCATCATTACGCCTTCAAAGTCAGCGACGAGGAGTTCGACGCGATTTTCGTGCGGGTGCGTGATGAAGGGCTTCGCTACGGAAGCGGACCCTATTCGGCCGAGGACATGGAGATTAACCACCGCCACGGCGGCCGCGGCTTCTATTTCCGCGAGCCGAACGGCCACCTCCTCGAAGTCTTGACGGCGTAGGGAGCGCTACTCGGGCGCCTTCCCCAACGGATTTTCGGCGCGTTCCATCCGCGCCAGCCTCACCCGCACCCGGCGCAAGGCGATGTCGGGCTTCAGGAACACCTCGGCATAGCCGTTGTCCGGGTAGTCGTACATCTCCTGCTGTTTTTCGAGCGCCCAGAGGTCCTGGGCGATGACCGTGGGGAAGGTCTCCATAAACCGCGCGACCGCGCTCGCCGATGATTGGGCGATCGCTTTTTCTGTCAACCGGATTGTTTCGACCCGTGGAGCCGCGGCCTCTCGTTCATGAGAAGAACGCGAATGCCCGAGGGATCGATGCGGATCGTGCTCAAGGAGGCGACGGCGATTTCGATGCGCGAATAAAAGTCGAGCGGCATGCCGAGAGCGAAAAGAAGCGCGGCGCGGATCACATCGCCATGGCTGACGAGAAGGACGTTCCCTGTTTCGTGAAGCGCGCGGATGGCGATGAGCGCGCCCACGACCCGGTCTTGCACCGTGCGCATGCTCTCGCCGCCGGGCAGCCGCGCGAGGCCGCGCTGGTCGCGCCAAAGCTGCCAGCGCGGGTCGGCTCTCACCTCATCGAAGGTTTTTCCGGTCCACTCGCCGTAATCGAGTTCGATGATGTCGTCGCGATAGGAGATGGGGAGCTTCAGCCTCTCGGCGACGATGAGCGCGCTCTCGCGCGTTCGTTCGAGAGGGCTCGCATAGATGGCTTCGATGGCTTCGCCTTCGAGTCGCGAGGCGACGCGCGCGATCTCGGCCCGCCCTTTCTCCGAGAGCGGAACCCCGGGCATGCGACCGGGCAGGATGCGCCCCAAAAGACCATGGTCGCCGTGGCGAAGCAGGTGAAAGACCGTCACAAAAGCTCCTCTCTTTGCCACGGAAAGCCTCGCTTGCGCCGCCCGGATTGTAAAGGAAAGCAAGGAGACGCGCCTTTCCCTCTTGTCTCGCGGTGCCGCCCCTCTCTCGCACCGCTTCTGCGATGGCCCGCCAAAAGCGGCGGCGGCACAAACGGCCTTGAACGAAATCGCTCCCATGAGATATATTCCGATCATGGAGATCATTTCGGAACAGCTCCGCGCCGCCCGCGCTTTGCTGCGCCTCGGACAGGGTGAACTCGCGCGACGCGCTCACGTCTCCGTCGTCACCATCCGCCGTCTCGAGACGGAAGGGGCCAGAGAGCGGGTCGCGCCCGACACCGTTGCGGGGGTCAAGAAGGCCCTGGAGGAGGCCGGAGTGGAATTCATCCCCGACGGGGTCCGCCGCCGTCGTGCCGCGCGAGCGGACGCGCGTGCCCTCTACGCGGATCTGCGCGCGATCAGCCTCGAGAGCGCGGCCCGGCTCAAAGGCCGCGAGCTTCTGACGGACGCCGACCTCTACGACGAAAGCGGCCTGCCGGCGTGATCGTCATCGACACTTCCGCACTGCTCGCGATCCTGCGGCGCGAGCCGGAAGCCGACCGTTTCCTCCAAATCATCGCGGAAGCGGACGGATGCCTGCTCTCCGCGGTGAGCTTTCTGGAGGCGAGCATGGTTCTGGCCGGGCGCACCGGCGATGCGACCTCATGGACGGAGCTCGATGCGCTGATCGCCCGCGCCGGGATCGAGGTGGTGGCGCTCGATGCGGCGCTTGGGGAGGGCGCGCGGCGGGCTTTCCTCAGCCACGGCCGAGGTCGGCATCCCGCGGCCCTCAATCTCGGCGACTGCGCGTCCTATGCTCTCGCCAAAGCGCGCGGCCTGCCGCTTCTCTTCAAAGGCGACGACTTTGCGAAAACCGATCTTCGGGGGGCGGCCTGATGCGGTTGAGCCGTCGTGAGGGCCTCCGCCCTTACTTCGCCGCGAGCGCTTCGGCCGCGGGGTACATGTCGGGGAGGAGCCTTTCGCGCCAGCTCGCGCTATTGGGGAAGATCTTCTCGATCGCGCGAACTTGATAGTAGCTCTGATCGATGCCCGGAGGGTTGCCGCCGGCTTCGACGGTCTTGACCGTGTTGAGGAGAAGGCGGCGGAGCGCGATGATCGCGCGGTCGGCGGGTCCGAGATGCTCCTTCGAGCGATCGACGACGGGGCCCATCCCTTCCTGGATCGCCCGGTCCTGGCAATTGATGCCTTCGATCCCGGTAAAGGTCTCGGTCTTCTGCACCGCGCGGTCGATCATCCAGTTGTTGCGCGCATTGCGGAACGAGCGGAATTCGCCCGATTGCTCGACGCTGTCGGGACCGTTGCCGGTGTTGCGTTCGAGCCGGTCTTCCTCTGAGAGCGCCTCTTTGCCGAAGCTGTACATCCAGTTCCAGACCATGACGTTCGCGTCGTCGATCGGCACCCACATATGACCCGCAATGAGGGGCCGATTGCGGCCGTCGTATTGGACGCCTCCCAATTGCTGCGGCCGGATCTGGGTGAACGGCATCACGTAGTGATAGGAGCGGACATAGGTCTCCTCGCCCTCGAGAGGCCGGATGCCGACATAGCGATAGCCGTAATCGGTGAGGTCGAGTTCGACCTTCGGCGCCTTTCCGCGCACGAACGGCCCGGTGGCCGGGATGCCCGGGTGCTTCGTCGAGGGGCTGATCGTGCGATGAAGAATGGGGGCGTGCGAGGTGTCGAGGCCGCCTTCGAGGGCCTGCAACCAGTTGCACTCCTCCCAGACTTTCGAGACGTGACGGTGGCTTCCCGGCACTTCGGTCCATTCGAATCGGGGCGGCGGCGGCATCTTTTCGGGCGCGCCCATATAGGCCCAGACGACATCGCCGAGTTCGATCGTCGGATAGGCCTCGAGATGCACCTTGCGGCAAAACGGCACCGGCTCGTTCATCTGTTCGAGGCAGCGGCCTTCAACGTCGAACTTCCAGCCGTGATAGACGCAGCGCAAACCGCCCTCTTCGTTGCGGCCGAACCACAAGGAGGCGCGGCGATGCGGGCAGAATTCCTCGACGAGGCCGATGCGGCCCGAACTGTCGCGGAAGCCGACGAGGCTTTCCCCCAAAAGCCGCACGCGCACGGGCGGGCAGTCGGGCTCGGGCAATTCGCGCGAAAGGAGGGCGGGGATCCAGTACCGCCTCAAGACCCGGCCCATCCCCGTTCCGGGACCGGTCGCAGTCAAAAGCGCATTTTCTCCGCGGCTGAGCATAAGGGGCGGCCTCCTGTTCCTCTCTCGCGCCGGGCCTCCTTTCCGAGGGCTCTTTTGGGCGCAGCGAACCTCGCCATCATCGGCCGATCGGTTTTCGAGAGCAAGCCCCGCGCGGCGGCGGCCGCCGGCGCTCACTCGGAGCGGGGCGGCCAGGCTGCGGGGTGATGGCCGAGCGGAACGGAGGGCCGCTCCCAATAAGGCGGCGTCTCAGAAAGGCGCGGCACCGGCCGCAGGTGTGAAAGCCGGCCGGCAGGCGTTTCGGTCGTCATCGACCAGCGCGCAATCTCCTCGGGAGAAAAATCCTTGGCGACGCCTCTCAGTGCCTCTTGATCGACCTCGCCTTGCGCGAGAAGCCAGCGCCCGCTCTGCGCGAGCGAGATGCGGACGAGC
>JAKAOO010000218.1 GCA_021812165.1 Pseudomonadota bacterium | reverse complement strand
CAGCCTCCTAAGCTTTGCACGACGGAGCGCGCGCCTTCGGCGATAACGGCGGGAGTGTTCGCCTGCTGATTATTCGCAATGCTCCGACTTTCGGAAGACGATCCAGTAGCAATGCTGCCGCCGCGTATGATGCGCGAGCTTCCATTTGGGGTCGATGATCGGCCCCTTCCGGACTTTTATGATGCAGTCGCAGGCAGTGAATCCGGCGTCTTCGCCGGCCCGGATCAGATCTACATGAGCCCACTGATAGCGGTGGTTATGAACGTAATCCGCGATCTTGCAAAAGAGAACCCCGTCTTCTCTTAAGACCCGCCAAGCCTCCGCCATAAACGCCGGATACGTGTGGGCAAAAGTGTACCCGTTCGCCTTATCGGAGCGGGCGCCGAGGCCGAAGCGGGTGTTGAAGTCCTTCGATCGGTCGCGTCCTTGATTCGGGATGTGCGGCGGGTCGTACACGACCGCGTCAAAGGTGCCGGAACCAAAGGGCATAGCGGTGTTGTCTGCGCAAACATCCGGCCGATGGCGCGGCTCGACATCGAGGCCGATTACCGGCCGCGTCCCGCCTCGCCAGAAGCGGCGCCCGTTGACGGTCGCATCCAGGATGAGGCGCGGCTCCTGGTGCGGGTAGAATGAGAGAAGGCGCTCGATGAGGTCCGCGTCCTCCTCTCCATACCACACCGAATCGAGCGGCTGGTAAGGCCGAGCCTCAGGCGTTTCAGGGGACAAAGCCGGTGTTGCGCCGCGGCTCTTCGCTCGACCGGAGGCGGGCCTCGCTTTGCGCGGCGGCACCACGGATCCGCTGGCACCGTTGAGGAGCGCGCCCTGGCTTTTCCCCGATTTTGGACTCACCCTCTCGAGCGGCAGATCGAAAAAATCGTCGTCCGATTGGTTGTCGAGGATCTTGGCCACGCTCCCCCTCGCGTCTCGCCACAGGTGCATGGTAGGAAGACCGCGCTGCTCGGCCGAATCTCTATCGGCGATTCGGCTGCGCGTCAAGAACGAAATGCGAACGCGGAAGCCCGCCTTGCAATAGGTCGGAACGGAGTGTGGCTCGTGGCGACAGGGAAAGTTGAGGAAAAACGCCCGCGCTCGGCGCGACCGGGACCCAAGTCGGCTCTCGCGGCGCGTCGTCTTCGTCGCAGAGATCCCCAAATCGCCGGTCGGGAAACTCTTGCGCAGGAAGCTCCTCGAAGGTGATTATCAGAGAGAGGTTGTGGCGGAGGTGGACTAGTGACGGGAATCATGCCGGGGCCCGAAGCAATGCTTGTATTCCGATCGACGACGAATATACCAATCACTTATAGTGTCAACTGAGGACGAACATGAAAACTAGCGTCGGGCGGTCTCCCAGGTTTAGCGAACTGCGGCTCGCGAACTGGCGAAACTTCGTCCACGTCGAGGTTGCACTGCAAGGCCGCGTCTTCTTGATCGGCCCCAATGCCTCCGGCAAGTCGAATCTTCTCGACGCGTTCCGCTTTCTCCGCGATCTCGTTGCCCTAGGAGGCGGCTTTCAGGAGGCAATTGCGAAGCGGGGAGGTGTCTCAAGGCTCCGCTGTCTCGCCGCTAGACGATACCCTGATGTAGAAATCGGCGTTGCCGTCGCGGGGCTGGAAGAACCCGCTGAATGGGAATATTACTTGAGCTTCAGCCAGGATAATCGCCAACGCCCCTTCCTAAAGCGCGAGATCGTTAAACAGCGCGGCCAAAAAATACTTGAGCGGCCGGACGCTGATGATCGGAGAGACCCTGCAAGGCTCCATCAGACACATCTGGAGCAGGTAAATGTGAATCTTAATTTTCGTACGCTCGCGGAGTTTTTGCAGACTGTCCGCTACCTCCATCTGGTGCCACAGCTTGTCCGAGAGAGCGATCGTTACATTGGCCGCGGCCAGGACCCATTCGGATCGGATTTCCTGGAGCAGGTGGCACGTACTCCGGAACGTACACGTAATGCGCGGCTCCGAAAGATCGCTGCAGCGTTGAAAGTCGCCGTACCGCAGCTACAAGAATTCCAATTCTTCCGCGACGATGTCGGAACCCCTCATCTTCGCGGCCGATACGAACATTGGCGACCGCAGGGCGCGTGGCAAACAGAGGAGCAATTTTCGGACGGTACCTTGCGGCTGCTCGGCCTGCTCTGGGCCGTTCTCGACGAAGCCGGCCCCCTTTTGCTCGAAGAGCCGGAGCTTTCGCTCCATCCCGACGTCGTTCGGTTCCTCCCTCAAATGTTCGCGAGAATGCAGGCGCGCACGGGCAGGCAGGTTCTTGTCAGTTCCCATTCGGCTGACTTGCTACGAGATGAGGGAATCGGATTGGACGAGGTTTTGCTGCTCAGGCCGCATCCCGAAGGTACGCGTGTCGAGCTCGCGAAGGACATTGCGCAAGCGAAGGCGCTGGTAGAGGGTGGTGTGCCATTACCCGATGCGGTTCTGCCTGAGACCAGGCCGCCCAAGCCACAGCAGCTCGCCCTTTTTGGAAATTGACGAGCCTTCCTCCGTGCACCCGCTCATTACCGGCGCGGTCGAAGGGGATTTGGACGAGGCGGTCCTTCGACGAATCATGGCTCACGTAGGGCTCGCCCTTGGTGCAGTTCATGGCCGGAAAGGGAAACCTGCCCTCTTAAGGTCCATCGCCGGCTACAACCACGCGGCCAAGTACTCGCCGTGGGTCGTCCTGGTGGATTTGGATCGGGACTGCGATTGCGCGCCGACTTGTGCCGGGCGATGGCTTGCCGAACCCGCACCTCAAATGTTGCTGCGGATTGCCGTGCGAGCCATCGAATCGTGGCTGCTTGCGGACCACGAACGCGTCGCCGAGCTGTTAGGGCTCAGCGTCAAGGCAATCCCTTCTGACCCGGATCAGATCGAAAACCCAAAACAGAGGCTGGTCGATCTGGC
This sequence comes from Pseudomonadota bacterium, assembly GCA_021812165.1. Lineage (GTDB taxonomy): Bacteria > Pseudomonadota > Alphaproteobacteria > ATCC43930 > CGMCC-115725 > AP-15. Next base: position 3,070 of record JAKAOO010000218.1, on the reverse strand, counting down.
ACGTCGGTCGCGTCGACGCGTGATTCGTGAGGAGCTGGTGCCAAGAGTGGCCAGCGGACGCGCCGTCGGGCCATTTTATACGGCACGGATGATCGAGTTTGTCGAAGACACAAGGGCAGGGTGGCGACCGGCTGCGGCCGTACATAGGTCGGATAGCCTTGCTCGATGCGTACGCAGGTTGCGGTCCCTCCGTGACCAATCCTGTCGGCCCCGAAAAGAAGGAGACGAGCCATGATCAGAGCCCCCTCGCTCGCCGCCGCCGTGCCCTACGAGGGGGATGGGTTCCTGGTCGAAGTGGATGCCGCCCGAGAGCGCGCCGACATCGTGCTCGATCGCCCGCCTTTCAACGTCATCACGATGCCGCAAAGGGAGGAGCTTCGCCGCGTCTTCGAGGCGCTCGACGAAGACGAACGGGTGCGCGTCATCGTTCTGCGCGCGAAGGGCGAGCATTTTTCTTCGGGCGGAGATATTCCGGGCTTTCTCGAGGCGAGCCCCGAACATGTCTCGAAGCTCGCCTGGAACATCGCCGCGCCCTCCCGCTGTACGAAGCCGGTGATCGCGGCCTCTCGCGGCTATTGCTTTGGCGTCGGGTTCGAGCTTGCGCTCGCCTCAGATTTCCGGCTCGCCTCAGAGACCTGCGTCTATGCTCTCCCCGAACAGAGGCTCGGCCAGATCCCGGGGTCCGGAGGCTCGGCGCGGCTCCAGAAGATCGTCGGCATCACCCGCACAAAGGACATCGTGATGCGTTCGAAGCGCATCCCCGCGAAGCTCGCCTGCGAATGGGGCATCGCGACCGAGATCGTCGCCGACGACAAGCTCGAAGCGGCGACGGACGATCTGGTGCGGGAACTCAGCGCCTTCTCGCCTCTGGCGCAGCGCACGGCGAAAAAGCTCTTGAACGAGACCGAGGACGCCTCGCTCTCGATTGCGATGGAACTCGAAGGCCACGCGTATAGCCGCCTCAGGTCGTCGGATGATTTTCGCGAGGGAGTGGCCGCGTTCCGCGAAAAGCGCCCGGCCAAATTCAAAGGCTCCTGAGCCAAAGATGGCCGATCCCGCCTCGCCCGCGGCGCGGCGGCTGCGCTATCCTTCGGCAGGCTGAGCTGGGCGTCCTCGGCCGAGATAGGAGCGGGAGTGCGGGCGATGCGGCTTTTGATCGCGGAGATGAAGCACGAGACCAACACCTTCTCGCCGGTGCCGACGCCGCTTTCGCGCTTCCGGCCGCTTTACGGCGAGGAGGCGGTGCGCGCGTATCGCGGAACCGGGACGGGGCTCGGCGCCTACCTCGATCTTGCCAAACGCGAAGGGGCGGACATCGTCCTCCCGATCGCCGCCAACGCGCCGCCCTCGGGACCCGTCGAAGACGAGGCGTATCGCGCAATCACGGAGGCGATGTTCGAAGCGGCGGCAAAAGGCGGCTTCGACGGCATCCTCCTCGATCTTCACGGCGCGATGGTGACGGAAAGCCTCGAAGACGGCGAGGGGGCGTTTTTGAGGCGCCTCAGGAAACTTGTCGGCGAGACGCCGATCGCCGTCTCCTACGACATGCACGCCAACCTTTACGACGACATGATAAGCAACGCGACGGTCGTCGCCGGCTATCGCACCTATCCGCATATCGACACCTACGAGACGGCGCGGCTTGCGGGCGAGACCCTCATCCGCGCGATCCGCGGCGAGGTGCGGCCGGAAATGGCCTGGGGCAACGTGCCGATGCTTCCTCACGTCATGCGGCAAGGGACCGACGACGAACCGAACAAGAGGTTGCAGGAGCGCTGCCGCGAGATGGCATCGGCGGGTGCGCTGGCGGCGAGCCTCTTCACCGGGTTTCCCCACGCCGATATCAAGAATGCCGGCCTTTCGGCCGTCGTCGTCACGGACGGCGATAAGGACCGGGCCCAAAGGCTCTGCCGCCGGCTTCTCGACGAAGCGTGGGAAGGCCGCGAGCAATTCGTCTATCGGATCGAGCCGCTTGGCGAGTCGGTTGCGCGGGCGAAGGGGCTGGCGGCGACCGCGACGGGCGAGGGGCCGGTCGTCCTCCTCGACCACTATGACAATTGCGCCTCGGGCGGGACCATGGATACGACCCTCGTCCTCGCCGAGATCCTGCGCCAAGGGCTCGAAGATGTGGCCGCCTTTGCGATCTACGACCCCGAGGCGGTTCGAGAGGCGATCGCCGCCGGGATCGGCGCGCGGGTCACTCTCTCGCTCGGCGGCAAGATGCGGATGCCGGCGATCCCGCGCGAAAGCCCGCCCTTGACCGCCTCGGGCGTCGTCAAGACCATCAGCAACGGGCGCTTCCGCAACCGCGGTCCGATGCAAAGGGGGCTCGCGATGGATATGGGCCCTTCGGTCGTGCTCGATACCGGGCGGGTCGAGATCGTTCTCGTTTCGCGACATCTGGAGCCCTCGGATATCAACGCGCTCCTTTCTCTCGGCATCGACCCGATGCAAAAGCGCTTCGTCATGCTCAAAAGCCGCATTCACTGGCGCGCCGGACTTGGCAAGCTGGCGCGCGCCGTCGTCGAATGCGCCGGCGTTGGCGTGTGCACCTCGGATTACGGCGAGCTGTCGTTCCGAAAAGTCCGCCGTCCGATCTATCCGCTCGACCTCGTCAACCGCTGAGAGCTCGCTCTTCCCGGCGAAGTCGGGGAGGCCGCTTCACACGGAACCGCGAGAGGCTTAGTTTTCGCCCTCTCTCAAGGAGGAACCATGGACGCGAAGAGCGAACTCATCGACGCCGACCGGCGCTTTCTGATCCATCCTCTCCAGCATCCCGACGACCACCGCCAGCCCTTTATCGCGGTCGAAGGGAAAGGCGCGATGCTGCGCGATATCGAGGGGCGCGAGGTGATCGACGGGCTTTCGGGCCTGTGGAACGTCAATGTCGGCCATGGGCGGGGAGAGCTCGCCGACGCGGCGGCGGCGCAGATGCGAAAGATCGCCTTTGCCTCGGCTTACGTCGGCTCGACCAACGAGCCGGCGGTTCGGCTCGCCGAGAAGATCGTCGGCCACGCCTACAGCAACAGCGCCGCCGTCTATTTCACGACCGCCGGCGCCGAGTCAGATC
>JAKAOO010000217.1 GCA_021812165.1 Pseudomonadota bacterium | reverse complement strand
GCGCTGCGGGGGGTCAACGAGGATGAGTTCGACGATCTCGTTGCCTGGGCGGGCGCGGAAGGATTCGATCTCGTCTTTATCGAAGTGATGCCGATGGGAGATATCGGCGGCGAAAACCGGCTCGAACAGTATCTGCCGCTTTCGCTGCTGCGCGCCCGCCTCAGCCGGCGCTGGACGCTGGAGGAAACCGATTACAGGACGGGCGGCCCGGCGCGCTATGCGCGGGTGCGCGAAACCGGAGGACGCCTCGGTTTCATCACGCCCTTGACGCACAATTTCTGCGAGAGCTGCAACCGCGTGCGGCTGACCTGTACCGGAACCCTTTACATGTGCCTCGGTCAGGGGGATGCGGCCGACCTGCGCGCCCCTCTGCGCCAATCCGAAGGCAACGCACTGCTCCTCGCCGCGATCCGCGAAGCCATCTCGAGGAAGCCCAAGGGCCACGATTTCATCATCGACCGCCGCCACAATCGGCCGGCTCTTGCCCGCCATATGAGCGTGACCGGAGGGTGAGCGCGCCGCGCCGCGCCTTCCTCGCCGCCGACACGCCGGCCGCGCAGAAGGCGCTCGCCGAACTCACTGCGCGTTATCCGAGCGCCGCTCCCGAAGACGTCGAGATCGTCATCCCTCTCGGCGGCGACGGCTTCATGCTCGAAACCCTCCATCGTTTCCTCTCGCGCGGTGTGGCGATATTCGGCATGCATTGCGGCAGTGTCGGCTTTCTGATGAACGATTACCGGGCGGAGGGTCTTCTGGAAAGGCTCGCGGCGGCGCAGCCCGTTTCCCTTCATCCGCTCGAAATGCTGGCGGTCGACGAGCGCGGAGAACGCCACCGCGGGCTCGCCTTCAACGAAGTGTCGCTGTTGCGCGAGAGCCGGCAGGCGGCAAAGCTCAGGGTCAGCGTCGATGCCATCGTGCGCATCGAGGAACTGATGGCGGACGGGATCCTTCTTGCGACGCCGGTCGGCAGCACCGCCTACAATCTCTCGGCGCACGGACCGATCATTCCCCTGGGCGCCGGCATTCTCGCGCTCACGCCGATCACGCCGTTCCGGCCGCGGCGCTGGCGCGGCGCGCTTTTGCGGCACGAGGCGCGAGTCAAGATCGAGGCGCTCGAAACCGACAAGAGGCCGGTCTCCGCCGTCGCCGATTTCACCGAGGTCCGCGATGTCGTGAGCGTCGAGATATACGAAAACCGCGCGATCCAAATAACGCTTCTCTTCGATCCCGAGTTCAACCTCGAAGAGCGGGTCATCAAGGAGCAGTTCGCGAGCTGAGGCCGTTCTGGACCGTCGGCCGCGCGCGCCTCTCGCGCGCAAAGTCTTTAAGGTTTTGGATGAGTTCGCCGATGTCGGCCTTGAGGCGGGGAAAGCCCGCGGTCTTTTTGAGGGTGCGCTCGTCCATGTAAAGCCGGCGCGCGATCTCGATCTGCAGGCTGTGGCGGCCTGCGGCGGGCCGGCCCTGCCGCCGGACGATCTCGACGCCCTTGTAGACTTCGTTGACGAAAACGCGATACCCGCGCCGCCCGCCGCAGCACTGCGGCGACGAAGCGCGTCAGTTCCGGCGCGCAGGTCGTGCCGTCGCGATCGCCGAGTATGAAATCGGCTTCTTCGAGCCTTCCCGAGGCCGTCGGCATCGAATGGCAGTTGATGTGCCAGACCGCTCCGAACTTCCTGTAAAGCCGCTCCGAGGCCACGTCGAGAACGCGATGATAGGGGCGGTGGCAGCGCTCGATCCGGGAAAGCACCTCGGCGGCGGCGAGCTTTTTGTCGTAGATCGCCAAACCCGGACGCGCGAGCCGGCGCACGAGCCCGAGGCCCGCGCGCGTTCGCGCCGAGGGTCGCAATGGAAAGGGCATGAGGCCCTCGATCAGCGCCGCATCGAGATCGTCGGCGGCGCGGTTGACATCGAGATAACTGCGCGGGAAGAGCGCGGCGATGAGCGTCGCACCCGCTTTGGGGGCGCTCTCGTAGAACTCGTCGACATAGGCGTCCTCGGCCCGGCGCAGCGCCGCAAACTCGCAGCGAAACGCAAAATCTTCCGGATAAAGCGAGCCGCTGTGGGGGGAATCGAAGAGAAGCGGAAGCTCTTCTCCTTCCGGGTCTCGGCGCCAGAGGACGCCCGAAATCTCGAACCCCATTTCCCGACCTCAGCCCTCGCCCGCCTTTCTGCCGCGCGTACCGCCCCATTCCATCGCATGTCCCGGCCGAGGAGAAAAGAGGCCGCGCGCTTGCCGCGCTCCCCGGCCCGACCACTGACGCGTGAGCCGTAAGCGCCGGCCCGGCTCAAACTTCGCCAATTAGACGGAGAATTCTCGGACCTATTGAAACCGTGGCGCAATTGTGGGTATACCTTGGCAAGATCAAGGACGGCGACGAGAAGGAGACAAACATGAGAATGAGGGCCGCTTCATGGCCGCTTTTCGCGGCCTTGCTGGCCTTTGGGCTATTCGCATTCCTCACGGCCCCGCCAGCGGTCGCTCAATCACCGGAAAAAGATAAAGCGCCCAAGGTGACCCACGAGCATTCGGCCGGCCACGTCTCGGCGAAGAGCCACGGGTCTCACTCGGGTGGGCTGCCGCCACGCGACATTCCCGCTGTCGTGGGCACGGTCGCAGGCGTTCTCGGGGCGCTCGGTGCCTTCAACGGCCCGCCTGCGCAACCTGGTGCCGGGCCGCCGCCCGCCGGCCCCTACTGGTATTGGTGCGACGCCTCGCACCGGTATTATCCTTATGCCGCGACTTGCGCATCCGGCTGGCGGGCTGTCCCACCGCGATAGAGGTGAGCGACCCGCCTCGCTTCCTATGAGGCTTGGCGGCATCGATCAGGCCGCCCCGAGGCTGCGCATTTGCACTTCGGTTTTCTCGACGCGTGACGCCCCGCCTCTTTGGGTGCAGGATGAACAACAAGAGAAAGGCTCGTCGTCGCCAATAAAGGGAGAAGCGCGCGTGCCGGAGGAGAGCTTTCCGGTCGAACTGGTCCCGCCCGATATCGAACCCTATCGGGCCGGAAACACCGACGTCGAATATGTCACCACCTTGGAAAGCGGCACGAGAGGCCCGCACATCCTCCTCACCGCGCTCACGCACGGCAACGAGATCTGCGGCGCCATCACTCTCGACCGGCTGTTGCGGGCGGGATTGAAGCCGAGGCGCGGGCGGCTGACGTTCGCCTTCGACAACGCCGCGGCCTTTCGCCGCTTCGACCCGCGGCACCCCTATAATTCGCGTTTTATCGACGAAGATTTTAACCGTCTCTGGGATAGGGCGATCCTCGATGGTCCGCGCCGATCGGCGGAGCTCGCCCGCGCGCGCAGATTGCGGAGCATCGTCGATTCCGCAGACTATCTCTTGGATCTCCATTCGATGCAGTACGACACCGCGCCCCTGATGCTTGCGGGCGTCCTCGAGAAGTCTCTTTCCCTCGCCCTTCGGGTGGGCATTCCCGAGTTGATCGTGTGCGACGCCGGTCATGCGGCCGGACCGCGCATGCGCGACTACGCCCTCTTCTCCGATCCCGCTTCGGCGAAGACCGCTCTCCTCATCGAGTGCGGGCAACATTGGGCGCGGCACTCGGCCGAGATCGCGATGGACGTGACGTTGCGCTTTCTCCTCGCTCTCGATGCCGTGAGGGAGGAGGACGCGCGCCCTCTCGGCGGCGCCCTTTTCGACGCGCATCCTCGGCAACGGATCATCGCGGTCACAGAAGCGGTGACGATGACGGCGGACGGCTTCGAATTTGCCGGCGACTTCCGCGGCCTCGAGGTGCTGCCGCGAAAGGGGACTCTGATCGGCCGCGACGACGGCCGCGAGATCCGAACCCCCTACGACGATTGCGTTCTGATCATGCCCTCGAAGCGGCTGACGCGAGGGCAAACGGCGGTGCGGCTCGGGCGATTTGTGGGGCGATAAGGGAGCGACGCCTCACTGCGCGCCCGCGCCGCGGTCGAGCGTATCACCGAGCGCCGCTTCGAGCCGGATCAATTCGGCGCCGATCCGATCGACGAGGCCCTTTCCTTCAAGACGCAGCTCGCCGGCGGTAACCCCGCGCAAGGAGAGGAGCAGTTCGACGAGGCGCATGCCGCCGACATTGGCGGCGCAGCTCTTGAGCGCCTCGAGACCCTCGCGGAACCCCGCGCCGTCGGCCGCCTCCGCCGCGCGCCGCAGCTCTTCGAAGATCGCCGCGCTATCGGTGCGGAACGCGTCGAGCACCGTGGCGAAGAAATCGCTGCCCTCGCCGAGCGCGCGCAACGCCGCAATCGTCCGCTCTTCGACAACGCTCTCGCGCTCGCCGGCAAAGCGCGGATGCGAGGTGATCGGCGTGACGACCGGCGCCGGCTCCTCCGCAAAATTCGGGCTTCGGGCCGCGGCGCCGTGCTCCGGCCGCGCCTCGCCCCGGCGAGAAGCGGGGTCGCGAAGCGCGTCTTCGCCCGCCGCGCGAACCGCGTGAAGGGCGGCGCCCAAGACCCGCCTCGTCAGCGGCGCGGGCAGGATGACGGCGAGAAGATCGTCGGCGATCGCCGCGAGGGCGTCGAATTGCGGCCCATCGACGACAAAAAGAACGGCGGCCTTTCCTCCCCCAGCGGCGCGATAGGCAAAGCTCAATGCCGGCAGCATCTCGCCGCGGCCATCGACGAAAAGGACCGGTCGTTCTTCGGCCTCATCAAATACCTTGCGAAGCGCCGTCTCGGAGATGCCGATCGTCTCGCCGCGGGCATTGAAGGCGTCGAGCCACGCGAGAAGATCTTCGGAGAACTCCCGATCCTCGCTGGCGATCAGGACGAGGCGCCCGCGCAGATCGACCTCCGCCACCGGTTCTTCGGCAAGCGCGAAGGGGATTTCGAGGCCCGATCCGTCCGCCGAAAGATGTCCCCCCATGCGTTCGACCAGGCGGACGAGGATGGGAAAGCCGTCGATGCCGGAAGCGGGCGCACCTTTGCGGCGGATCGCGATGCGATAGCGGACCCTCCCCTGATCGCGGCCGGCGCCGCCGATTTCGAGCCGCACCCCTCCCGTCTCGCCCGAGGCGAGCGCGCCCGCCATCAGAGCGAGCAGAATCTGCCGGAGCTGATGGGACCATCCGAAAAGCCGATAAGGAAGGCGCGGATCGACGCGAAGCGAGAGCTTTCGCCCCTTCTCGGCCGCTTCGGCGCGCAGCATTTCGAGCGCGGCGAACGCCACCTCGTAAAGATCGAAGACCGCGTTTTCGGGCGAGAGTTCGGCGATCGCGGCAAGGGAGAGATCGCGCATGTCGTCAAGGCGCGACAAGAGCGCGCGCGCATGGGCTTCGACAGCGCGCGCTCTCTCGTGCTCCAGAGGCTCGCTGCCGGCGGCGGCCGGGGCCGCTGCGACCCGCAGAACCGCCTCGCCCGCGCGCCGCGCCTCGTCCGCAAAAAGACGAAGAACCTCCGACGTCGTCGCTTTCGCGCTCTCCGCCTCGAGGTCCCGAATGGAAGAGGGAGCGGGAAGCGCTGGGCTCGTCGCATTCTTCGGCTCGCCTCGCACCTCGGTCAAACGCCGGAAAAGCCGGGCGACCGAAGCGGGCAGCAGCATCAGGGCGAGCAGGAGGACGACCGCGAGCGCCGGCTGCGCGCGCCAGAAGGGCGTCGTCGCGACTAGGGCGGCAAACCCAACAGCGTTCGCGAGGGTCGCCCAGAGCAGGGATTTGAGCCCGAAGCGAAACCCGTTCCCAATGGCGAGCAAGAGATAGAGCGGATAGGCGAACGCGGCGGACGAGCCGCCTCCGTAAAGGAAGAGCGTCACAAGCCCGCTGTCGGCGACGATCGCAAGGATCGGCCGCCCCGGAAAGGACCGCGGCAGGAGAATCTGCTGAAGCAGGAGGAGCCAGGCGTAAACGAGAGCGGCCGAAGCGACGACGGCGATCCACGCGCTCTCTTCCGCGGACGGCGCGAGAAAACCAAGGATCGCCGCATAGGCGACAAGAACAAACGCCGCAAAAAAGCAACAGCAGACGGGAAGAGGA
>JAKAOO010000216.1 GCA_021812165.1 Pseudomonadota bacterium | reverse complement strand
ATCTTGACGAGTTGTCGCATGGTGCACTCTCCTGCATTGCTGGGTAGGGATCATCTCAGCCTGGTTGGAAGTGACCGGAGTACAAGTCTCCAGTATGTGCCCGCTATCCTATAGCACGTGCTCTCGGATGCCAAATCTGGATGGTATGGGGGGTTCAGAGGATCGAAGTGCCCCTCCAGGGGGCCCTGAATCCGATAAAGCCGTCTTGGACGATGAGTGAATGGTGGCCCACCTGGAAAAGGGAGCGACGTGCCCAAAACCAGGCGGGCAGGCGGCCCAGCTGGCAGCGGGAGGCTTCATAAAGCGGGTGCCCCGTCCGGACCTGTGCGATTTCGAGCCGGATCCGTTTTCCCCTCTTTTCTCCAAACAGACGATCACCAAGCGGTGTGGGAAGGAGGTTGTTCGCTGGGCGCGCTGGGTCATCGAAGGGGACCCAGATCGACCCGCTGATCGGCAGCCGCTCACGGCTGCTGGAGCTGGAAGATTTCGTCCTTTATGCGGAGCTTTTGTCGCTTGAGATCGGAGAGCGTGTCCTGGTCGGGTCGCGGACGGTGGGCTTCCTCGTCGATGGCGCGTTCGAGCAAAGCATGCTTTTTTCTGAGCGCTTCGATCTGCTCCTCAGGCAACATGCGCAATCCTCCTCATGGACGACGGCAGCGGCCGATCATACCGCCGGTTCAGGCGAAAGGCGAGAACCCGTCCGCCGGACGCCACCGAGATAGGGCGCAAGCGCAAATTTTCGAGAGGAAAAGATGACGCAAGAGCCGGGAAAGCCGCGCCTCATCGTCGGTATCCGCGGCGCCTGCGGCGTCATCTGCGGCGTGCGCCTGTTGGAGCTTTTGCCCGAGATACCGGTCGAAACGCATCTCGTCATCCAAGACCCTCGGCCGCGTTCTCGATCTTTTCGGGCCTCGATGCGCCTTGGCTCAAGCGCCGGGGCGAGGAGGAACCGCAAGGAGGACGGGCGGATGAGGGCTCTCGCCTCACCCTTCGCGCAGAAAGGCTCCGAGCGCTTCCAACAGCGTTCGCATCGCTTCCCCGCCTGCCGCCTCGCCTCCGAGGTAAAGAAGAAGACCCGCTGCGGCGTCGGCAAAAGCCTCCGCGGTGCCGACCGCCCGCCGCCGCCCGACGAGAGCGGCGAGCCGCATTTGCTCCACCTTCTCGGCCGCCAGCTCCTGCGCCTTCACGCCTTCGTAAAGCGGCCGCAGGTCGGGTTCGAAGCTTGCCCCGAGCCGCCGACGCAAGGCGCGCAAAGGCTTCACCACCTCTTCGCGCCATTCCGCCACCCTCTTTTCCGCCTGCGCCAGCCTTTCCCGGTCGAGCGCGCCGCGGCCCGAAGCGCCGAGCCAGAGCGCGTAGAGGACGAGGTCGACATCGAGCCCTCTCTCGTCCTGCAGCGCCAAAAGCGCCTTTTCTACCCCCGGCCGCGCATAAAAGGCGATCGAGAAGCGCCAGAACTCCTCCCCTTCGGGCGACAGAGAGGCCTCTTCAGCCATCGCCGAAACAAATCCCGAGACCGCGCGCCGTGCGCACGTGAGGGCCTTGCGGATCGACGAGATGCGGGCCCGAAGTCGCCTCTTCGAGCGGAACGTCGATGACGCGGCGGTTCTGCCACGCCACCATCCGGTCGAAGCGGCCGGCGGCAACGAGATCGACCGCGGCGACGCCAAAGGCGGAAGCGAGCAGCCGGTCCCAGGGCGTCGGTTGCCCCCCGCGTTGTACGTGGCCGAGGACGGTGACCCGCGTCTCCGCCCCGGTCAGACGCGCGATGGCGTCGGCGAGAACCGCACCGACGCCGCCATAGCTCTTGCCCCCTCCCGGATGATGGCGATAGACCGCATGGCCCTCCGGGCTCTTGACGGATTCGGCGGCGATGACGAGCGCGAAGTTGCGACCCTGCCGGCGCAGCGTGTCGATGTGCGCCGCAACCCGCTCCAGGCGATAGGGAATTTCCGGGATTAAAACGATGTCGGCGCCGCCGGCGATGCCTGCGGCGATGGCGATATGCCCGGCGTCCCTTCCCATCACCTCGAGCACCATCACGCGGTCGTGGCTTGCGGCCGTCGGTTGCAAGCGGTCGAGCGCCTCGGTCGCCACCCAGACGGCAGTGTCGTGCCCGATCGAGGTCTCGGTTCCGCGCACATCGTTGTCGATCGTCTTCGGGATGCCGACAAACGGGATCCCGCCTTGCCGCGCAAGGCGCCTCAGGATGGCAAAGCTGCCGTCGCCGCCGATGCCGATCAAAGCGTCGAGAGAGAGCGCGTGGTAGCCCTCGATCACTTCCGCGGAGCGATCGACAACGCTTCCGTCGGCAATCGCAAAGCTAAAGGGATCGCGCTTGTTGGTGGTGCCGAGAATGGTGCCGCCGAGGCGCATCATTGCCGCATCGAGCTTTTCGGGGTCGAGCGGCTCGACATCGGGCGGCCGGGAGAGGAGCCCGATCGTCCCGTCGCGGACACCGAGCACCTCCCAACCGTAAGTGAAGACGGCGTGCCGCGTCACGGCGCGAATCACCGCGTTGAGCCCGCCGCAATCGCCGCCGCTCGTCAAGAGGCCGAGGCGCTTTTTCATGCTCTCTCCTCGCTCGCCGGCCCGCTACAAAGAAAGCGAACTTCCGGCCGGCCTCTTTCCATGCTAGATTATAGGGGTGGCAACGGCCATGGATCTCGACCTAGAAGCCTTGAAGGCACAGCTCGCCGCGCTGAAGCTCGAGCACCGCGATCTCGACGAGACGATCGCGCGTCTCGCGCAAACGGGGCCGTTCGACCAAATTCAATTGCAACGGCTCAAAAAAAGGAAGCTGTTGCTCAAGGATCAGATCTCGAAGATCGAAAGCGGGTTGTTGCCGGACATCATCGCCTGACGCGGCCCGAGCGCCTGCCGCTCATTCCCTCGAACCTTGCGCGTCGCCGGGGCGCTTGTGCGCCCTCGCTTCCCGCCTATATTGATCGTTTCCGAGTCGTCGAGCGGAGAGGGAGAGGAATGGCCGGCGGTGCGGCAGTCGCGGTCATCATGGGAAGCCGGTCCGATTGGCAGACGATGCGTCATGCCGCGGAAACCCTCGCCCGGCTCGGCGTCTCTTACGAGACCCGGGTCATCTCCGCCCATCGCACCCCCGAGCGGCTTTATGATTACGCCAAGAAGGCGCGCGAGCGCGGCCTCAAGGCGATCATCGCCGGGGCGGGCGGCGCCGCGCATCTTCCCGGAGCCGCCGCGGCCTTGACCGATCTTCCGGTTCTCGGGGTGCCGATCGAAAGCGAGGCGCTCCGGGGCATCGACAGCCTTCTCTCGATGGTGCAGATGCCCGCGGGCATTCCGGTCGCAACCTTCGCGATCGGGCGGGCGGGCGCGGTCAATGCGGCGCTCTTTGCCGCCGCCATGCTCGGCCTCTGCGATCCCGCCGCGCGCGAGGCCGTTGCGCGTTGGCGGCAGGCGCAAACGGAGGCCGTGAACGAGCGCCCGGACGAGGCGTGATCTCAGTTTGGAAGGCGAAAAAGGCGCAACGGGTTGGGCGCGGCTGAGAAGAAAGAGCGCAGGCGCTGGCGCGCCGCCCCGAATGTGGCGACGTCTTCCAGCCGGCGATCGAGAAAGCCCAGAGTGTCGACGAAATTGGCCGAACGGTCGTCGAGCCAATACAGAAGCGTCGCCGCAAGGATCGCGGCGAGCGTCAGGCGCTTCGTGTACCAGCTGAAATCGGTGGCCTCATCGCCCGCGGCGTACCAGATGCGGTCGGCGCTCTCGTAGAGAAGCCTCAGCGCCAAAGGCCCGTTTTGCGGCAGCGCCAGGATCGCCAAAGCATGCCGCAACGCCTCGCGCCAAGGCGCCATGATTTCGAGCCGAACGATGAGAGCACGGCGAACGCGCTGGCTGAGTGAGGCTCCCTTGGGCGGCGGCGCCCTGAGAAGGCTTTCTTCCATCCGCCGATCGACCCATCGGCCGAACTCCTCGACGAGGGAAGCCGTTCCGCCCGGAAACAGGGCCAGGGCTTCTTCCTCCTCGATCCCGCTCTTGCGGGCCGCCCTTTTCAAGGCGTGCTGCGACCAGCCGTCGAACGCGACTTCCGGCAGGATCGCTTCGACGAGGCGCTCGCGCAGTTGAAGAGCGAGCGGACTCCTCACTCCCTTTCTCCTTTTCCGGCGAGAAAGGCGGCGAGATCGATCGGGTGCCGCTCCAGCTCGTCGAGAAAGGCGAAGAGGCGGTGATCGGTCATCCGCTGCGGATAGAGGACGCCGTCCAAATGATCGCATTCGTGCTGAACGAGACGGGCGTGAAAGCCGGTTACTTCGCGCTCGATCGCCTTGCCTTCGAGGGTCGTCCCGCGATAGCCGATCTTTGAGTATCGCGGCACCACTCCTCGCAGCCCCGGAACCGAGAGGCAGCCTTCCCAAGCGAGAGTGCGCTCGCGCCCGAGCGGCTCGACAAACGGATTGACGAGAACCGTCCGCTCCTGGGGCAAATCCCCCGCGAGTTCGCTCACCCGTTCCTGCGGGACGCGGAAGACGATGATGCGTAAGGGCTCATAGACCTGCGGCGCGGCGATGCCGGTGCCGCCCGCGTCTTCCATCGTTGCGATCATGTCGCGGGCGAGATACGCCACGGCCGCCGCTTGCGGATCTTCGACGGCCGCAGCCGGAGCGCGCAGAACGGGATTGCCCATGCGGGCGATTTTGCGAAGCGCCATCGCCGCGATATAGGCTTCTGCGCCGCTGCTCTCAAGGGAAGCGGGCGCAGTGTTCGAGCGTTCTTGAGAAGGCGTCAAAGGGATGCTACGTAATGCCGATCAGCAACCCTTCGATGGTCGAGGAGGATCAACCCGGTGCAAGTTCTCGTTCGCGACAACAACGTCGACCAGGCTCTGCGAGCCCTCAAAAAGAAATTGCAACGCGAAGGAGTATTCCGGGAGATGAAGCTGCGGCGGTCTTACGAGAAACCCTCGGAGCGGCGGGCCCGCGAGCGCGCCGAAGCCATCCGCCGCTACCGCAAGCTCTTGCGCAAGCGCATGGAGCGCGAAGGGTACTAACACAGGGGAGCGAGGGGGCGAGCTTCGCGCCAGTGGGCGATCGAGGCCGGGTCTCTAGGAGTAAGGAGATGGTGGAATACTCCGCGCTCAGCTCGATCGCGGTCTCCGGGTACGTCATTCCCCCGCCGGTCTTGGCACTCGGAAGAGAGCCGCTTGACGTCGGCGAGGATCAATGGCGCCGTCTCGCCGAGATCCTGGCCAAAGCTCGTCCTGTTCTCAGACAGCATCGTATCGCCTTCAAGCAGCAAAGCCGCCGCCTCGAGACCCTCTTTCACCAAGCGGAAGATCCTCGGCTCAGCCCTCGAGACTTGGAGGGGCTGGCGGGCGCAGTCGGCGAGGCGGAACAGCAAGTGGCAGAAACCCTGCTCTCTCAGATCGAGCAGTTCCGAAGCAACATAGACCGGAGCCGCGATCTACCCGATACGGAAGTCACACGCTCGTTGAGGCTCTGGTCGGAGCAAAACATCGAGATTGACCAAGCTTGGCTCGAGCTTTATCAGAATTTGAGAATTCGCCTGCTGAAGCTCGCCTCCGAGAGACGGGCCGCCGCCGGAGAGACGGGTAGCCCGATATTCTCCGATGCCGATGAGATGGAGCGCTATCTGCACCAAATCAGCGGCGAATGAAGCCGAGGCGCGTGAAAACCGCGCCGGGTTTCGACAGAGCCCTGCGTCAGCTAACGCCGGAACTCCGCGATCAGACCATTGATGCGGTCGGGAACTTCATCGGCAGAACCGCGGAACACGCTTTGCAGCCCGAGCGCAAAAAAGGGCTGCAGGGGATCTGGTCCTTTCGTGTGACGACGGCAGTGCGTGTCTTTTACGTCCAGAAGAAAGACGAGGACGGCCGCTACAGCGAACTTTTCCATGTTGGCCCGCACGACGACTACCGGATCGTAGCACGAAAAAGACGCTGAGCGGGCAAGCCGAAAGCCTTGGTTGCGCGAAAATCTGCCCCCCGTGCTACGCCGTCTTGAAGC